>JBDTEQ010000174.1:0-9495 GCA_039922475.1 Edaphobacter sp.
AATGCTTGAGTGGATGCTCTTCCGCGTGATCATGGTGGCCTTCTTCATCCTGGCCACAAGCTTCTTCGTCGCCGCGGAGTTCGCCCTCGTCAGCGTCCGCGAGACGCGCATCCAGCAACTCATCGCCCTCGGACGCCCCGGCGCGCGCACCGCCCTCAAGCTCAAACACACCATCGACGAGTTCCTCCCCGCCGTTCAACTCGGAGTCACCGTCGCTGGTCTCGCCCTCGGCTGGATCGGCGAGCCCGCAGTAGCCGACGCAATCCTCAGCCTCGCAGCCAACTCGCTGCACCATCTGCCTGCGCACGCCGTCCTCTACGCCCATACCATCGCGGTCATCCTCGCCTTCTCGCTCATCGCCTACTTCGAAGTCCTCCTCGGCGAGCTCGTCCCCAAATCTCTCGCCCTCCAGCGCGCCGAACGCATCGCACTCGCCGTCGCCGGACCCATGGACGTCTTCATCCGCATCACCCGCCCCGCCGTCCGTCTGCTCAACGTCTCCGCTGCGGCAGTTCTCAAACTCTTCCGCGCTCCCTTGCGCGGCGAAGGCGCGGTCCACTCGCCCGAAGAACTGAAGCTCATCGCCACCGCCACGCGCCGCATGGGCCTGTTGCCGGTCTTTCAGGAAGAGATCATTCATCGCGCCATCGAGCTCAACCACGTCACCGTCCGCGAGATCATGACGCCTCGCGGCAACATCTTCTCTCTCCCCGCCGACATGCCGCTCCAGCAGGCCTCCGCCCGCATCGTCGAGGAGCAGCACTCCCGCGTCCCCGTCTACAACCCCGCCACCGGCCCTGAAGACATCATCGGCATCGTCTACTCCAAAGACATCTCCCGCCTCATGCACTTCCGCACCGTCGCTCTCTCCATGGGCGGCATCGGCGAATCAGGCCTCACCCTCCGCCAGGTCATGCGCGAACTCACCGTCGTCCCCGAAACCAAACTCGCCGTAGAGCTGCTCCAGGAGTTTCAGGAGCGCCGCCGCCAGATGGCCATCGTCGTCGACGAGTTCGGCAGCACCGTCGGCCTGGTCACCGCCGAGGATGTCCTCGAACAAGTCGTCGGCGAGCTCGAAGACGAGTTCGACATCAGCCGCTCGCCTCTCCTCAGTACAACGGGAGCGATGTCGCTCGACGGAAGCACCACCCTCCGCGACCTCGGCAACCAGCTCCACTGGACCTTCCCCCGCGAAGCCGGCGTCGAAACTCTCGCTGGCTTCCTTCTCGCGCATCTCGGCCACATCCCGACTGTCGGCGAATCTCTGAACTACAAAGGCCGCCGTTACCAGGTAGCCGAGATGTCCGGCCATCGTATCGGCCGCGTCATCGTCGAAGACATCGCCACACCGCAGCAAGCCTCGCAAAGCGAAATCAACGACACGGACGCAACCCAATGAGCGGCACTGCCCTCTGGCCTTCTATCCGCCGCATCCTCGTAACCCTCCCGGTCCTCTGGGTAGTAGTCTCAGTCGTCTTTTTATTAATCCACCTGGTCCCAGGCGACCCCATCGTCCAGATGCTCGGCGAAGGCGCCACCGCCTCCGACATCTCCGCCCTCCGCCACGCCTACGGCTTCGACGCGCCCATTCACACCCAGTACCTCCGCTACTGGCACGGCATCCTTCACGGCGATCTCGGTCAATCCCTTCGTCTCCACGACTCCGTCACCCACCTCGTCCTCCAGCGTTACCCTTACACCCTCGCCCTCACCGCCGCCGCGCTTCTCATGGGAATTGCGTTCTCCGTACCTGCCGGCGTCTGGTCCGCGCTCCATCGCAATCGCTGGCAGGACCGCACCCTTGGCGTCACCTCCCTCGTCGGTCTCTCTTTCCCCAACTTCGCCCTCGGCCCCATCCTCATCCTCATCTTCTCCATCCAGTTCGGCTGGCTCCCGGTCTCGGGCGCAGGCGACGGCAGCCTCACCAGCTTTCTCCTGCATCTCATCCTCCCTGCCATCACACTGGGCCTCTCGCTCGCCGCCATCCTTACCCGCATGGTCCGCACCGCGATGCTCGAAGAGCTTGGCCAGGACTACATCCGCACCGCCCGCGCCAAGGGACTCTCCGAAAACACCGTCGTCTACCGCCACGCCCTGCGCAACGCGCTCATCCCCGTCCTGACGGTGATTGGTCTTCAATTCGGCAGCCTCCTCGCCGGAGCCATCGTCACCGAAACCATCTTCAGTTGGCCTGGAATCGGCCGCCTTACCTTGTCGGCCATCTCTAACCGCGACTATGCTTTAGTGCAAGGCTGCATCCTGGCCGTAGGGCTAACTTATGTGGGAGTGAATCTCCTCACCGACATCGCCTACACTGTAGCCAACCCGCGTATGCGCGGCCAATAGCTGCCGACTGAGAAAAAGTATGAAGCTACCCCTGACCCTCTGCTGCACCGCCGTCGCCCTGCTGACAGTTCTCCCCGTCCCCGCACAGTCTCCATCGAGGCCCATTCCCGGTCGACCGGAAGTCGTCCCGCCTCTGCTCCGCGGAAAACCTCCCGCACCCGAGCCCACCACTCCACCCGCCCGCCCCTTCCACGACTCGCGCTACGGCGTCTCCTTCACCATTCCGCCTGCCTGGAACCTCTCCCGCCGCGACGGTACCGTCAGCACCTTCAACCTCGACGCCCGCAACGCCGCCCACACCGCCCAGATGCGCGCCGTCGCCACCATCAGCTTCAATCCTCACCCCTACTCCACCTTCAGCGGAGCGCTCTTCTACTTCAGCGTCGCCCCGCACGTCACCGCCAACCAATGCGCCGCAGAGGCCATCGCCCGTGCTCCGCGCACCACGTCAACCCTCCAGATCGCTGGTGTCCCCTTCACTCACGGATACGACGAGCACGGCGGCATCTGCACCGAATCCCGCGACGAGATCTACACCACCGCCCACAACGACTCCTGTTACCGTTTCGACGCCGTAATCAACAACTTCTGCGGAGGCGACGTCAGCGGAGTTCAGGACATCACCGAGCGCGAACTGGACGACGTCCGCAAGCGCATGCAATCCATCCTAAACACCGTCCGCTTCGACAACTAGATGGTCTCCCCCAAAAAACCTGCGCAGTTGATGCAGGTGTTGCGTTGCGATTGCGATTGTGGCTGCCGTTGCTTGTTCGTTTGGTTGTCATCCCGTAGGGATCTGCTGTTGCCGTTGCAGCTCTCCGCCCAGTCTCTTTCAACAACAAAAAGAATCCGTCATCTCGACCGAAGCGGAGGACAGTCTCATCGTCCATAGCGCAGTGGAGAGATCTCCGCATTTCGTTTTTGCAGTTGCTTCTAGGTAACCCAAGGCTTCAGCCTTGGGCCTCTTATCTCTGCAAAGAAAAAAAGGGGCTTCAGCCCCTGGGGCATACCTCCTACCCAACCGCCAACTCCATCACGCTAGCCTCCACCCCATCCTCCACCGTCACAAACCCCACTGTCACCGGCAGCGAAAACCGCCGAGGCCCCGCGCTCCCAGGATTAAAAAACACCACGCCATCTTTCACCGAAACCGAAGCCTTATGCGAGTGCCCACTCACCACCATCGCAACTCCGGCCACTGCAGGATCGATATCCAGATCATGCACCGAGTGCACCAGATAAAACAGCTTCCCGCCCACCTCCACCACATCGGTAGCCGGCAGCCGCGCACAGGCGCCGTGTGTATCGACATTCCCCCGAATCGCCGTCACCGGAGCGATCTTCCGCAGCGCATCGAGAATCGCAATATCCCCCACATCCCCGGCATGAAGAATATGCTCCACGCCATCCAGCGCAGCCAAAGCCTCCGGCCGCAACAGCCCATGCGTATCCGAAATCACCCCAATCAACATAGTCTCTAAGAGCCTGTTTAAAAACTTGAAAAGAAGCTGTCATCTCGACCGAAGTCGCGCAGTCTCATCGCGCGACGCAGCGGAGAGATCCCCGCATTTCGCTCTTGTCTTTGCTTGTTCTTTCACGTCGCAAGGCCACAAACCCCAGAGTTTCTAAACAGGTTCTAAGAGCCCGTCGTTGCCTTTGCCCGTTCTTGAATCCGTCCAAGCCGTCCAATCCGTGGAGATCCGCGGTCGGCCTACGCCAGCTTCAAACTCTGCAGCGAAGCATACGCATGGCTCATCTTCGGATCATGGCTTCGATCCGGATCGATCTTCAGCTCCAGCGTAGTGATCCCGCTCAGGTTCACCGCGTAGTCTTCAACCTCCTCGGTCGAACCGTGCGGTGTAAACGTCCACTGCTGCCGCACCACCTCTTTCAACTCGTGGCCCGACCCGGCAAATACGGCAAACTCCTGCGACCGCTCTGTCGCCTTGTCCACAAAGTGCAGCCGCAGCCGTCTGATGTTCAACGGCTCATCGAAGTGCAGACGGATCATCTGCGGCCCTGTCTCCGCCGCTCGCCAACCCGCTGTCTCTTTCTTGCCCAGGGCCTGTTCAATCGGAAACGACGCGTCCTCGGAGCTGATCTCCACTCGCGCAATCCGCTCCAGATTCCGCCACACTTCGTCGATTGGAGTTTGTGCTACAGCCGAAGGAGAAACGATACTCTTGCGCATTGAAATTGCCTCTAACGTTCAACGTTAAGCATATCCGATAACCACATCCAATGCCGATCGATACAAAACGCCAGGGCATAACAGCGATCGAAACGATAGAGGCAGATCGAAAACAATAAAGAAATTTTCTTATGTGATTCTGGCCACACCGTGGCCCCACCGAAAGGCTGGAAACCGTCCGATACATGAACAGGGAGCGACTTTCAGAGCTACGGGCTTTATCTGGTAGCGGCTGCGAGAGGTTTGGCGGCTAGCATCTCGCTCTCGATCCAGGCGTAGGTTTTGGCCATGCCCTCGCGGAGTTTGATGGATGGCTCCCAGTTGAGCTTTTGATAGATGAGCGTGTTGTCGCTGTTGCGTCCGTTGACGCCCTTGGGTGCGCTGAGATTGTAGCTGCGCCTGAGCTTAATGCCGGCTATGTCTTCTACGATGTCTACTAGCTGATTGATGGTGACGAGTTCGTTGGAGCCGAGGTTGAGAGGTTCGCGGATGTCGCTCTCGACGATCATCTCGGTGCCCTTGGTGCAGTCGTCGATGTACATGAAGGAGCGAGTTTGTTTGCCGTCGCCCCAGATTTCAATCTGGCCGGAGCCGGAGTGTTTGGCTTCGATGACTTTGCGGCAGATGGCGGCGGGAGCTTTTTCGCGGCCACCGGTCCAGGTGCCGAGCGGGCCGTAGACGTTGTGGTAGCGGGCGACACGGGTCTGCATGCCGTAGTCCTCTTCGAAGTGGCGGCACATGCGTTCGGAGAAGAGCTTCTCCCAGCCATAGCCATCTTCGGGGAGCGCGGGGTAGGCGTCCGATTCTTTGAGAGCGACGACATCGGGGTTGGTCTGCTTTTCGCCGTTGTAGACGCAGGCGGAGGAGGAGTAGAAGAAACGCTCGACGCCTTTATCGCGCGCGGCCATCAGCATGTGGGTGTTGGTGAGGACGCTCAACATGCAGAGGGCTTTGTTGTTTTCGATGAAGCCCATGCCGCCCATGTCGGCGGCGAGCTGGAAGACGACTTCCGCGCCTGCCGCGGCTTTCAGGCAGTTGCTCTTGTCCTGAAGATCGAGGGAGAGATTTTCAACGTCGTTGGAGGTCTGGTACCACTCGTGGAACGGCTTGATGTCGACACCGCGGATGACTTCGACGCCATGATCGAGCAGGCTCTGCACAAGATAGCCGCCAATGAAGCCACCGGCTCCACAGACGACTGCTTTCTTTCCTTTGAGCTTCATTCGAGGGGAGGACTCCTTTTTCAATCTTTTAACGTTTGAAGCGATAGAACGCTCTCAGGTTATCCGGGCGTATTGAGCCAAGGCAATGCTTGATGACACTCTTCAAGTATAGATGGGAGGGGGGTGGTTGTTTGAGTAACTCTTTTGGGGGATGGCTCACACTAAAGCGGCTTTCAAAACCGATCTCGCCACCAGAGTGCCGGAGCTGAGGATTCTGCTCCGACATTCTGGTGACATTTGGCTTCGGTCGGGAATACTGCGAGACCGGTCTGGAGATTCGTGAATGATTCTGCATGACAAGCCAGCGTCTGTGAGTTAGACGCTGGACTTTTTTGCGGGCTGCACGGGACCTGGCTCGGGTTGCTTGTGTAGCAGGTCGATGACCGACTGATAGAGGCGGTTGCGCATATCGAAGCGATCGGCGGCTCGTGTAACGTAACGGACGACGATGTCTACGCCGGAGGATGCGGGGCGCATGTCGACCGAGGGAGCAGCCTTGAACTGGCTGAGGCCGTTTTGATGCGTGGCGCTTTGCCACTCCTGCTCGGCGAGGCCGGAGTCCTTTTCGGTTTCCTTCACGACGGCGTCGTGGATTGCCTCGATGGTTTTGTTGGAGTCGCGGCCGGGTGGGATGTTGACCGTGATCTCGTCCCACATCCACTGGCCGGCGGTGGAGAAGTTGAAGTACTGGCCGGTGATGGCGAAGTTGTTGATGAAGGAGACGCGACGGCCGGTGGGATGGCCCTTGTCGGTCCAGTTGCCTGTTTCAAGAAGCGCAGTGCGGAAGAGGCCGATCTCAATGACCTCGCCGCCTACGCCGTTGATCTCAACCCAGTCGCCGACGCGAATCCCATTTTTCCCCATGAGGATGAACCAGCCGAAGAAGGCGAGGATGAAGTCCTGAAAGACGACGGTGAGACCTGCGGCTCCGAGGCCAAGGATGGTGGGAATCTGGTTGGGTGCGCCGAAAGTGATGAGAAGCACAACGATGAGAGTGAAAGTCTGGATGCCAAGCGTGGAGATGGTGCGCAGCGTGTGAAGACTGCGGCGATCCATCTGGGAGCGATCGAGCAGAGCGTTCGCGAGGGTAGATAGGAGCACGCTGCAGAGAACGAGAAAGAAGATGAGCGCGAAGGACTGCAGGGCGAGGTGCGCGACGATGCCATGCTGGAGCTGAACCTGCGCGAGCCACTTGCCGTAGACCGCGGACAGTTGTTGCTGCGTCTGGAGCTGATCCTCGACGATGATGTGCAACTGGGCGAGAGCGTGTGCCTGAGCCATGCGGGTTACGCGAGACTTTACGCCGTCGGTCGGAGCAGAGTTGGTTTGATCGTATGAAGAAGAGATGGAGACGGCTGCGGCATTGGCGCGCTTTTCGAAGTCGGCGTGCTGGGCGGTAAGGCGGGCTACGTCGGCATCGGTGTCCGCTTTTGCCTGCTTGAGCAAGTCGATGCGGCTGCGCTGATCGAACCAGGAGGAGATGCGGCTGACGAGAGTGCCGTGACGCCTGGCGGAGAGAACGGCGATCTGTCCGCCACTGGCCTGAGAGTCGTACTTCTTCATGGCGGCCTGGCGTGCGTTGAGCTCCTGCTGGATCTGCGGCCGCTTGTCGCCGCTGACACGGGCGAGATCTTCGTTAGCGTCGGCGAGTTCGTCGCTGTCAAGCTGCAGTTGAGCTTTGGCGACGTCGAGGTCATCGGAGGGAGTGACGGTGCCGTTGGATTGCTTCAGCTTGTCGGTGAGAGCGTCGACTTTGGCCTGATCCTCTTTGACGAGTGCCTGGAACTGTGCAACCTTCTGCTGGGCCGCGAGAGCATCTCCGGTGAGGGATCGGGTTTGAAGAGCGGCCTTGCGGAGAGCGAAAGCAAAGGCCTGGTCGACATCGTGGTCGGCGAGGCGTTCGGCTTCGCGGGCGTAGGTCTGCTCTTCGGCGGAGACGGCGAGAGGAGCGAGGGACTCGACGGTCTGCCAGGGGCGTTGATCGACGAGAGTATTGGAAGCGCCCCTGGCTCGCTGGTCACGGAGGAAGGACAGGTGCGTCATGCTGCCGCGTGTTGACCAGGCTGCCACGAGGCAAAGGATGAAGAGGGTTGCGGGAATCGTGATGGCGAGACGGCGAAAGACCTTCATAGATCAACCCTACATGGTTGAATGCCCGGGTTCAAAGCTCAATTCGATGCTCGGAGTATCGCTGGATGTAGGATTTCAGGTGTGGAGATATCAGGGACGGACGCGGGAGCTTTGAAGGCGGGGAGTTTGAAGCGGTCGATCGTACGCGTAGTTAAGGATCAACCGCTGGCAGCGCTGGGGATTGCGCTGCTGTTGCTGTTTACCGTGTGCGCGGTCTTTGCTCCATGGCTCGCTCCGCAGGACCCGGCACAGTTGGATTTGACGGGGCGATTGATGGGCCCTTCGTGGGCTCACTGGTTTGGAACCGATGAGCTGGGGCGGGATATTCTTTCGCGGACTTTATTTGGAGCGAGGATCTCGCTGATTGTCGCGGTGAGTGTGGTGGGGCTTTCGCTGGCAGTGGGATTGGTGGCCGGTGGGCTGGCGGGATTTTATGGCGGTTGGACCGATATGGTGGTGAATATTTATGTGACGAATGCGTTTATGGCGCTGCCGGGAATTCTGCTGGCGATTGCGTTTGTCGCGTTCATGGGACCGGGGCTGGGGAATGTGATTCTGGCGCTGGCGATCTCGGGGTGGGTGGGGTATGCGCGGCTGGTGCGAGCGCAGGTGATGGCGGTGAAGGAGAAGGAGTATGTGGAGGCGGCGCGAGCGCTGGGGGCTTCAGATTTAAGGATTATGGGGCGGCATGTGCTGCCGAATATTCTGCAGCCGCTGATTGTGCAGGCGGCGATTGGCATGGCTGGGGCGGTGCTGGCGGAGGCCACGCTGAGCTTTCTTGGGCTGGGGGTTCCGCCACCGACTGCCAGTTGGGGTTCAATGCTGAATGATGCAAGGTCGCATCTTTTCGATTCGCCGCATCTGGTGTTCTTTCCGGCGATGGCGGTGATGCTTTGTGTGCTGTCGTTCAATTTTATCGGGGATGCACTGCGGGATTGGATGGACCCGCGGACACGGATGTCGGCCGGGTTGTAGTGAGCTCGCCTGGATTCAGATGTATCCAATCACATGCCGAAGATGCCGGGTTAACTGCACACGGCAGTTCTTTCTGAGAAGATAGGATTGGAACCAACAATAATAAATATGCCGAGAATCCATCTGCGCACACTCGTACTGATCTGCATCGCTTTATCGATCACGCCTCTTGTAGCCATTGCGCAAACCGACGAAATTCAGGTCTACGACGCCGTGATCGCGAAACCAGGCATATTCAATCTCATGGTGCACAGCAACTTTACCCCCGCGGGCAGGACGCAGCACGCTTACCCCGGTGCCAACATTGCCAATCACTCGGTCAACGGAGCGTGGGAATGGGCCTATGGAGTGAAGCCATGGATGGAGCAGGGCCTGTATCTGCCTGTGTATTCTCCCTATTCGCCGGGGCGTGGCCGAACAATCGATGGTCTTAAAATCCGCGAACTGTTTGTGCGGCCCGACGCTGAGCATCGCAGGATCTTCTGGGGCGCCAACTTCGAATTCAGCTTCAACTACCACTATTGGGAGTCGCGTACCTATACGGCCGAGATTCGCCCAATCATCGGCACACACCTCGGTAAATGGGACCTTATCTACAATCCCATCGTCGATACAGACTATACCGGAGGG
>JBDTEQ010000175.1:0-36498 GCA_039922475.1 Edaphobacter sp.
GGGCCATAGTCCAGTCAGCTTTGCATCCTTCAACCTCTCTTCACCGCCCTCAAGCTCCTTTGTCCCTGTCTTCTCAGCCTTGGCCACCTTACCGTTATTTAGCAACATGCGGTACTCGGCCACCCCATCTAAACCTTTCGCCGCTCCCAACGGAAACTTTCGAATCTCCTGCAGCTTGGCATGAGCATCCTTCACGGTAGACTTTGCTCCCGTCCTTTTTAAAGCATCGACTCGCGCTTGCAGCTTCTTCTCCTCTGCACTCGGTGCCTTTTTCCTGCCCATCATGTCAACTGAAGGGAGCGTCGCAATCCCCAGCTCGTACATCGTCAACGCCTCGTCCTTCTTGCCTTCGGCCGCGGCCACTTCTCCCAGGTGCTTGGCCATATCCTCCGATTGCGCATTCCGCCAGGCAGCTCCCAGATAGCTTTCAGCCGACTCCATCTTGCCTTCACGATAAAGAATCCATCCCAGCGTGTCCCATGTCGCCGCCATCATGCGACTCTTCGCAAGCAGTGTCTGTGGATTCTCATTCAGTGTCCACGTCCTGCTCTCCTCTTCCATCTTGTCCAGCGCTGTTCTTGTGGTTGACTCCGCCAGAGCAAGTTCCAGGCCCGCATCTGCCAGTTCATACGCGCTGTCGTTCATCATGTCGGGACTCTCGGTCGTCTTCATCAGTGCCAGCAGCGTGTCGTGTCCCTTGTCCTTCATCCCTGCCGCTATCTGTGCTCGCCCTAGCATCAGTTGCAACCGTTCATCCTTTTTTTTCTCCTCCGGAAGTCGCGCAATGCCAGTCTCCGCCGCAGCCACTGCACCTGCAGCATCCCCGTCTTCCATCGAAAGGGTCATGAGCGCAATAATCGGTACTGGATTGTTGGCGTCCACTTTCGTCCAGTCCCGCGCCGTCTCCTTAGCCTCTGCCCGTTGTCCCAGAACATTTTGTGCTACCGCTATAGTGCCGTACACCTCATATCTATCGGGATTCTTCACCAGCTCTACGCGATAATCCTGTATGGCGGCCGTTATCTCACCCCGCTGGTACTCGTAATACCCATAGGTAGACCACAAATAACGTTGGTTCGCATTCAAGTTCTTCGCCTGATCCAGCTCCGTCTTCGCCCCATCGAGATCATGCTGTTGAATTGCCTTATACGCGGACGAAATCAACTTCGCCGCTTCAGCATTGCTGGTTACAGCAGGAGATTCACTGCTCCCCGCCGCCGCCTTATGTTCGTTTGATATCAGTTGAATCCACTGATCATGCGCAATGTCCGTATCGTCAGCCCACTTCTTATAGGTTTTCCAGTCAGCTATTGGCACCTTCTCTTTCAGCACTTCGATCCGCCGTTCGGTATACACCGTACCCTTTTCAAACCGATAGGTCTCGTCATACGTTGCATAGGCGGACTTTGCATGCACGGCCTCAGGCAATTCCACCCCCCAACCCTCCGGCAGCTTCATGGCCGCCGTCGATGTCTCCACCCTTGGAACGCCCAGCGCGATCGACTGAACCGGCGGCGTCTTCTCATCAAGTTGCGGAAGCGTCACCGGTGCAAGTTGTGGAATGATCTTCAAATTGTCCCAGTCTCCATTCTTCTCCCGCTTGTAGTCGTAACTCAGCGTCATCGGCGTCGCTGTATCGTCCAGTTTGCTCACCTCCGCGTGGCTCGTCGTTCCCGCAAAGCCGATTCCCTGCGAGATCTGTTGCGCCATCTGGTCGTACTGTCCCGGAGACACCTGCCGAAACGCAGCGCGCAACCCAATCTCCTCATCTCCTCGAATCGTCCATACCAGACGCGAGTTCGAGGTGCCATCCTTATCCAGCGTTCCCACTGCATCCAACTTCTGGAACGATGCGAAGGGGAGTGTCGCCGGGCTCACTCCGACCATCGCCACACCTGTATCCGGCACCACCAAAGCTTTCTTGTCGCGGATGATGTAAGCGAGCGCATCATACGGAGCCACCTCCTCCGTCGAATCCAGCCACACTGTCTTTCCACCCACCTGCACCGTCGTAATCAAATGGTTGAACGATCCCGGCGAAGGAACCGCCTCATTGAATCGCACTCCGGCACCAATCAATACCGCATTCGGATGCAGCCCCAGTGCGTTCAGCATCGCCGCCAGTAGGGTGTGCTTGTCCTTGCAGTCGCCATACTGGTTGTCCAGCACGTCTGCCGCATGGTGCGGCTGATAACGCCCAATCCCAAACGCCACTCCGATATAGCGGATCTGCGTCGCCACATATCCATACACTGCACGAACTTTTTCTTCCTCTGTCGTCTTACCCGCAATCAGCTCCGCAACCTTCGTTTTCACCTTCGCATCCGGTACGGTCCGGTCGCTCTCCAGCCCCTGGTACCACGCACCCACAGCCTCCCAGCTCTTGAAGGTTGTCCACGCCACCGAGGGAAGCTTTCCTTCCTTTGCATCCAGCTCCTGCTCCGCTGTCCAGACCTTCTTCTTTGTCAGCTCTTTTTCAGCATCGGCCTCTTTCCCCACAGTCGGCTTCTTCTGCGACGACACCCACCGAAACACACGTTTATCGCCTTCCACGGTCTCAGTCGGCTTGCCCTTTGCGCTCCATACATTGACGTAGATGTCCTTCGGCACGCGAAGTTCGAGTGTCTGGGATACCACCACCCCCTCCGTCGTAAAGCTCTCCTGTCCCCAGAACTGGTTCGGTGCTTCGGCCTTTGTGATAAGCACCTTCGACTGCCACTCCAGTGTGTCGCCAACCCGCATGCTTCGGACCGGAAGCTGGATCTCCTTCAGGTCGCTGTAAAACGGCGCCTCTCGCGTCACCGGACTGGGCATCTCCATCGCCTGATCCAGCGGGGTATCGACCACCGTGCCGTCAGGACGTCTTACCCGCGCATAGATCAATTGAACGTGCTGGGTACCGGCAGCGAAGGGTACACCCAATACTCCAACTGTCTTCAGCGCAGCTTCGGACTGTATCTTGGCAACAATGGTCGTCAGCTTCGATCCGGTGCCATCTGCTGCCATGTCATAGACAGAGTCCAGATGTTCAATAACGATTGGCTCGGCGGAGTAATCCACAGTTGCGCCCGCAGCATGCGCTTCAGCCACACCATTCGACGGCGTAAGCGGAACCACTGTGGTTGTACTTTGGCCCAGGGCACTGACGAAGAACAAAGGCAGAAAAGAGCAGCTCAACAAAGGAAATCTCATGATCACTTAGCGGTATAGCAGATTCAAACCAAACCAACTATCAAATTCGTGTTTGCTCCACCGACGCTGTAGTCTTCGGTCGGCAAAGCTCTGGTCGCCACCTGCTTCAGTTTTGCAGCGGACCCAAAGGCCGCCCCCCTTTCCCACATTTCCACCCCAATCCACACCCATTGCACCACTCCTGCGCCTTGCCCTTTCCCGCCCTCCGCGCCTACCCTGAAACGATGCCCTATTACTGAACAGTAAACCCCGCCACTTTCGCGCCTTTCAACGAAAATCCACAGCTAAATGCCCCATTTTTAGCGCTTCCAAGCCATTTACCTCCCATTAATAAGGGTATTCGCACAGCTAACACTACAGGTTGTGCTTTATACTTGACACACCCCACAGAGGGCGTTACTTTCACCACTGCAACACCCACAGACATTCCGATCGTTATAGTTTTTATCGCTCCTCCGCCGACGACGCCTCCCTCGCCTGGTTCAACTGCTAGCCTCCTTAAGCGGAGAAGTCGTCTCAAAAATCGGCCCCCCCCCGGACTCACCGAACGTCGTGAGCCAAAAGTTATAGATTCTCATCAAAATTAGAAGGAGTTTTTCCGATGGCGACTATCCCCACACACGCGCAGGGCCAGACCCAGAACACCGACCTCCAGACCGCTCCCCCCTTTATCTCCCGCGCCCCGGGCCTCGCCTTCGACCGCCACTTCACCAAGCCCGGCATCTCCCCCTACGACGAGATCGTCTGGGAGCTTCGCGACGCCATCATTCAGGACTTCAAGGGCAAGATCATCTTCGAGCAGAAGAACGTCGAAGTCCCCGCCGACTGGTCCATGACCGCGACCAACATCGTCGCCAGCAAATATCTCCACGGCCTCAACGGCACCCAGGAGCGTGAATCCGGCGTCCGCGCCCTCATCACGCGCGTAGCCGAGTCCATCCGCGACTGGGGCATCAAGGCCGGTTACTTCGCCTCGCCAGAAGCTGCCGACACCTTCTACGCCGAGCTCGCCCACCTTCTCCTCAACCAGAAGGTCGCCTTCAACTCGCCCGTCTGGTTCAACGTCGGCTGCGACCGCCTCGAGCCCAACTCCGACGCCCAGAACTGGCACTGGAATCCCACCGCCGCGCAGGTCGAGTTCTCCGTCACCGGCTACCGCAAGCCCCAGTGCTCCGCCTGCTTCATCAACTCCGTAAATGACTCGCTCGACTCCATCCTCACCCTCGCCAAAACCGAGGGCATGCTCTTCAAGTGGGGTTCGGGCGCAGGCAGCAATCTTTCGAGCATTCGCGGCAGCATGGAAACCCTCAGCGGCGGCGGAACTGCATCCGGCCCCTTGAGCTTCATGCGTGGCTTCGACGCCTTCGCCGGCGTCATCAAGTCCGGCGGCAAGACCCGCCGCGCCGCCAAGATGGTCATCCTCAACGTCGACCATCCCGACATCGACGACTTCATCCAGTGCAAGGTCAAGGAAGAGCAGAAGGCCTGGCATCTCATGCAGGCTGGCTACGACGGCAGCGGCCCCGACTCCGAGGCCTACAGCTCCATCTTCTTCCAGAACGCCAACAACTCCGTCCGTGTCACCGACGAGTTCATGCGCGCAGTCGAGACCGACGGCTCCTTCACCACTCGCACCGTCAAGGAGCGCAAGCCCGTCAAGGAGTACAAGGCTCGCGAACTCATGCACTCCATCGCCGAAGCCACCTGGCAGTGCGGCGACCCCGGCATGCAGTACGACACCACCATCAACCGCTGGCACACCAGTAAAAACACGGCACGCATCAATGCGTCCAATCCTTGCTCGGAGTACATGTTCCTCGACGACTCCGCCTGCAACCTTGCATCTTTCAATCTCCTGAAGTTCCTCACCCCGGGAGGCCAGTTCGACATCCCCTCCTACCGTCACGCCATCGGCATCGTCACCACGGCGATGGAGATCATCGTCGACGCCGCCGGCTACCCCACCGAGATGATCGCGAAGAACTCGCACGACTACCGCCCACTCGGTCTCGGCTACGCAAACCTCGGCGCACTCCTCATGGCCTTCGGTCTCCCCTACGACTCCGACGCCGGACGCGACTTCGCGGCTACCCTCACCTCCATCCTTTGTGGTGATGCGTACTGGCAGTCTTCACGCATCGCCGAAGCCTGCCCTGCACTCGGCGCAGCCACGCCACTCACCCAGCAGGCCCACATCGCCGGCGGAGCCTGCCCCGGCTTCTACGTCAACCGCGAGCCGTTCCTCGACGTCATCCGCATGCACCGAGCGGAAGTGAACAATATAGGGAAATCCAAAAATTCCGCCGAGCCCTTCGTAGTCCCGCAGCTCGACACCCTCATCGACGCCAGCCGCGACGCCTGGGACGGCGCACTCGCCCACGGAGAAAAGCACGGCTACCGCAACTCGCAGGTCACCGTTCTCGCTCCCACCGGCACCATCGGCTTCATGATGGACTGCGACACCACCGGCGTCGAGCCCGACCTCGCCCTCGTCAAGTACAAGAAGCTCGTCGGCGGCGGCATGATCAAGATCGTCAACAACACGGTCCCCTCCGCGCTCATCAAGCTCGGCTACTCCGAGTCGGAAGTCAACGCCATCGTCAGCTACATTGACGCCACCGGCACCATCGAAGGCGCCCCGGCCATCAAGCCCGAGCACCTCGCCGTATTCGATTGTTCCTTCAAGCCCTCCAAGGGAACCCGCAGCATCTCCTACATGGGCCACATCAAGATGATGGGCGCCGCCCAGCCCTTCCTCTCCGGAGCCATCTCCAAGACCGTCAATCTCCCCCAGGACTGCTCCGTCGACGACATCGCCGAGGCCTACATGGAGAGCTGGCGTCAGGGTCTCAAGGCCGTAGCCATCTACCGCGACAACTCCAAGGGCACGCAGCCCCTCAACGTCACCGCGCAGACCGATGCCGATAAGAAGGGGACGCGCAGCACCAACGCCATCTCCACCGTCGCTGTGGAAGATGTCGCCGTCAAGCAGCAGCTCCTCATCGAAGCGCTCGAGTCCGCCACCGCAGCCCACAACCGCGTCCACGCTCTCGAAACTCAGCTCAAAGCCATCGCCGAAGCCGCCAGCCAGAACTCTGACTCCGTCGACGCCCAGTCTCCTCCCCGCGCCGTCCGCCACCGTCTCCCCGCCGAGCGCGCCAGCGTCACCCACAAGTTCGGCCTCGCCGGACACGAGGGCTACATCACCGTCGGCCTCTACCCCAACGGGCAACCTGGTGAAATTTTTATCAGGATGGCAAAAGAAGGCTCCACCGTCTCCGGCCTCATGGACTCCTTCGCCACCGCGGTCTCTCTCGCCCTCCAGCACGGCGTCCCTCTCCGCGTCCTCTGCGAGAAGTTCGCCCACACCCGCTTCGAGCCCTCCGGCTGGACCGGCAACGAACAGATCGGCTACGCCAAGTCGATCATGGATTACATCTTCCGCTGGATCCAGATCCGCTTCCTCTCCGGCCACCAGCTGGACCTCTTCGCCAACCTAAGCCCCCAGGGCCTGAGCCAGTCCCAGAGCCAGTCACACGCCCAGACCTCCATCCCCGTCGAAGGCGCCGTCACCAGCCCAAACAACGCCATCGTCGGCTCGCTCAGCGCCTCCACCTCCCCCACGGACTTGTCATCCTTCCGCGAAGCGGGAGGACCTGCTGTTGCTTCTGGTCCCGACGAGCACTACACCACCACCCCACCCCAGCAGGGAATCGCCCCGGACCCATCGGCAGCCATAGCGAACGACCTGAGCGCCCGCAGCGGCCTCGACCCTTCCAACCTGTCATCCTTCGCTGAAGGCGGAGGACCTGCTTTTCAGATGGAAGACCGCGGCGTCTACCACGTCGCCGACGCCATGAAGTCCATGTACGACATGGGCGACTCCCCCTCCTGCGCCACCTGCGGAGCCATCATGACCCGCAGCGGCTCCTGCTACCGCTGCATGTCCTGCGGAAGCACAAGCGGCTGCAGCTAAGATCATCATTACCGTTTTCCTGAAATAGGAATGAAACGCATGCAGAGCAAAAAAAAGGCACAATTTCGTTCACTTAAGTCTGCGACCATATCTCCTATGTTTTCTTCTTTTGAGATATGCGCAGGCGGCGGTGGTCAAGCGCTAGGGCTTGAGCGCGCTGGTTTTCAGCACGTCGAGTTAGTTGAATGGGATGCTCATGCCTGCGATACTTTGCGCCTTAATCGGCCGAAGTGGTCCGTGATGAAGCGTGACCTGCGAGAGACATCGGCAAAACATCTTACGGGTATTGACCTGTTAGCAGGCGGTGTGCCTTGTCCACCATTTTCATTGGCAGGGAAACAGCTCGGAGCGTCCGATGAACGTGATCTCTTTCCAGAGGCGCTTCGCCTGATAAGTGAAGCGAAGCCCAAAGCAGTCATGCTTGAAAATGTTCGCGGGTTACTTGGTACGGTATTTGATGAATATCGAGCTGTACTCAAGCGCAATCTTGAAAAGCTCGGATACATTCCCGAGTGGAGACTGATAAACGCGTCTGATTTTGGTGTGCCACAACTGAGACCTCGAGTTATCTTTGTAGCGCTCCGAAAAGAGATAGCTCCGTTTTTCAACTGGCCCCATCCTCACATGGCACTGGCACCGACGGTGGGTGAGACACTTGTGGATTTGATGAAGGAGAACGGCTGGATAGGAGCAAATACTTGGGCTGCACGTGCATCAGATATAGCTCCAACACTAGTGGGGGGAAGTAAGAAGCACGGGGGAGCAGATCTCGGACCCAGTCGAGCACGTCTCGCATGGCAAACACTAGGCGTAAATGGAAAGAGTCTTTCAAACTCCGCACCCGAACGGCATTTCGTCGGTATGCCAAGGCTTACGCTGCGAATGGCAGCTCGTATACAAGGTTTCCCAGACAATTGGCGTTTCGCCGGTGGGAAGACCGCGGCATATCGGCAGATTGGCAATGCCCTACCGCCACCGGTGGCTGCCGCCGTGGCTAGTCAAATCTCTCAGGCACTGAATGAGGAAGCAAGATGCCGCGTGAAACGAGCGTAAAAGACAGCACTGTAAAAACGCAATCTCGACAGACGAAAAAGCGACTTCGTGAATATTTCCGCGCCAACGTTGGAAAAGTCATCGAATCCAGAAAGCTGCAAAAGATAGTGGGAGGTGCTGTCCAATATGATCGTCGGTTACGCGAACTTCGTGAACAAGAAGGCTGGAAAATTCTCTCACACAATGACTCGACCGATTTAAAGCCGGGTCAGTACATGCTTAGCGAAATGCCTCCAGACAAAGGAGTCACGTTGGCGAGAGGGATTTCCAAGAAGCTCCGTGCGGAAGTTTTTGATCGTAATGGCTTTACTTGTCAAATGTGCGGTCTCACTCCCGGAGATATCGATCCAGAAACTGGCCGCAAGGTTCGTCTTCATGTCGGACACATCAAGGACAAGAGTCTTGGGGGTAAGGAAGAGCTATCAAATCTGAGGACGCTTTGTTCGACCTGCAATCAAGGAGCTAAGAATGTTACTGGTGAAAAGCCAGGAACCATTTGGCTTCTTTCACAGATCAGACGAGCCGGACAGGAAGAGCAAAAGTCAGTTTTTGAATGGTTAGACAAAAAGTTCCGTGGCAAAACGTCAAACTGAATTGTGGATACCATAGACCGTGAACGTCACTCCGAGAACATGCGGAGAATTCGGAGCAAAGAGATAAAACCGGAGATCGTTGTCCGAAAGTTTATCCGGGAACTCGGATATGTTGGGTATCGTCTTCACCGGAGAGACCTGGCGGGTGGCCCACATGTAACCGCCCACGAATCCGGGTGTCCCATATCTCGATTTTGAGATGTGGGCATTCGTGCAAAGCGCGAACCGTTCTTGCTCCAATTAAGACCGAGCGGCTAAACTCCCTCAGCAATTCTCCGCCCCGCATACTCCCACCGGAAACAAAAATCCACAATTGCTGCGGTCCGAAATATCTGCCCCACAAGTCGGAGGTATGATATCTGGCTATGGATGTCGAGTCCAAAAAACGATTGCACTGGCTGATGTACGGTCTTTATTATCCTGCCGTCCTCGGCACAGCGATCGTCGTCACATTGCAGCATGCTGCGGCTAGTTCGATCAAGGGGCCGGCGCTCGCTATCGCTACCACTGCCGGGGCATTCTTCAGCCTGTCCTTCGCCTCCGCCATGGGATTAGAAAAAGAGTACCGCTTTGGCGCGTTCGCCCTGGACTTCGCAGAAGTGCTGGGCATGTTCGTCTGCTTCGCCTTTCTCGAACTGGTCGAATTCCCGGCCGGTCACCATCCCGTATGGATCGTCTGGTCGCCAGGAGCGGCGTACGGAATTCTGTTGGGAGTCGTGCTCTTTCAGCTCTGGTGGCGTAAGGTCATGGGACTTCGTGCGGATTCGTTTCTCGACCTCAAACTTATCTTGTGTCTCCTTCTTGTGGCAGGGATCGTACTTGGAGAGGGCCACCTGCGGCTGCATTGGTTGATTACAGCAATCTTCGCCCTCATAGCGTGGCTATACGTTAGTCATAATCCATATCGAAAAGATCATCCCGTCCGCAGATGGTTCTTCGGCAGCAAATAGGGCACCGGCCCACATTTAACCAGCCACCAATCCGGGTGCCCCATATCTCGATTTTGAGATGTGGGCATTCAAGCGAAGCTCGAACCTTTCCGTAGCGCCCCGAAATGTATCTCTCGTGTATGCTCTCTTGAATGCACGCCGGGCACTCCATCCTTCGCACAATCGCGAAGCGTGGGATGGAGAAGCCTCAACTACCCAATCTTCCGAAATACCTCTGCCGCCTCACCCACTTCACGCGGAGCCTTGAAGATATGCGGCAGCCCTACAAGCAGCGTCAGCGCGCCGCTATGCACGGCCACGATCGGCACAACCGCAAGCCAGCTCCCCGCCTTCAGCAACTGTTCACTCGCCAACTGCACCACCGATACCATGATCGAGATCGCCGGTAGTGCTCCGAGCACCATGCAATACACCATCAGCGCCGACTCGCCCTTCGCCGCCGTCAGCCACACGATCGCCGCCCAGATCACCGTGCACGACAGAAACATCGCAATCGCCCATCCACCCGTATCCCAGATTTGCTTCATCGCCTCTCGCAGCGCATGGGGAGTTCCCTTGATCGTCCGCGCTGTTGGAATGTAAAGAATCCATCCCGGGTGATACAGCAGTTGCGAATCGGCCTTCGTCGGCGTCGTCGACATCCGCGCAGCCGCCTCGCGCCAATCGGTAAAGCGCGGCCGCGGAACCGGGGCGCACTGAAACAGCCATGTGCAGTTCGTATTCTCCAGCGTCTCTGTGTACACCCGTATCAAGATCGACGAGTCCACGTTCTTCAACTCGTCCTGCTGGCGCTTCACCTTAGCCTGCATCGCACTCCGAAAGTCCCCGCTCTCCCGCGTCTCGGACGTCGCTTTCTTATCCGCGTGAAAGTACTCATACGCTTCGCCGGCATAGATTCCCACATACAGAATCGTCGCGATAATGCTGAAAGGTGCCACCAACCGCCGCAGCCACACCTGCCCCGCAGCCCCTGGCCTCTGCTCCCCGCCATGCGTACTCATTCGCTTACCTCAGCTTCGTCAGTCTTCTGAACAGGGGAGTCGCTACAGGCTAAGCCACATTCCACCGCCGGTCAAACGCCAAAATAGCCCGGCTGGTCGGTCTGATCTAACCAGCCGCCAATCCGGGTGGCCCACATCTAACCTGCCACGAATCCGGCGGAACCGTCTTTGCTTGACCAACCTCACCCCAGATTCGGCCATCCACACACCACCCGGCTCACCTCGAACCAATCCGACCCCTCTAAGGCCAAAGCAAGTCCAACCCTAAGCCTTTTCCTTCTAAGACTTTGCGCACTTTTCGCCAGGGTGGGGCTAGACGGGTCGCCCCAATCTACCCAGCCACCAATCCGGGGTGAATCCTTCGCGCCGCTGCTCATGACATTGCGTATCTATGTGGAGACAATTTAGATTTATGCTTGGATGCGCGACACGATGGAGCCACGCCCGAGATGATTTATAAGTTCCTCTCCGGTCGCGTATGGGGTCACTTTCGCAAGCGTCGGATGCGAAAGTTCTACGCCCTCATCGATCCAAAACCATCCGCTCAACTGCTGGATATCGGAGGCACGCATCAGACCTGGGTCGCCGAATCGGGCGGTGCGGGCGACTTCCCGGTGACCCTCATCAACATCCGCAAATATTCCGCGGTCGAGAGCGAGCGGTTCACCATGGTTCAAGGAGACGCGACGGGACTTCCATTCACGGACAAGGCTTTCGACATCGCCTTCTCGAACTCCGTGATCGAGCACGTCGGTTCATGGGAGCAGCAACAAGCCTTTGCTCGCGAAGCACGCCGCGTAGCGCACCGGTTGTGGATACAAACTCCTGCGCGGAGTTTTCCGATTGAAGCGCATCTTCTCGCTCCGTATATTCAGTATTTACCCCGAAAGATTCAGCACTCCCTCGCACGTTGGACGCCCCGCGGCTTGATGACACCCGATGTCGTCCACGAGATTATCGATGAGGTTCGACTGCTGACCTATAAGGACGTGCGGCAATTGTTTCCGGACTGCCAGATCCTTCGGGAACGCGTCTTCGGACTGACGAAAAGTTATATTGCTGTGCGTTTGTAGACAAACCGCGCGGCAGTGATAACCGACGGGGTCGCCCAAATCTACCAGCAACAAATCCGGGTGGGCGGTTCAAAGAAGCCAACATCGTAAATCCAGCCTCATCGCGTCGACCCTCAGGCCCGCCCGGCAAACTCCCGCGTCTCCGTAGTCACCTTGATCTTCTCGCCTTCCTTGATGAACATCGGAACGCGAACCTCGATCCCGGTCTCCACCTTGGCCGGCTTGGTCACATTCCCTCCAGCCGTATCCCCGCGCACCCCCGGCTCCGTATACGTCACCATCAACTCCACCTGCATCGGCAACTGCAACCCGATCGGGTTCCCGTTGTACTTATCGATCTGGATCATCACTCCCTCAACCAGCAACTCCAGCGCATCGCCAACAATCTCCCCACTCAGCGACAGCGTCTCAAAGCTCTCCTGGTCCAGAAAATAAGACCCATCCCCATCGCTATACAGATACGAAGCCTCGACCGTCTGCAGATCCGGCTCTTTGAACTTGTCGCCCGCCTTGAACGTCTTGTCGAACACCGCCCGCGTCAGCATATTCCGCATCTTCAGCCGAACCAGCGTCTGCCCACCCCGCGCCGTAGGCGTAGAGATATCCGAATCCAGACAACAGAACGGCGCACCCTCCAGCTCCACAAACATCTTCCGTTTCACATTGATCGCATCAATCAAAGCAGCCATAATCCATCCAGAATACCAGCCGCCGCCATCTGTCTCTTCTTATGCTTTGAACATCTGCAGCAGCTCATTCGCCGCTTCTCGTGCGTCCCGCAGCTTGAACCCGGCATCCAGCCGCACCGCCTTCGCATTCGGAGACAGTGCCGTCAGCGACTCCACCACCGTCTCCGCCGAAAGCTGCGGTGTACTCGGCCCTACCACGATGTACTCCACATCATCCACGCCCAGCAGAATCTTCGCATCGCGAAACGAGCATGTCGACCTCACATCGTAGCCTCGTCCCGCCAGTATCGTCCGTACAAACACGCACAGGTCCGCCGATTCATCTAACACCAGCACCCGCGGCCCTCCGCTCACTCGCGTCTCACTCGCCGCCCCCTGCTTCAGAAAAGACACAATCGCCTCTTCCTCCGTCGCATAGCTCGGCAGCAGGCTCGACAGCTTTGTCATCTCCAGCAGGTGCGTCACAAACGGCGGCGGTGCTCCCAGCCGCAATCCGCCACCATGTTTGCCCAGCCGCTCTGCAAAACGCACCAGCAGCCCCATCGCGATGCTGTCGAGTCGGTTCACCTCAGCCATGTTCAACACAATCCGCACAAACTCATGTTCCCCCGCCGTCAGCGCACCCTCCAGCGCCTTCACCTCTTCACCCAGAACCACTCGTCCCACACACTCAATCACGTAGACGTTTCCAACAAAGCGTGAACTCAAACGTAGCAGCATGGCATCCTCATTTCGTTCGCAGCATCCTGCTTATCATCGCAGTGGTCTCTCATTATTTCAACGCCTTCCGCGTCCTGGTCCATACGCCGAATAGAATCGCGGCAGTTATCGTCAAGCCTTTGCTCAAACCATTAGTATTGAACCTCGATCCAAGTCGAGCGACAGAGCTCCTCGTCAAAAGAAAGCAGTCAAAAGAAAGCAGAGGTGTGATGAGAAGTTTCCCCCGCCACATAGCGCCCATCATCCTGTTCCTGCTTGCGTTTCCTGCCGCAAATCTCCTCGCTCAGGCTGGCCCTCCCTTCCAGACAGACGACCCTACACCCGTCGACTTCGGTCACTACGAGGCCTACATCTTCGGCGCAGTCGACGGCACACCCGCCGAGATCGACCCCACCGGGCCTGCCTTCGAATTCAACTGGGGAGCCATCCCCAACATTCAGCTTCACGCCATCCTCCCCCTCGGCGCCATCCGCCCGGCGAACAACCCCGTCTACGACCCCGCCGGCACCGGCCCCAGCGCCTTCGGCCTCACCGACATGGAACTCGGCATCAAATACGGCTTCATCAAACAAACGAAACATCGCCCGCAGATCGGCTCCTTCACCATGTTCGAGATCCCCACCGGCAGCGCCTCAAAAGGTCTCGGCGTCGGCAAGGTCTGGTACAAACTCCCCATCTGGGTCGCAAAGGACATCGGCCCCTGGAGTCTCGACGGTGGCATGGGCTACACCGTCGTTCCGCAGGACGGCTACAAGAATTTCCTCTACGGGGGATTCCTCGTCAAGCGAATCCTCAGCGAAAAACTCGAACTCTCCGCCGAAGTCTTCTCTCATGCCAGCGAAGGCGTCGCCACTCCGCAAACTCAGGCCTCCACACTCATCGACGCCGGAGGCTACTATCACTTCAAATATCCCGGCCTCCAGCTACTCTTCGCCTACGGCCACTCCATCGCCGGACAGACCGAAAACTACGCCTACCTCGGCCTATACCGCACCTGGGGTAAAGACAAGGGCAAAGACAAGGACGGTCAGGACAACCCCAAGTCCGCAAACGATGCCCTGTTCTCGAATCGGCCACACAACAACGGCTCTCAATAAGGCAACGCCACAAAGATCGGTTCCACCGAATCGCACGAGGAGATAAAACAATGGAGATCACAGTTCGCAGTCTCTGGACTCTAATCCACGGAATGGGATTCGGCGTACTCTACCTGCTGGCCTGCTCCGGTGCTCTCGTTGAGCTCTACCGTTTCACCACCGTCTCAACCCAATCCGCATCCGCATCGCTCGAAGACTCCACCGCACGCGAAGGCCGCTTCCTGCGCCTCTATCTCCTCGCCATGGTTCTGCTCGCCTGGTTTGCCGTCCTCACCGGAGCCTATGTCATCTATCCGTGGTACCGTGCCGCAGCCCCGCCCGGAACCGTCGATCTCTCCCTGTTCCCGCAACGCCTGCTGATGTCCAATCCCAACACCATAGCCTGGCACTCC
This sequence comes from Edaphobacter sp., assembly GCA_039922475.1. Classification (GTDB taxonomy): domain Bacteria; phylum Acidobacteriota; class Terriglobia; order Terriglobales; family Acidobacteriaceae; genus Edaphobacter. The sequence goes on from JBDTEQ010000175.1 coordinate 14,737, forward strand.
CTCGGCATGGAGTGGAAGGAGCACATCGCCTGGTTCGTTCCCATCTCCATCACCATGGCCGCAGCCGTCTTCATCCGCTACGGGCGCGATCTCCGAAATCATCCGCACCTTCGCTCCGCCGTACTCGGCTTCACTCTCGCATCCTTCGTAGCCGCAGGCATCGCCGGCTTCTGCGGTGCAATGCTCAACAAGAACGCCCCCGTCAAGGGCGGACCAACCCTTCACCTCACCAGCGGAGAGTCACGATGAGCCACGCTCCCTCTCGCCCCATCCTCCAGGCCGCCATGCAAAACGGTTCCGGTGCCGCTGCCATTCTCTCCGCGTCGATCGGCTGCTTCGCTCTGGCCATCCTCTCCATCGCCGCTGACGCCTCAAGCTCCCTCAAGGCCATCCTCATCTTCTACAAACCAACCGGCCCTCTCTCCGGCGTCACAACGGTTGCCATTCTTGTCTGGCTCGTCACATGGGCCATCCTGGACTGGCGTTGGAAGAGAACCACTCTGCCAATGGCCCGGATCAACGCCGCAGCCTTCACCCTGCTCGGCCTGGCCTTCCTGCTCACCTTCCCTCCCATCGCCAATCTCTTCTAGAATCCATAGGTTCCTATGACAATACGGCTAATTTCACTCCTGTTTAATGGAAACGCGACGCCGAAGACCAAGCATTACGTAGGCTTTCCTCCGGTACTTGCCGAGGGCGAAGATTACAAGGCGCGAGCTGAGCGCTGCCTCGTTCTTGGTTATCGAGGAAACTCCCGACGGGATATTCCCTTACCGTTACGACGCACAAGGGACACATGTGTCGGCGACACATGGCATATGAATGTGGATGATGCCAAGCATCAAGCTACCTGCGAATATGGAGATTCGGTTCATGAATGGACAAGCATTCCATCAGACGTTCGGGATGTCGTGGTTTTCGGTATCAAGCAAATGAAGCCCGGTGAATGAATGAGCGGGGCCCAGTTCATCTACGATTGCACTCCACAACATGTGCAGTTATGCTCGTTAATCGCATCCTGTTGTACCGGCAAAGAGCGAGATGCAGAATCAGGGCTAGATTACTTCGGAGCCAGATATCTCTCAAGTTCAATGGGGCGTTGGATGTCGCCTGACAGTTTGAACCTGACAGATGATCGGTTGCTCAATCCATCGAACACGCTCAACAAATACGTATACGGTGCGAACAATCCTCTGAAATACACCGATCCGGATGGCAAAGACATAACGATCTTCTATGAAAGACCTCAATTCACGGGTTCATTCCCATTCGTCAGTGCTGGTCACATCATGTACGAAGCGGCAAATCAAGCAACCGGAGATGCTGCTGCAATGAGCTTCGGCCCTGTACATGATGGTTCAACTGTGACGCAAGGTTTGACCCTCATCGGTAGCCCGGTCAACAGCACAAATACGTTCAGTTTGACGATGACCCCTGACGAGCTTCGACAGAACTACGCTTCTCTCACTATCCAGACCCGTCCAGAAGACACACAAAAAGTGATCGACTTCATTCGTAATCTCTCCACCGCAGCCAATCCGTATGAACTCTACAAGACAAATTGCACAACCGTCTGCGTAGAAGCCCTAAAGATCATCGGAATCCTTCCAAGTACCAATCAAGACTGGTCGCCTCAAGGCCTATGGTCCACCTTGTTCGCGAACCATGCTGGTTCATATTGGCAAAACACATCTGGTTGGACGGGTAGTCAGCCTGGCACGAATTACGGGCAGCAACCAAGCACTAACTATGACCCTTTTCAACTCTTAAACCTTTTGTCAAAGCATTGCACAGATTCGTGGGATAACAGTTCAAGTACGCTGACAAGCACCTGCAACTGAGGAGAATCTATGATGCAAGCTCACTTGAATACCGCCCATGAAAATGGCAACAACGAGGCGCAGAGTTCTCGTCTCCGCTTTCGGATCTACTGGATCACATCTGTATTTTCTATTATCGTGTTCCTCATCTTCATGTATGCGGCTGTGATGGGGCAGTATCCTCGCGGTCAATATCCGCCCGTCGCTGGACTGTGGATGTGTTCTATATCTGGTGTTCTGTCGGGTGTCTCCCTTGCGGTAGGGTTTTGGAAGTTCAGAACGAGCGACGCTCCGGTCACAGTATGGCCACTAGGCCCGCTGCTAGGCATACCAGTTGCTCTCGAATTTGGTTTGAGTGCCATTGGGATTTACCAAATGATCGGAAGACTGATTTGAAGTAATGACGTAGCTATGATGGAAGCGACTGCTTGTACGACAGTACTCCAAGTTTGCGCATCTGAAGATAAGTTCACCGCCAAAGAAAGAGACACAGAATCAGGCCTCGACTACTTCGGGGCCAGATACTATGCGTCGAACATGGGACGGTGGATGAGTCCAGACTGGAGCGAAAGTCCCGAGGCCGTGCCATATGCCGATTTGAGTAATCCGCAGAGCCTGAATATGTACCAGTACGTGCTCAACAATCCCTTGAGCAAGTCCGATCCCAACGGGCACTGCGATGTAGATGGGGAACATCACGGAGGTCTTTGGTGCTTCGGTCATGCGCTCGGATTTACGGAGACGGCTAAGGAGCAGCATGCCGATGCGGACAACATCCGAAATCTGATAGCCGGTAAGCACTTGGTGGCAGCCAATGGTCTGCCGATTACAGGGGCGGTTCTGGCAGGTATGTCAGACAAAGACGTCACATCCCTCGCGCAGCAGGGCATGGGGCAACAGCTCGACCAGATGTCGGATATCGGTCAGCTCATAGACGCGGCTATAGGTGCAGGAACTGGCACGAAACACGACACTTCTGGAACCGGTGATTCAGCTAAGGCAACAGACATCAAGACAAACATCTCTGCTGATGAGTTCGGTAAGAATCTGGAAGCAAGTGGCTACAGCAAGTCTGTCTCGAAGGACGGGAATGCGATCAACTACACAAATGGAGATAAGACCTATTCTGTATACAAGGGTAACAATGGTTCTTCAGCCCAACTGAAGATCGGCGGCAGCAATCAACCCGTCGCAAAGATCAGGTTTGATCGGTAGGAGATGCCGTGCGTTGGATACAGGATGATCGGGAGTTCGCGGCTGTTTTGAACCGTGCCCACCAGCTTACGACCGGCGGGCCGAAGGCGGAGGCTCAGATGTCTGTGCTCGTGTTCGATGATGTAGTTCTGTTGACTCCATCCTTCTTCAGTCTCCTTGTCCTCTTGATGAAGTGCTCATCTGATAAGGCGGTGTCATATGTCGTCATCCAGCCCGACCCCATCAGCTACTTCCATAGGTTCTTTGGGAAGTATTCGGCGCTTGAGATTTCGGACGGAGATTCAGCGGAAGAGTACCTCATGATACTCAACGAAGACCCAGGCGACTCACCAGCAGATGCCGTTGGAATCAACTTCGGAGTGGCGGTGATCGTGCCGGACTCTGGCTTATGGTTCGCGCAAGTGAGTCACAGCGCCGACGATGACGGGGGGCAGCTCTGGGTGCCGCTGGCATGGGTGGCCGAAATCATCTCTGCACACCCGTACCTGCATGCAAAGGAACCTCAGCTCGTCAGCTAGCCCCGCCATTTGGGCGGCCTTGCTGCGTCTGGGCCTCCATCTGGCATCCTCTGAGCTGCGATCAAAAAGCAACGCTGCTTCGCATCGGGTTGAGGAGTGACACGTCACCCCCAAATGGGAGCTGTGGAGGAACTTTAGGTTCCCCGGCGGGAAACGTCTGTGGAATGAGCGTGCTACAGCCGTTAGCCGCGAAAAGACTGGCGTTTACAGGTTCCTGTGCATGAACGTGAGTGGAATGAGGCAGTTGCGGCAAATCGGGCTGTTGGCAGTGTACGGAGCGTAAACGCCGGCGGTTGCTGTGCGTGAACGTGTTGAAAACACAGGGACGGGCATCGGTGGCAGGAGTACCCTTCGCTCCAGCGCCCGTCAAGGCTCTGCGCTGCGCTCCGACCGCTAACGCTCATCCCACACAGGCAAAGAGCGCCGTGACCAATATCTCGATTTTGAGATGTGGGTATTCGCGCTACACGCGAACCGTTTTCCCTCGTGAAGAGAGCACCCAAAATTTATTTTTCGCGTTTTCAGCCCAGAAATCGCATGTCAAGCCCCAGAACCATCTAACTCATTACCCGTCAACAACATCCACTTGGCGTATTAGTTAGCTCCAACCCCGTACAATTAAAGAAGGATCAAAAAGAGCTGCCAGGGCGAAAGCAAGGCAGCCCTTTGCATTTAACGAGCTCGACCTCCCGCCCGTCGAAGACGCCGAGTCCATCCAGGTCGCCCTCTCTCTCCTCATCGCCGCACTCGCTCGCAACCGCATCACCGCCAAACGCGCCGCAGTCCTCCTCTACGCGCTCCAACTCGCATCCACCAATGCACGATCCATCACCATCGAACCCTCCGCCTCCTCCATCACCCGCGCACTCACCCGCACAAAATCCGGTCTCGACCTCGCAGTCCGCGACCACCGAACCGGCAGGGAAGCGTAACGTCCGCTGCCAGACGCAACCTGCTCCTGCGCTTGCCGAAATTCCGGGAGACGCCAGTTATAACGAAAACCTATAGTCTTATTCATTGCAATTGGCTCACATCCTGCTACCCTTACACTAACGGCGAAATATCGCCTATATGAAAGTAGGAAGCAATATGGCAACTGGCACAGTGAAATGGTTCAACGACGCAAAAGGCTTTGGCTTCATCACCCCGGAAGATGGTGGAGAAGATCTCTTCGCACACTACTCTGCAATTAACTCCAGCGGCTTTAAGTCTCTTCAGGAAGGCCAGCGCGTAACGTTTGACATCACCACTGGCCCCAAGGGCAAGCAGGCTGCAAACATTCAGCCCGCTTAACTCTCCTGCAGTACCTGCAGAACTCTTGCAGTAAAGCTCTGTTCCACAAACATCGACTCACACGCAAAGGGTTGCGGACGATGCCATTTTGGCACGCCGCAACCCTCGCGTTTTGTATCTACAACTATTGGGTAATTATGTACCTCATTGGTAACTGCTAAGTTACCTCCACTGCTCTCCCCCGCAGGAGGTACCCAATGAAGCTCCTCCAGAAACTAGCCCTTGCCGCAACCGTTAGCTCTGCCACGTTCTCCGTTGCATCAAGCATCCCCAGGACGATTCAGCCCGACAACGTCATCCTCTGCGAACCCGACACGCCCTGCATCACCAAAATTATCGACGGCCGCAGCTACAAAGTCATCAACACCTCACGTTTCACCGTCATGGTCGCGGTCTCAAGAGAAGGCCACTACACCAGGGCAGACGTCCGCATAGCCAACCACACCGACATGCCGCTCAATCTCACCCCGGACGACTTCCGCGTCGAAGTCCTTACCCCCAAACCCAAGGTCCTCAACTACATCCCCCCCGCCAGCCTGAACCTTCCCCAAACCCAGAACCATGACCGGATCCCGCATATCGCCACCCCCACCCCGGCCATAGCCGCCTCCCTGGTCTCCGTCACCAACGTCGTCAACGACCCGGAAAACGAGAAAACCTCTCAGCAGAATGGCGAAAAAACACTCATCAACTACGACCTCTCCGCCACATCCATAGCTCCAAACGAGGTTGCTCAGGGGCGCGTCTTCTTCCAGCGCGACCGGCACGCTCACCTCATCAACGTGGTCCTCCCTATCGCCGGCCTCGTCTTCGAATTCCCCTACGCGATGAAAAAATAACCCACGCACTAACTCTCACAAACCTCAATACCCCGGCGGACTGACATCGCAGCCCGTCAAGGTATCATCATCGAATGACCGCTGAATCCCGCGCAAAAAACATCAAAGTCCTCATCTTCGACGTAGATGGCGTCCTCACCGACGGCCAGATCTTCGTCATCCCCAACGCGGAAGGCCACGGCGTAGAGGCCAAAGGTTTCGCCGCCCACGACGGTCTCGGAATCTCTCTTGGTCGTCTAGGTGGCCTCCGTATCGGCATCATCACCAAGCGCAACTCCCAGACCGTTGCGATCCGCGCCAACGATCTCAAGCTAGAGTTCATCTACCAGGGCCAGTCCCACAAGATGAACGCCATCCACGAAATCCTCGCCAAAACCGGCGCAACCCTCGACCAACTCTGTTACGTCGGTGACGACATCATCGACCTCCCAGTCATGCGCCAGTGCGGCCTCGCCATCGCCACCGCCAACGCCCGCAAGGAGGTCAAGTCTATGGCCCACTACGTCACCCCCAACCCGGGCGGCTTCGGCGCCGGCCGCGATGCCATCGACTTCATCCTCACAGCCCAGGGCACCCTCGAAAAAGTTATCGAGCAATACCTCGACGCATCCAGCAGCACTGCGGCAGCCTCCGACGTAGGCCAGGGCAACATGTAGATAATAAAGTGGCGAACAAAGTACGAATAAAACCGCGCTACAATCAGCGAATGCCGCTGGAAATCCTCGAATCCCTCGCCTGGGCCCATCCCGTCACAGCCGAGTGGTTCCTCACAAAATTCGGTAGTCCCACCGAGCCCCAAACCCACGGCTGGCCCAGCATTCTCGACGGCAACGCCACTCTCATCTCCGCCCCCACCGGATCAGGAAAAACTCTAGCCGCATTTCTAGTCTGCATCGACCAACTCCTCCGCGAGTCTCTCTCCGGCCAACTTACACCCTGTACGCAAGTCGTCTACATCAGTCCGCTCAAAGCGCTCTCCAACGATGTACAGAAAAACCTCGAAGGCCCGCTAGCCGAAATCCAGCGGCTAGCCATGCAGCGCGGCTATCTCTGCCCAGAGATCCGCACCGGCGTCCGCACCGGCGACACACTTCCCAAAGAGCGCGCCGCCATGCTCCGCAACCCGCCGCACATCCTGGTCACCACACCCGAATCCCTCTACATCCTCCTCACCGCCGGCAAATCGCGCGAGCATCTCCGCCGCGTCCGCACCGTCATCGTCGATGAGATCCACGCCGTAGCCGACGACAAACGTGGCGCGCACCTTGCACTATCGCTCGAACGCCTCGACGCCCTCGTCACCGGCGAAAACCGCCTCAGTCCCGGCCAATTCCTGACGGGCCTCGCCACGCCGCCGCAAAGAATCGGCCTTTCTGCCACACAAAATCCCATCGAGCTTGTCGCCGACTTCCTCACCGGCATCCATCCCGATCGCAAACCTGCCACCATCATCCAGGTAGGCCAGCGCCGCGAACTCGACATCGCCATCGAAGTCCCCAGCGACGAACTCAGCTCTGTCACCAACACCGGGATGTGGGAAGAGATATTCGACAAACTCGCGGCCCACGCACAAAGCCACCGTTCCACCCTCGTCTTCGTCAACACCCGCCGCCTTGTAGAAAAGATCGCCTTCGAACTCGCCAACCGCATTGGCCCCGAAAACGTAGCGGCGCATCACGGCTCACTCTCCCGCGTCCTGCGCCTCGACGCCGAGCAGCGCCTCAAGAACGGCGAGATCAAAATCCTCATCGCCACCGCATCGCTCGAACTAGGTATCGACATCGGCGACATCGACCTTGTCTGCCAAATCAGCACCACCCGCGCCGTTGCCGTAGCCATGCAGCGCGTCGGCCGCGCCGGTCACTGGCGCGGAGCCGTCCCTAAAGGCCGTTTCTTCGCCACCACTCGCGACGACCTCATGGAGCAAGCCGCTCTCGTCCGCAAGATGCGTGCCGGTGAACTCGATCAGTTACAAATACCCCCGCAACCCGCCGACATCCTCATGCAGCAGATCGTTGCAGCCTGCGGAGCCGAACCCTGGGAAGAGGACGCGCTCTACAATACTCTCCGTCGCGCCTATCCCTACCGCAACCTCGCCCGCAAAGCATTCGACGATCTCCTGACCCTCCTCACCGAAGGTATCGAATCTACTCGCGGCCGTTACGGCTCCTATCTCCTCCGCGATGGCGTCCAGCACCATCTCCATCCCCGCCGTGGCGCACGCAGCATCGCCATATCCAACGGTGGCGCCATCCCCGAAGCAAACCTTTACAACGTAATCCTCCAACCCGAAGGCGTCCAGATTGCCACGCTCGACGAACACTTCGCCGTCGATTCCTCTCCAGGTGATGTCATTCTCCTCGGCACCTCCAGTTGGCGCATCCAGCGCGTCGAAGCTGCCGGTCGAGTCCTCGTAGAAGACGCCCACGGCGCTCCACCTACACTGCCATTCTGGTTCGGCGAAGCGCCGCAACGCACCTCGGTCCTCTGCGACGGCGTTGGCGAACTTCGAGAACAAATCTCTGCCCGCACCTCCAATGTCACTCCCGGGTACATCTCCCCGGCACAACCTGAAGTAGCCGCCACTATCGCCTGGCTTATCGAAGAGTGCGGCCTCTGCGAAAGCGGTGCGAAACAACTCATCGCCTACATCGTCACCGGCCGCGCCGTCCTCGGAGCGGTGCCCTCCAAAACCACCATCATCGCCGAGCGCTTCTTCGACGACGGCGGCGGCATGCAACTCATCCTCCACGCTCCCTTCGGCGGCCGCGTCAACAAAGCCTTCGGCCTCGCCCTTCGCAAGCGCTTCTGCCGCGGCTTCAACTTCGAGCTCCAGGCCGCCGCCACCGACAACGGCATCAACATCTCCCTCGCAGAACAGCACAGCTTCCCCTTAAGCGACGTCTTCCACTTCCTCACCGAGCACACCGCAAAAGAGCTTCTGGAACAGGCCTCGATCGCATCGCCCATCTTCAAGAACCGCTGGCGTTGGGCCGCTGGCCGCAGCCTCCAACTCCTGCGCATGTCCAAAGGCAAACGCATCGCCCCGCAGATCCAGCGCACCCGCTCCGAAGATCTCATGGCCTCCGTCTTCCCCCAGGCAGCCGCCTGCTTCGAGACCATCGTCGGCGACATCCAGATCCCCGACCACCCTCTCGTCAACGAGGTCATGCAGGACACCTTGCATGAAGCGATGGACCTCGATGGCCTCATCGAACTCCTTCGCGGCATCAAAGACGGCACCATCCGCTGTCTCGCCATCGATACACCCACACCGTCCGTCTTCGCGCACGAACTCCTCAACGCCAACCCCTACGCCTTCCTCGACGAGGCCGGTCTCGAAGAGCGCCGCGCCCGCGCCACCTCATTAGGCCGCAATCTTCCCGACGAACCTGGAAGAATCGATCCCGTCGCCATCGCCGCCATCCGCAAAGAGATCTGGCCCGACCTCCGCGACGAAAACGAACTCCACGACCTTCTTCACTCCCTCATCGCCCTTCCGCTCCACGTCATCGACCGCGAAGAAGCCAGCCATTGGCCCACCTTCTATGAACGCCTCACCCAGAAAGGCCGAGCCCAAACCCTCGACCTGAATGGAACCCCGTGCTGGATAGCTACCGAGCGAATCCCCCACATCGCCGCTCTTTGCTCCAGCCCAAGTCTCAACCTCCTCTCTCCCAGTGCCGTCATTCTGAGCGAAGCTCAGAATCTCAGTATTCTCTCCAAAACGCTACTTCTCTCAGAGAGGAAAGTAACGGTATCAGTTACAAACCAAGAAGCCACCCAGAAGTTAGTTCAAGGATGGTTACAAATCCTTGGTCCCACCACCGCCAACAGCCTCGCCCAATCTCTAAACCTCGACGCCGCCTCCATCTTCACGGCGTTCCTCGCCATGGAGATGCAAGGCCTCCTCATGCGGGGCATCTTCGAATACCCAGCCCCCGCACCAACAGAGCCCTCAGCCGCCGAAGATTCAGACCACGAGATCGAGTGGTGTGAACGCCGCATCCTCCAGCGCATCCATCGCCGCACCGTGGCCACCCTCCGCAAGCAGATCGAAGCGGTCACTCCAGCCGTCTACATGCGTTGGCTCCTGCAGTGGCAACACCTCTCCCCTCAAACCCAGCTCTCCGGCGAAGAGGGTGTCTTCGAAGCCCTGCGCCAGCTCGAAGGCTTCGAGGCACCCGCCGTCGAATGGGAACGTACTCTCCTCCCCGCCCGTGTCGCCAACTACGACTCCCGCTGGCTCGACGCTCTCTGTCTCTCCGGAGCAGTAGGCTGGGGCCGCATCTCCCCGCATCCAGCCTGGTTCTCTGAAAGACAGTCCTCCGCGGACGAAGCCGCTCGCCCCCGCCGCGTCATCCCCACCAACGCCGCGCCCATCACCTTCTACATCCGCGAAAGCGCCGACTGGCTCCCCCACGCTCTTGCGCAGCAATCCGTCGACGAAGAAAAACTTAGCGCCGCCCTCAGCCCTCACGCTCTCCAGCTGCGCACTCTCCTCCAGCAACGCGGAGCCTGTTTCGCCAACGACCTCCAGCGCATTGCCAATCTCGCCCGCCAGCAAACCCAGCACGCCCTCTGGGAGTTAGCCACCGCAGGCCTCGCCGCCGCTGACGGCTTCGACCAGCTGCGCGCCTGCATGGACCCCCGCCGCAGATCAACCACTACTGAAACTCCAGGCAAACGCCCCACCCGCAACTCCGCAGGCCGCTGGTCTCTGCTCACCGAAGAACTCCATGCCGCTCCAACGGTATTCGAGCAGGCCCGTCGCACCGACGCCGCCCTCGAATCCTTTGCCCGCCAACTCCTCGCCCGTTACGGCATACTCTTTCGCGATCTCCTCACCCGCGAATCCAACGCCCCCAGATGGCGCGACCTCCTCAACATCCTCCGTCGTCTCGAAGCCCGCGGCGAGATCCGCGGCGGCCGATTCATCTCCGGCTTCAGCGGCGAGCAGTACGCCATCCCCGAAGCCGTCGAATCCCTCCGGGCCTCCCGTACCCGCGAATGCTCGGCCGTCATCTCCGTCTCTGCATCCGACCCCATGAACCTGATCGACATCGTCATCCCCGGCCAGCGCGTCCCCGCTGTCCCTGGCAGACAAGTTCTCTATCGCAACGGCATCCTCCACTCCGAGGACGCCGAAGTTCCCGCATCGCCCGCTCACCTTCCAATTCCAGCCGTAGTACTCCCCACCTCAGCCCCCGCCAGACCAGGATTGTTCTCGTGATGCCGGACCCCACTAATCCCATCGGCAAAATCCAGCCGACCGAAGACACAAAGAAGCCCGCAACAGCCGAGCTTTCTCCCGAAGACTTCTATTACGAAGGTCCCTACATGGTCTTCACCGCCGCCTACCACCTTAAGCGCGGCTACTGTTGCAACTCCAATTGTCGTCATTGTCCTTACAAATAAATCAATTCGGCGCAATCGGAGGTAGCGGCGGTATCTTTGCCGGCTCGTTGTCGACTGAGGCGCGACCGCTCCGCAGGGCCTTCGCATTCTTCACTAGCAGGATCACGCGCGGGTCTTTCCGATAGTGCGTCATCAGGTTGTCTTCGCGCATCTCTCCCATCACGTCGAATCCCGCCTCGCTTGCCATCGTCAAGTAGTGCAGCATATTGGTCTCGTCTCCGAGCTCCGAATATAGACGCGCCATCTCGAAGCAGTACCGAGCATGGTCTTCAGGCGAAACCATATGTGCTGTCAGTCCTCCGACTCCGTCATGATGTGCAACATCCGGATCGAGCCGCAGCGCAGCCTTGTATTGCTCCCGCGCATCTTTGTATCTTTTTTCTTCAAAGTAGGCTGTCGCCAGATTCGAGTGGAATGTAGCCGACTTTTTATCCAGCTTGATGGCTCGGCTGTAGTCGGAGATGGCTGTAGCAAATCGCCCATCCATATATTCGATCGCGCCCAGGTTGTTCCACGTCACCGCATCTTTCCGTTTCAGTTTGATTGCGCGTTCAAAGTAAGCTCGCGCTGCCGACGTATGCTGAAGGTCCAATTGAGTCACGCCGAGCTTGTTCATCAGTACGACTTCGTTTCCTCCGCCCCGTCGTAGCGCGTAGAGATAATAATCGGTCGCGTCTTCTGGAAAGCGTCGTGCGCGCAGCACGTCCCCCACTGTCTCCAGTTGTGCCTCCGTCGCAGTCGACGGATCGGGAAGATGCGGTTTGATGACCGCCCACTGCGGGTCCTGGTGCCGCAACGCGCGCATCGCTTCGGTGTTCTGCTTGTTCTGTTGCAGGCCAAAGGGCAACTCTGCACTCAGCGGCAGCGGGGCGCTCAACAAGCTGCAGAGTAGAAGGTAAAACCAGGGGGAGCGAAGATGAGGGCTCATAGCGAACCTCACGAGATGATCTCATATCATCCTCCCCACTTTGAACCACTGTCAAGAACCCTATGGAGTGGGTGCTCCTGCCACAGTACTCGACACAGCCGGAGTAACCGTCGGTGTCACTCCCGGCTGCACCCGCATCGCCATCCGCGGAAAGCTGAAACTCCCTCCCGCATCGTCGATCACATTTACTTGGCACACATACGTTCCCGGCTTCAACTGCGTCAACGGTACGTCAAACTGAAATCCCACCGCGCTCCGCTCTGGAATATTGATCGACTTGGCCTCCACCAGTGGCGTCTCGTACACCTTCACACCGCCGCTCAGAAACTCGATACTGGTCAGCACCCGCACCGGGCCGCCCTCGCGCCGCCCCAGCCCCGGTGAGCTTGCAGGCTCTGGCGCGCCCTTCTCCTTCGCCGGGTCATACACCTCGTACAGAAAATACAGATGCTGGTTCTGGCGAAACACATGCGGCACATTCGGAATCCACTCCACTCCATCCCGCACCAGAGGGTTCACAGTCTTCTTTACCGTACTTGGTACACGCTGGCTGGACAGCACAATCGAGCTCAGCTTCAACGGAATCTTCTTCAAATCCGGGACCTGAATATCCGTCTCAAAGCTGCCCATCGCTCCCGTCTGGTTCTCCCGCACCACAAACTTCAGGTGATACTTGCCGGGAGCTAGCGTGAATCCCGTTGAATATTGAATATTCTTCTTCTCCACCTGCTGCGCCGCATCCAGTGCCAACTTCACATTGTCGCGAACATTGCCCACAATGATTCCCTGAGCGTTCTTCACCTCTCCCATAATGTCGATGTTAGCCTTGTCGCGATCACCGTTCTTCACGCTATGGATCTGCGAACCCGGCACGATCAGCGAGATCGGAATAAAGAACTTGTTGTCCTCCAGCCGGAAGTACAACGCCTGCAGGTACACTGCGACGTCGGTCGCCGGCAGATCGCTCCGCATCTGTTCCGTCAAAGCCTGCTCGCGATCCTCTGTCTTCTGATGTTGGAAGTCGGCTGGCGCATAGTATCCCGGCCGGTAGTCCATCTTCACGTCGCTCCGGTTCAGCTTCACCGTCAAATGTCGATAGCTTCCATCCCGCCGCGTGTCGGTCGAGTGGAATCCGAGGATGTAGTAAGCCTCCGTGTCGTGCTGCACCTGCTGAAACGCCGGCCCAAAGTCGTTCGAATCGAAAAACGCCTTGCCGCCCGTATCGACCGAGAGCGTAGACAGCGTCTCCTGCGATCCGAAATTTGCATCCAGATTGCTCTGCATCGCCCCGCCGCTATAGGCCGCGGCTCCACGCAGGCTTCCTGTCGAAGCGTTGCCCACCGGCGGCATCGCCTCCAGTCCGCGCGAATCCACGCTGTAGATCGCCATGTTTGCCTTCACTGCTTCATTCGTCGCTGCGCGCATGCTCGCCTGATTTTCGATGCCCTGCCGCGACAACCCGCCGCTGAAGTACAACAGGCTCTTCCTTTGGTTCACCCGCTCCAGGCTCTTTGCGATCGAACGAATCGCATATAACTCTCGATCCGTATTAAGAGCGTTGTACTCGCTGTCGTCCGCCGTAAAACTCGAAGCATCGTCTGCAGTTCCACCGGAATTGCCGCCTTCATTTCCGCCCGCAAACCCGGTTCCTTCGGTGCCGTTGTACTTGCCCAAACCCTTCAGCAGCGCTGCCTTGTCCGCGGTAAAATCCTGGTCCATGCTCAGACCCGTGGACATGCTCACCAGTGCCACCAGATCCGCCGGTTCCATCTTCTTGTTCACATAGTCCTGCGCCGACTCCACTGCCCGGTCGATGTCCTCCGGCTGCATGCTGCTCAGGTCGAAGAACATCACAATCAGGCGATGGTCCTTCAAGGCCGCTGGCGCAGCGGCAAAATCCCCGTTCAACAAGTCCGCAATCGTAGCTTTGCCGGTTACAGTCGTACTCTCGTGCAGCACCGCTGCGTCATCCACGTTCTGATAGTCAAACGTGGCAACCTTCTGCGGTCTCCCATTCTCCAGAATTGTGAAGTCGCTCTGCTTCAACCCCTTCACCACCTCACCGGTCTTCTTGTCCCGCACCACCACGTTCGTCAGAACTATGTCGGTCTGCACCTTCAGCGTAAAGCCGCCAGATTGGTCCGGTTGTTGCGCCACCATCGGAACTCCAAGCATCGCCACCAGGGCAGCCGCCACCGCCTGGTGCATCAACAAAGCAATTCGATGACCTCTGTCGTTACCCGCTCTCGCTAACCAAAGCCTCATCGCCAAACTCTCCTCATATCCAACCGCCAGCCAATCGCCAATCAACACGCATTTAAAACCGGTACCGCGCCATTACCGTAAGCGTCCGCATCTGTGCCGCTCCCGTTATCTGTCCAAACGTCGGCGAGTTCAGGGTTGTATTGATTCCCGAGAACGCAACGATATTCAAAGCATTCGCAGCAGTCACACGCGCCTCAAACGACCGCGTGTCGCCCAGTTGCACCGTCCGCGACAGCGACGCATCGACCACTGTGATTCCCGGTCCCTCAATCGAATTACGCGACGCAGTCCCAAACTGCCCGGCAGCTGGAGCACTGAACGCCGCCGCATTGAACCAGTTGCCAATCTGTTTCGGTCCGCTGATCGGCGTGCCGAAGTTTCGGTTCGGGCGCAGCGAACTGCTCGATCCCGACGCTGTCTCCTGCACCGTTAGCAGATAGTTCGGCGTGAAGTAATTGCCAGTCGCAAACGTAAAGTCTCCTGAGAGCGAAAATCCGTCCAATGTCTTCGACCAGAATCCGCCCTTGGACAACAAAGCCCGATTCGGCCCAAACGGCAGCTCAAACACCCAGTTTCCCGTCAACTTGTGACGCACGTCGAAAGAGCTGTTACCCTCCTCGGCGTTCAGGTCGAGATCGTTCTGCGCCACACTCTGCGCCGACCCGCCAATCGACGAGGCGTTATCGATCGAGTGCCCATACTGATACGTCCCCTGCAGCGAAATCCCTTTCTGCAGCCGCTTCCGCACGTTCACGCGCAGCGCCTCGAACCGCGAGTAGCCCAGCGAATCCTCATAAGCGAATGGCTGCGCGCTCGAGTTCAGCACGCCAGTTGCTGTCCGGTTCGGCGCCCGCACCATGTCCAGTTCACCGCCCTTTGCACCGTCATAACCAATATTCGCGACGATCCCCATCGGCAGAGTCTTCTGAATATCCAGGTCCCATATCTGCACATGCCCCAGCCGATAGTTCAGGTTCGCGCTGAAGTTGCTCTGCACCACCGCATTCGAGCAGTTGAACGCGCCGGCCAGCGTAAACTGCCCCAGTGCCCCGCACCCCTGCTGCCCCGCGATGTTCGTCTGCGTCACGGCAAACGGTTGCTGGTTCGCCAACTGCCGCGCAATCGTCGCATACTGCCCCGTGTTGTAGTTGATCCCATACCCGCCGCGAATCACCGTCTCCTTGAAGAACTTCGACTTTGGGCGATACGCAAATCCAAAGCGTGGCGAGTACAAACTGCGGTCCGCATTCACCAGCGACCGTGGAAACGCCCCGCTGAAAGCCCCCTTCTGTCCCGGCTGAACCGCCTGCACCTGGGTAAAGTTTGCATTATGATCCAGGTTCACCAGTTCATTATCTTTCTCCACGTAAGGAGAAAAATACTCATACCGCAACCCGAAGTTCAGTGTCAGGTTCGGCAGCGCCCGCCAGTCATCCTGCGCATACCAGTCCCAGACATTCGCCCGCAGATACGCCTTGCTCAACCCCGCCTGTACCGCTGACTGCTGTGGCATTCCCAGCAAAAAATCTGCAAACGACGAGCCGCCTGCAGTTGGACACGCAACCGTCGACGAAGGCACGCAGCTTCGCGCCGCAGGATTCTCCGTCGCATATCCCGTAAAGCTGAACGCTCCCAAAGGCGTACTTGGCGCTGCACCCAGAAGATTGTTCTGCGCTCCACCAATCGAATCCGCGTGCACTCGCCGAATATCCACGCCATACCGCATATTGTGTTTCTTGTGGCTGTAGCTCACAAAGTCGCTGAAGGAGATCGTCTGGTTTACTGCATCGCTCGGTGCCGTATTCGCTAACCCGGTCAGCGCATTCGTACCGCCAAACGACAGCGACGGCACGCCGAAGTAAAACGGGTTCGACTGAATCGTCGAGTTGCCGACCAGTATGCCCGCATCGCTCCCAGGGTTCGTCCCCCCGTTCGTAAAGTAGTTCTGCCGCGTCGCGTGCGAGCGGTTCCAGTTAATCGAAGCATTGTTGGTCAGCCGTCCATAGCCAACCGTATAACCTGCCGTCAGGCCATATCCGTCGCTGGCTGTCGTTCCGCCTAGCGGAAGAAAGATGTTTCGGCTGTCGGTTGCGCTGTGTGAGTAGCTTCCATTGAAATTGATATTCTGCCGCAGCGCCTTCGGAGCATTCGCCGCCTGTCGCCCACCGCCTCGTCCAAAACCAGCGCTCTGTCCGAAGTTCCTCACATACCGAAGCGATGCTGACGTCGCATTCGCCCCCGCATTGGTCACCGTCTGGTAGTTATTCAGCAGCCCGGCGTTCGGCACGTTCGGCGCAGGATAAAAGTTCAGCAGCGCCAGAGCCTGCGGCGAGATTGTCGTCTGCGCATTCTTCAGGTTGTTGCCTGGAATCGGCAACCCTGTCTTCGGGTCATATAGCGTCTGTGATAGACCGGAGAAGTCTCCGCTCCGCTCTGCCACCGTCGGCACAGTCCCGTTGAAGATCTCAGGATTGATATTTTTCTGTCCCGTCACGTTTAAAAAGATGAACTGCTTCGTACTCGCCTTCACCAGCCCAGGAATAAATGGCGACCCGGTGAAACTTACTCCAAAGCGATTCGACATCGACGAAGGCTTCACCACCTGTGCTCCGGGCTCTCCCAAAGCTGCTGCCACGGAGAAGGGAGACGCATTCAGCGCACCATTCCCGCCCTGATAAAAAATCGCCCCATGCGGTTGCGTCGGATTGAATCCTCGAAAGCTTCCGCCTCCGCCTCCTCCTCGTCCGCCACGGCCACCTCCGCCACCGCCGCCGCGTCCGCCAAATCCTCCTCCACTCATCAGCCCGCCAAGCATCCCCGCAACATTGTTCGCCATATCGCCCACCGCTCCACCTTGCCGCTGAGCGTTCGCAACTGCATCCTGTATCCGCTGCCGAATGTCATCTTCGCTATAACTCGCCAGCCCATTCGTCTGCCCCATCGCGCCATTCACGGTCACAGAGTCCTGTCCCGCCGCGTCTCCCTCCACGCCCGCCAGCGAAGGCAGTTGCGCTCCGGGATTTTCGGCGCCTGCACTCGCATCTGCAGCCTCCAGCCCATCGCCCGTCACGTTCAATGACTGCAAGCCTCGCGCAATCCCTGCATTCGTCGTTGCAGCGGCCTGCCGCGCCTCCTGTTCCTGCGCCCGCGAGGCCAACTCCATTCCGAACTCCGCCACCTGCGCCGGCTTGCCTCCGTTCTCTCCCGCTGCGTTAATCAGCACTTCCTTCGTCACCGTCGCAAACGCCGCCAGTTCTGCCTTCACCACATACCGCCCGTTGCGCGGAATCGCCATCGCAAACGCGCCATTCACATCCGTCGTCGTTGCATACTTCTTGCCGGTCAGCGTATTGGCTGCCGTCACCGCGACGCCAGGCAGCGGAACCGCTCCGGCCTTCACGCTTCCTGTGATTGTCCCGCCCGTCCCGCCACTCGCCTCTGTCGCGGCCGTTGCCTGAACCGTTGCCGGCGCTGTCTGCACCGCCGTCTGGCCCCACAGAGTCCCCACCATCATCAGGCTCATCACCATCCATCGCATCGATCGCTGCACTTTATCCAGCCTCGCTTATCTAAGTCTCTTCGATATTGAATCAACTAGCAGCATCTGCTCTGTGCACGCATCATCACAGCGCTGATCCATAATTAGGCCGATATTCCTTCGCTACTGCGGCGTACCTGTGGGAGCTGTCGGAGCAGTCGTCTTGGCAGCAGGTGTACCCGTCGCAGTAGAACCGGCGTCCCCACCCTCTGCTCTACGCCGCCGCCTCTGTCCCGCCGCCGCGGCATCCAGCACGCCAAGCTCCGTCGGTACAAATGCCCCGTTCTTCACACCGCCGCGCCCCGCCACCATGTCGCCTACCTTCACATCGGCAAACGTAATGCTCTCGCCGCCGTTGCTGCTTCCTGCACCATCGCCGGCTCCAGCACCGTTCCCGCGTCCACGCCCGTTTCCGCCGCCGCCCATCTTCACTACGCCGCCTCCACTGGCAAGCGCCGCCATCCCGCGCCCGCCCTTTCGGAACGAAGTCTGTTCATCCACCCCGATCACCTGGCTCACTCCATCACTTCGCATCACCGTCAGCTTCAGCGCGTCCATATCGATCGCCGTCACCTTACCCGCGATATACGTCTTGCCCATGTTCTCGCGAGCTTTCTTCAGCTGCTCTGCGTCGACCACCGCTACAAATACCGCATGGACCGTCCTGGTTGGAGCGTCAAGCACTCCCATCGCTCCTATACCATCCCCAACCCTGATATTGGAGATCTTCACCGGCTGTCGCTCCTTGGTCAGTCGCGTATTCGCCGACACTGCAACCTGATACACCTCGCCCGTCTCCGTCTTCACCGTCAGTTGATCTCCTGTCGCTGCCGTCACCGTGCCACGCACCATTTGGCCACCGGCAAAAGCAGCTCCACGCTGGCCCGGACCGTCCTGCGTGCCATCCGGAGGTCCTTGCGCCGCAAGTACAACTGGCAGCGCAACTACAACCACCGCCACCAGCATCCGCATCGTCCAGCCTTGAATCGATCGCTTTCTCATTCCGTGCCTCATCTCTCATCACTTCGCAGCGTCGCGAATAAACCTGCTTCGCTTTGGACCCGTTGCTATCGTCTTTGTACTTGCCTTTGATCTTGTATTTGCATCGGTCTTATAGTCCCCGCATTCGTTTTGCTGTCGTCTGCTCCTTATCGTGTAAAGAAATCCATTTTTTGTATCCATCCAACTCGGCCGTACTTTGAGAAACGCAAGGCCTAGTAGGCAAACGTTTACCCCACTTCCATAAACTTGGCTCTGCAACCTGTCCTCTCGACCGAAGCCGCTCAGTCTCATCCCGCAACATACTAAAGGAGGGCCCACATAACAGCCATTGCAAGCTCTCACATCTGCGGCGGTGAAGATCAGCGTTAAGCCTCTGGCAGGTCGACCGTTCTCCACCAAACCTGTGCTCATACAGACGCTCCCTCTCTATGAAAGTCTCTAATTTGGTATTAAAACTTACCGATTACGGATCCGGACACCCGAAGATCGAATCCCTCAGGTCCCTGCACTACACTACCCCCATGCACGATGGAATCCACATGCCCCACACTCACGGTCCACACATCGAAGGGCACTTCCAGTCCACCGAAACCGTTCGCGATATTGTGATAGGACTCTCTGACGGTCTCACCGTACCCTTCGCTCTCGCCGCCGGCCTCTCCGGAGCTGTCGCCTCCTCCCACATCGTCGTTCTCGCCGGTCTTGCAGAGATCGCCGCCGGCTCCATCGCCATGGGCCTCGGAGGCTACCTCGCGGCAAAGGGAGACGCCGAGCACTACGCATCGGAAAAGATCAGGGAAGAGCGCGAGATCGTCGAGCGTACTCACGATGAAGAAGAAGAGATCTATGAGATCTTCGAGCAGTACTCCGTCGATCGCGCCAGTGCAGCGCCCGTTCTCAACGCGCTCAAACAAAATTCCGCAGCCTGGGTCGACTTCATGATGCGCTTCGAGCTTGGCCTCGAAGAGCCTGCCAGCAACCGTGCTCTCCGCTCCGCCCTCACCATCGCCACCTCCTATATTGCCGGAGGCATTATCCCCTTGCTGCCCTACATGCTCGTCGACGACAACTTCACCGCCCTCAAACTCTCAGTCGTCATCACTCTTCTGGCCCTGGCCATCTTCGGAGCACTCAAAGGAAAATTTGTCGGTACCGGCTGGCTGCGCAGTGCCCTCCAGACCGTCACCATCGGCGGAGCCGCCGCCGCTGCGGCCTACACGCTCGCCCGGCTTCTCAACGTCCATTCCAACTAAGCCACCCCCTCCCTCTCTCGATATTTTCGTAAAGTCTTCGAAAGAAAAGGCTTAGGTCTGGACTTTAGGTTTTGCCGACGGGCTTGGCCTGTTGAAGCGGGCATTTGTCAGGGTTTTAGACAGCGTGTTTTGTCAAGAGTGGCCAGGTCATTATGGCACTGCCAGCGCTTGGCGACACGTTGCCGCAAGAGCAGTGTTTTCGAGGCTTTATCTGCTAAATCGTCTTTAGTGAACCAGGAAGGCCGCGAGGGCTACTACGATTCCTGCGACTCCGAGCGAAAGGCCAAGAAGAAAATATGCCCGCTTTCTGGTGAAGAGGGTGATCGAGCAGAGCACCACTGAGATTTGCAGGAGCGCTTCGCCGAGGTCGAAATGTCCGGCCTGGGCTTCAGCATGGCCCACCTCGCGCTCAAGCTCATGGGCTTTATCCTGCTCTTCGGTTAGCTCTTCCTTCCATTTATCGATATGTGCCTGATATTCCTTGGTCTTAGCGGCTACCGCGGCTGCATCACTGCTGGGTTGCAAGGCAAGAAGGTCGACATCGACGGAGAGATTGTCCATACGAATCTTCTTGGCCTGATACTCGTTCCACTGATCGCCAGCCCGCGATTGCATCAGCACCGCTTCGGTGTGGCTACGATGACCGAGAACCGTCACCATAGCGACCAAAACGGCCAGGATCGAGATCCCCAGAGAGATGATTTTTAGGGACTCTCCGCCTTCACCGGACTCTTTCATCTGGT
This sequence comes from Edaphobacter sp., assembly GCA_039922475.1. Classification (GTDB taxonomy): domain Bacteria; phylum Acidobacteriota; class Terriglobia; order Terriglobales; family Acidobacteriaceae; genus Edaphobacter. The sequence goes on from JBDTEQ010000175.1 coordinate 35,569, forward strand.
TGGCGAACTCTTGAACTTCGTTGGCTTCCATAGTGCGTTCGATTCTAGCTTGTGACTGAAAGGCCTGAAGCGAGTTTTCTACAAGAATCCTCGGTTATCAACAGGGTAGGGTTGTGCTGCGAGAGCATTGCCTGATATCTTCAGACAGTTGCAACGATGTACCGCTTGCATGGAATCGAGAAACACGTTACTCTAAGTGAGTTGCAAGAGAAGTATTGCTTCTCACCTTGGCCCCGATGTACAGGGGCAGACAGTAAAGGGATGATGGAGCGCAGTCCAAGCGTTTGATCTCGGCTGAAAGCCTCAAGGCCCGCCGACAATCCAAACCCAAGCCACTGCAGTTGATTTAATTCTGACCAGAAGCCAAGTGCTTCGCGCTCGTTTTCGGGCGTCACGATGTTTTGATATTTTGCGCTGTGCGGATGTCGTTTTTTTGAAGCTTTGTTGAGCGAAAATAATCAACGAAAAGTGAAAAAGAAATTGACACAAGAGATGAAGATTGATAATCTCGGAAAGTTCGCTAAAACGTCACTCGCTGCGGAAGTGATCCTCGCTGGGCTGAACTAAAGCCGAAAAAGATAGAACGAGAGATCAAAGGAAAGCAGTAAATACAGACGACAACAGCGCATCAAGTTCGAGGACACAAGTCTGGCTTATGCCGACTTCGTCCTTGATCCAAAGCTGTCCGCTTAGGTGGATGCAGTTAGGATCTTTGACAACATAGTTGAACGTGCCAGTCGTGAGATGATACGAAATTGGTTTAGTCATTCTCACTAGCTATAAACCTCCGGTCTTTCGAGCACCGGGGGCGCTCGATCCATCCCGACCCCTGTCGTTGGATGGCGAGCAAACCAAGATTAAACGAGAGTTTGATCCTGGCTCAGAATCAACGCTGGCGGCGTGCCTAACACATGCAAGTCGCACGAGAAA
>JBDTEQ010000176.1:0-6086 GCA_039922475.1 Edaphobacter sp.
TTGAGCCCGCGATCAGAACGTGCGGCATGCTGGCCAGATCGGCTGTAACGATGCGGCCGTTGATGTCTTTGCCCAGTGCGATTGCCAGCTTGCTTTTGCTCTGCGCGAAGCTCTCGCACTCGACTACATCGCGGAGCCAGATGGTCTCACGCTCGTGATTCGGCACCTGGATGCCCACTGTGCTTTTGCCGGGCATGCGTTCGATCAGGATCGATTCGGCGGCCATGGCGAGGCAGAGATCGTCGGCGAGGCCGGTGATGCGGGCGACTTTGACGCCAGCCTCGGGCTTGAACTCGAAGGTCGTGACGACGGGGCCGGGATTGATCTGGGTTACCTGGCCATCCACGCCGAACTCTGCGGATTTCTCCACGAGGACACGCGCTTCTTCACGCAGCGCTTCTTCACGAACGACGGTGTGCTCCTCATTGCGATAGAGAAGCGACGAGGGCGGCAGCTTGTAGCCGCGTACGCTCTTGGGCACGATGGTTACAGGCTTGATATCCGCGTCAGCGCGACGGCCAAAGGAGATGCCATCGGGCTTCGTTGAAGGCGCAGGCGTGAACGCGCCTCTGGGGTCCTCGACTACCCTCTTTGGCAAACGAATTGGAGTAGGGGACTTTCCCGATCGAGCGTCTTCTGCATCAAGACGGAATCCGCGATCTGTGAAGCTCGATTGATCGTCGAGCGCGTGGACGGGTGCGGCAGCCTTCGCGAGGACTTCGGCAAACGGCGCTACCGCGGCGGCAGCGGTGCTATAAGCGGTGACGGGAGGCGCATCCACCAGTGTGCGCGGCATCGCCTGGAAGATGGAGGGCTGCGGCGCTGCGGCGGCAGCCTCTTCCGGCGTGAGCGAGATGGGATCGACCCGCTTCTTTCTGCTTAGCCAGCCAAACAGCCCGCTGAGCAGGGTTGTACTCTCCGGCTCCATACGCTTGCGATCGGCCTCTTCGGCGAGTTCGCGTGCACGGCGGGCCTTCGCTTCGGCCTGTTCCCGTTTGGTTCCATAGATCTCTTCGTTTGCGGCGACGACGCCAGCGCGACGACTGCGACGCTCAACCCACCAGATCCATAATCTCTGAACGAAGCCGAAGCGGATGGTGGCCCACTCGCGTGCAGTGTTGAAGGTGAAGGTCGTCGCGAGATAGAGCGAGACTGCAACCATAAGGGTGAGCACAATGGCTGCGCCGGGCAGGTTCAGGTAGTGGACCAGGAAGTCCGCGAGCAGGCGGCCGGAGGTGCCTTCGATGGGAAGCGAGTGCCGCCACAACATGGCACCCGGCAGCAGAGCGATCGCAGCCGGCGCGAAGACAATCCACATCGCAAGACCGACTGTCTTTGCCAGTGGAGAGCCTGCGGGGCGGGACCGCGTCCAGCAGATACCCAGCCGGCCAAGCACCAGAGGCAGAAAGAATGCAGCGACGCCGATCAACTGCAGCATTGCGTCAGAGAGATAGGCTCCCACCATGCCAGTCCAGTTGTGCGCAGGGCGTCCGGAGACATAGCGCCCGACGGTGTTGAACGAGGGATCGGTCGGCGTGTAGCTGGCCAGTGCGAGCAGCAGCAGCGTGGCAACGACGAGGACGACCATCCCGATGATTTCATTCAGGCGGCGGTTGCGCGTCGGGGTGGAGTCAAGGCGTATGGGCTTCATTGGGGAGCCTTCATTGAGGGGGACGCACGAGTTCCGTTGCTCCCGCGCGCTAAACTGCGGCACGGTGGGAGATGCAAACGAAACCCGCGAACCTCCAGAGCATCTCCGATTATCCCAGAGTGCATCGCGGTCGGGCGGGGGAATGTAGGAAAACGTGATTCGGGGTATCCGAATGCAAACCCGGGAGCGATCCCGGCATCTATCTATGAGTATTCGCCGCCGGGTGCATTCTTCCCGGCGGACCTTTGAACCGGTTGGCAGGGTCGTGGGGTTTTCCGCGATTTCTCCTGCTTACCGCCGGCGGAGGAGAATCGCGCACAGCCGGCGGACCCTGCACCAACCGCACATCGATTTTTATTACAACAAATTGAGGTTCTTTCATGTCGACGGACGCAGGCAGACAGCACGAGATGCAACTTGCTCTCAACTCCCTTATCAGCGCTCTTCTGGACAGCCAGAAGGGCTTTGCAGATATCGGCGAGCATTTAAAGGATGAGACGCTCAAACGTTATTTCCTGTCCGAGTCTTTGAAGCGGGCGAGTTTTCGCGGCGATCTCGAAGAGGTTCTACACCAGAATGGCGTGCATGACATCAAGGAGTCGGGTACGGCTGTGGGCACAATCCATCGCGCGTGGGGAGACCTGAAATCGAAGCTGGGCGGCGGAGACCACACCCTGCTGGAGACAGCCGAGCAGGGTGAAGATGAAGCGAAGGAAGCATACGCCGATGCGCTGGACCAGGAACTTCCACTTCCCGTTCGGCAATTGATCGCAGAGCAACAGGCGCATGTGCTGACTTCGCACGATTTCGTTCGCAGCCACCGGGATGCGCTGGCGGCGAAGTAACGCCTTGCGATCGAGTGCGTGCTTACGCTACTTAATACCCTGCGCGAAATAGCCCAAACACCACGACCGAAGCCACCAGGCAATAGATGCCGAAGAGATACCAGCGCCCCTCTTCGAGCCAACTGCTGAGCCACCGGAGGGCAACCAGGCCTGCCAGAAATGCGAAGAACGCTCCCAGCAAACCGGTCATCATACTTCCGTGCAGATTGATCGGAGCGCCTGCTGCGGTTGCCTCGTGCGAGGCTTTGACCAGCCGTAATACCTCGCGGCCAACTGCGGGCGGCGTTAATACGACAGCGAGGGCAAAGCTGAATCGCTCTGCACGTTCTTTGCTTGCGCCGGTCAACATGCCGGTTGAGATGGTCGCACCGGAGCGCGAGAATCCACGGAACGGGAGGCAGAGCCCCTGGATCGCGCCGATCCAGCCTGCCTGCCGCATGGTTACACTGTCGCCATAGACCCTGGGGTGAGAGCCCATGCGGCGTTTCTCCATCAGGCCGGCGAGCAGAATCAACAGACCAGCCGCCGCGAGCGCCGGGGCAATCAGATCGAGCCGTCCGAAGAGCAGCTCGATCTCACCCTTCGACGCACCTTTGAAGGCTGTCTTCTCGATTGCCTCGATGATGATCTCGCCGATGATCGCTGTCAGAACGGAGGCCCAGATGAGGCGGATCAAAAACCGCTTGAACGCATCGCCGCTGGAGAAGTAGGTCTTCTTCCACTGCTTCCAGAAGTAGACGATTACGGCAAACATGGTGCCTGTGTGGAGCATGACCAGCATCAACGTCATCTGTGGGGAAGAGGCGTCCAGCCCCATCAGTTTCTCGGCGACAACCACATGCGCCGAACTGGAGACAGGCAGAAGCTCGGCAAACCCCTGCACGAGGGCCAGGATAATTATCTTGAGAATCGACATGCTTTGATCCTAAAACGTAAGCATGTGTAAACCATGAATCGAAATCGGCGGGCGACCCGTAAAAGATACCTGTACCCGCCTCAGTCGCGGTCGCTGCCATAGATGGGGATGCCCTGCGAGACCCGGAAGGCGATGCTTTGTCCACGAGCGGCAAAGTCTGTTTTGGGATACCGATCCTTCAACTCCTGCGCGAGCGCCTGGGTTCTTTGCGCCGCGGCCTGAGCCCGTTTGCGATCCTCCTGCACGATGTACATCGTTACGACCACGCCCTGGCGGTAGACGGCGTTGTAGAGCGCCTCTGCAGCCTTGGGACTGTCGGGATATTGCTGCGCATATCTCTGGTACAGCCCGGTCTCCATCTCGGGGCACTTCGGGAGCCCCTGCCAATCGCCGCACAGCTTGTTGTCCAGCAGATCGTACGCCGCGAGCGCTGCAAATCTGCTGCCTGGATACATCTTCATTACCTTCTTCATCTCGCCTTCGTAGAGTTGCGGGCGCAGATAGGCTTCCTGCTCCTTCGCGCTTGGCAGGGTGCTGATGTCGAGCTTTTCCAACTGCCAGCGAATGTCTGCCGATCGCCACGCCGCTTCGGGGGTCAACGCAGAGTCCGGGAAGTATTCGGTTACACGCTTGTAGAGCAGATGCGCGGCTCCGGCAGCTCCTTTGGGTGCGTGTGGATGTTCCGCCTGGTCCTCGAAGTTTGCCGCCGAACCGAACAGGATCGCATCGCCGCCTGCGGTGGTTGGCCCCACAACTCCTTTGTCGCGAATCCACCCGGAGGCCGGTGTTACGTTGGCGTCGTCACCGAACTCGGGCTTGTTGCTATCGTCCTCGTTTGCGTCATCGTTCACGTCGGTGTTGGCGAAGACCTGAACCCAGGGGCCGTTTCGCTGGACGATGACCACCTCGTGGCCCGGTGTCACGAGCGAGATTTTTTGAGCATCGGCATCGGCGGCGACATAGACAACTGCATCGTGCAACACTGTGGCTCGCGCTGCCTTGTCGTAGTTCTCGGCCTGTCTCTGGGCCCTCGTTTGTCCTGAAGCTATACCGGCCGGTGACAGCATCGCGACCGTGATCATTAAACCTTGCGCAAGATAAGAAGACCGCATAGACCCCTCAATTGGATAGACGCGCATACCTGCCTTCAGGGAAGCCGCGCCCGATTCAGTCTAAACCTCGATCGCAGAGCGAATCGCCGCCCGAGAGAGCCTGCGCCTGCTGCCGCTGCCGTGACAAAGCCGGACATTCGCTGCGACAGTATCGACATCGGCCTCGAAACCCGTAGACTGATTATGTACTCTTGATAGGATCAGCGACGTTCTTTAGCGACTTATGACATTGGCAACCGAAGATGAATTGAGCGCGAAGCGAAGACTGATCTTTCGCGATGCCTTGACGTTTCTGGGCCTGGCGTTGATTACGGCCGTGCTCTTTGTAATCACCCTGTTTCTCTTTCGCACCTTTGCAATCCATCGTGAAGAGCTGGCCCAACGGTGGTCGGCGCGGGGGCGGGAGGCGATCTCTTCGGGTCATCCGGATCAGGCCATCCTGGCACTTCGTACTGCATTGTCTTACGCGCCAGGTGAGCGTGCGTACGAGCTTCTGCTCGCCCAGGCGCTCGGGGATGCCGGCCATACGGAAGAGTCGTTCAATTATTTCCTCGGGCTGTGGGATGCTCAACCAGGCGATGGACTGATTAATCTTCAACTTGCCCGGCTTGCAGGCAGAAAAAGCGATGTGAGCGGAGCAGTCAATTACTATCGCGCATCGATTTACGGCACATGGGAGGGTGACGGCGCCGTGCGCAGACGCGAGGTTCGCCTGGAGTTGTCGCGTTATCTCATTGCGCAACACCAACTGAACAACGCGCGAACGGAGTTGCTCATCGCAGGAGGCAACGCGCCGGATGATGTCGGCCTCGCGCTCACTCTAGCGCAACTGCTGGAACAAGCCGATGCCCCCCATGATGCATTGACCTACTACCAGAAGGTGCTGGCTCGAGAGCCAGATAATCAATCTGCGCTCGATGCGGCGGGACGCCTGGAGTACGGTCTTGGCAACTTCGATGAAGCGCATCGTCTGCTGGAACAAGCGGCTCGTGAACGCGCTGCAGCGGGCTCCGGAGGGAACGTCCCGACCGAGATCACTACGATGCTGGATAACTCGGCACGCGTCCTTGCCCTTGAGCCGTCGAAGAAGCTTCCTGAGACAGAGCGCATTGCGCGGATTCTCGCAGCACGCGATCTGTCGAAAAAACACTTTGAAAGCTGCAGCGCTCAGATGATGGCAACCGGCGGATTGCCTTCTTTGCTCCAGTCTCTTGGCCAACAATGGGCTGCAAAGGAAGGGACCATCAATCGCGCAATGCTTTTGGACAACCCTGCCGAACAGGGCGCGGTCATGAAGCTGGCCTACGACACCGAGATGCAGACCAGTCAGATCTGCGGCCCCCCTACAGGTGACGATGCAATACTTTTATTGCTTGCAAAATCTACGAAAACGGTTGAACCGTGATGAAGATAGCAAAATATTTCGGTGCAATCGAAAAGGAACCAGCAGCGACTCCGGTGAGTGAAAGCGAGATGGACGCTCGCATTGCGCCGGCGCGCGAAGAGTATCTTTTTCTCCTGCTCTCCATCTTTATCGGCATCATCTCCGGTTTGCTGGCGGT
>JBDTEQ010000177.1:0-12066 GCA_039922475.1 Edaphobacter sp.
TGAGGTTCGGCACTTATAGTTTTGTGAGCGATTACGGGTGTCCACACCCCGGCATGCCTCTCTGCCACAAGCAATCCCGTCGAAGCCGTGACGCCCCCATCTGGAGCTGGCACCAACATTGCATTGGCACTCAAAGAACTAATCTCATTATAACTCGCTACGACCGGAGAGGTTTCTAAGCGAACGCGAGGATGACTGCACCGACTGTCACCAGTGACCCTCCAACAACTTTGACCGGCGTAAGCTGCTCACCCAGAAAAAGCCATGCGCCCAGAATCACCAGAACCACGCTCAGCTTGTCGACGGGAGCGACGCTTGAGGCCGGCCCCAGTTGCAATGCGCGGAAGTAGCAGAGCCATGACAAGCCCGTACATATCCCGGACAGGACAAGAAATATCCAGCTCCGGCGTCCGATCTCCAATAGCCCGTGATGTCTCTCCAGCGCCAGGGCGATTCCCCAGGTAAAGACCAGAATCACGGTCGTCCGAATGGCAGTTGCAAGGTTGGAATCGATGCCCTCCACTCCAACTTTAGCCAGCAATGCAGTGGCGGCAGCGAACAATGCGGATAAGAGCGCCCAAAATACCCAGGTCATATGTCCGAGAATACGCGCTTGCGCACAGGCTTGACGTCCTCCGCTGATAAAGCGTAAACAATTCCAATGCCAAAACATTCGCTTCCGCAAGTTGCGAATAGGCCAGGTTAGAGCGCAGCTTTTTCCAGGTCGATACTCTGCCAGTCTCCATGCTCTATGCCCGCACGAATCTGCGCTGGCGTCTGCCCCTTGTTCGTCTGCTGATAGGCGTAGACGGCCTCCTTCATGCATGTGGAACAAGTCGCGCCGTGAGTCCCTTCGAAGCAGCTATGCAGACTGTTGTGCCCCATCACCTTATCGCAGTGGCAGTAGCAGGGCTGCTGGTGTAGCACTCCAGGAATTGCCGCCGCCATTTTGTACGCGACCACTTGATAAGGATGAGAGAAGTAGATCCCCGTTAGCTGATCTCCGCTAAGAATGGGGGGGAGAGATTTTCTTGGCGCGGTTGCATTGTAGGCAGGTATGTCTTCTGACGGGTTGGTCCACTGCGCTGAGGCCGCCATGGTCGCTAGACCCAAAGCCATGCATCCGAGGATTCGCTTCATAGCATTATCCTAAATCCTGAGCGGGAGAAGATTGAAAGCGACGTCCTGAAAAGTGTCTCATCTTAGAACACAAACTCAGGAGGCATTGAAAAGAGCAAAAAAAGGCGGCACGAACGGTAAATTGTCCGTGCCGGGAGGCCAGTGACGCAACTTAGATCAGCCGGATAAAACGAAGCGGGCTGAAAACTTTCACGGGCGGAAACTCACGCTCTCGTTGAATAGAAATATACCACAATATGGATGCGAAAAAACGTAAATATGTTCAATCATAGAAATAGGTCGATTATCGCTAATACTCAATATGTCAACCTAAGTGCCATATGAGAGGTAACCGCATATTCATCAAATATCTACCAATGATTTCCCTTTTGACGTGAAACAGTTATTTGGTTTCAAACTTTCTGTCAATCTCACCTGCCATTGCAACATCCCGAGTTGTAATCCCTCCAGAATCATGGGATACGAAGCCAAGAGCTACCTGGTTATAGCGGATATCAATGTCCGGGTGATGCCCGGCAGCCTCCGCGATCGCAGCTACTTTGTTCACAAACGCCATCGCTTCAACGAAGTCTTTAAACGCCCATCTTCGAACAAGCTTGCCGCCTTCCAGACTCCATTTCGGGTGGCTCTGGAGCGCTTCTGTTATCTCTGCTGTACTCAATGCTTTCGCCATATGCAACACCTCGCGTCTGCGATCCTATTTGGCTGGTCTGTTCTGCGCAACTAGGGGACGGCACAGGCTGCCTGACATTGCGGAGGGCGACAGGCTTCCAATCTCGGCGCGCAGTTCAGGCCATGTCTCCCTCGGCATGGAAAGAAAGATATCAACGATTTGCGGGTCGAACTGCTTGCCGGTGCATTGAACGATCTCGTCGATTGCGATGGCAAACGTTGTTCCTTTGCGATAAGGACGGTCCGATGTCATTGCGTCCAGCGAATCGGCGATTGCGAAGATTCGTGCTCCGAGAGGTATGTCTTCTCCGCTCAGGCCTCGTGGGTAGCCGGTGCCGTCAAACCGCTCCTGATGCGTGTAGACGATCTCAGCCGCCTCGCGCAGAAACGGGATTTTGCGCACGATCTCGTAGCCGCGTTCGCAGTGTTCTTTCATGATCGTCATCTCTTCATCGCTTAGTTTGCCGGGCTTTAGAAGGATGCTGTCGGGTGTAGCGATCTTGCCGATGTCATGGAGAAAGGCGCCGCGCGCGATGGTGCGAAGTTCTTCCGAATCCATTCCCATGACCTGTGCCATCGCGATGGTGTACGCGGTGACTCGGCGCGAGTGTCCTTCGGTCTCTTCGTCGCGCAGGTCGAGCGCGTCGCCCATTGCTTCGAGCGTGATGTCGTAGCTGCGTTCGAGGTCCTGCATGGTGGAGCGCAGCCTTCCGGTACGCGAGGTGGCGATGGACTCGAGGTTGTGGCGATAGACTGTGTTCTGTTTTCGCAGCCTTCCGTGCTCTATGGCGCGCATGACGATGCTCTCCAACTCCGCGTGTTCAAAGGGTTTTATGAGATAGTCGATGGCTCCGCGGCGGAAGGCGCTGGTGACGACGTGTGTGTCGTTGAGTGCGGAGAGCATGACGACGGGTACGCCGGGGTAGTCCGTGCAGATGTGATCGAGCAGGGTCAGGCCGTCGGTTCCAGATAGCATGATGTCGGCGAGGACGAGGTCGTAGTCGGGGTCCTGCTGGAGGCGGGCCATGGCCTCTTCTGCGCTTTCTAGGGGGGTTATGTCGTAACCGCTGCATTCGAGCAGTGTTGCGACGACGCATCGTACAGATTCTTCGTCATCGACCAGCAGAATTCGTTCCGTCAGCATGATTTTTCTATCGGCGGCGAATATTTTTTCTGGAGGTGGTTTGAGAGGATATTTGATTGATTTTACGGGGTGTTTTCAAAGGGGGTTGCGGAAATTACGGCGTTTTTTGATGGTTAAAGTGTGGTGTTTTTGTGGTGATTGCGTGCGCTAACGTGGTGCTTCGACGCAGGTTTTTGCGTGCTGAAAAATGCGCCACTTCCTGAAGATAATTTTTCGCAGATTCCCAAAATGGGAATGCTGTTTGATTGTGCAGGTCAGCAGTTCTTTTTTGCGGTGGATTTTTTTGCAGCGACCCAGCCGGGCTTGGTGACCTGGCGGCTTCGTCCCAGGGCGAGTGCGCCTTCGGGAACGTCTTCGGTGATGCTGCTGCCGGCGGCGATGTACGCTCCCGCGCCGATGGTGACCGGGGCGACGAGAGTGGAGTTGGAGCCGACGAAGGCACCGTCGTCGATGGTAGTCCGGTGCTTGTGGACGCCGTCGTAGTTGCAGGCGATCGCGCCTGCGCCGATGTTGACGCCTGCGCCGATGACGGTGTCGCCGAGATAGTTGAAGTGGTTGGCCTTGGAGCCCTTGCCGATGGTGGTTTTTTTGGTTTCGACAAAGTTGCCGACGTGGGCTCCCTCGCCGATGCGGCTCTCCGGACGCAGGTGAGCGTAGGGGCCAAGGATGGCGTTATTCGCGACTTCAGCGGTATCGAGAATGCATCCGTTGCGGACGGTGACGTTATCGCCGAGGGTCGAGTTCTGGATGACGGAGTAGGAGCGGATGCGGGAGTCGCTGCCGATGGTGGTTTTGCCGAGGAGCTGGACGTAGGGCTCGATGGTGGTGTCGGGGCCGACGCTGACTTCGGCGTCGATGACGCAGGTCTCGGGGCGGAAGATGGTGACGCCGTCCGCCATGAGACGCTTTGCAGTGGCGAGGCGCATGGCGGCGTCGAGGTGCATCATCTCGGCGATGGTGTTGGCTCCGAGAACTTCGTCTACGCTGTCGGCTTTGACGGCGACGACGCGTTTGCCTTCTGCGACGAGCATGGCGGCGACATCGGTGAGGTAGAACTCGCCGTGGGCGTTGCTGGTGTCGAGTGCGTCGAGTTTGGCGAAGAGAGCTTTGGTCTCGAAGCAGTAGATTCCGGAGTTGATCTCGGGTGTTTTGAGTTCGCTGGGCTTGAGAGCTTTTTGTTCGACGATGGCGGTGACGTCGGGTTTGTCGTGGCTGGCGCGCAGGACGCGACCGTAACCAGTGGGGTCATTGGGTGCGGCGGTGAGGATGGTCATGGCGGCGTGTTCGCGGAGGTGAGTGTCGCGGACGGCGGCGAGGGTCTCGGGGCGGATGAGGGGAACGTCTCCGGAGAGGACCAACAGATGCTGCGGGAGCGGCGCGCCGGATAGTTCGAAGTCGGCTTTGAGCATCTGCATGGCGTGGCCGGTGCCTCGCTGCTCTGGCTGGAGGACGAACTGAACGCCGGTTGGGGCAACGGCGGCGCGGACGCGGTCGGCTTCGTGGCCGATGATGCAGAAGATGTGGTCGGCGGGGACGAGGGTCTTTGCGGCGGCGATGACGTGGAGCAGGAGTGCGCGGCCACCGATCTCGTGGAGGACCTTGGGGCGCTTGCTTTTGAGCCGCGTGCCTTTGCCTGCGGCCATGATGGCGATGGCGAATTGATTATCCATACAGGAATATGGTCTCACGAGGGGTGGGATAAGGGATGGTACTAAGGGCGCAGGGTTTTGTTCTCACTCCCTTTATTCAAGACAAGCCGACATAAGGGGAGCAATCAATCTTGCATTTCCGCCCGTGAGTTATTGGATCAAGCAGTAATTGCCGGGTCGGCGGTCACTGCCCCGCAATGCTCGCCGGAGATATATGCCACTTTCATGAGTAGCCGCAAGTCGTGTATCAAAACGCAGCTCTAATTCGGCGAAGGCTGCTCGACGTGGTCGATCTCGAGAACCTCTACCGGAGCCTTTCGCGATTCCAGTTTCAGGCCGAGCTGCTCCTGAAGTGCAGTAACAAACGCCGGAGAATCCCCCGCCGCGCTCCCTTCTGGCAGTGCAGGGCTTGCATCGCCGCTCGACCACTTCAGTGTGAAGTCATAGCTCCCCTTCAGGCCCGTCGCATCAATCGCCACTCGGCCACCCAGGTCCGATCTTCCCGAGAGAAAAAAATTGGCAAAAAAATTCATGCTGACGGATTTCGCGGTGAGGTCTCCTCTTGACCCTCCGAAAAGCTGCGGCGCGCCATTCAGCGCCGCAGCCGGAGTCAGCTTTGGTCCATTCTTCGTGGCAACGAGCGCAAGCACTGGCCGCTCCTTCGCCGTTTTGCTTATCCTCAAATCGAACCGCTCCGCAAGTAGCGATTGAACCATCAGCCGGTATTGATCGATCCTCTCGCCGGGAGGAAGTTTCCCGATCGCCTCGGCTTCGGCGTCTCCCATCTTCGCATCGATGTCAAACTTCTTTGAGCTCATCCAGTCAGGTCCCTTCCCGATCTGGTCGTCCGAGTTGATGTTATATGCGAACTGTATGCACTCCTTGAGAGTGCCATTCACCACCTTAAATCTTGCGGGCGACACGTCGAAGTTGACGAAGCCGCTGCCGGCGGGGCTGGGCTTGATCGTAGCCACTTCGAATGCAGGAGGCTCCGAGGCGGCTGGCGCAGGCGCGGCGGAAGTCTGGCCGCCTGTTGCAGGTACAGGATGAGGTGGGGGAGCCGCAGCGCTCGCCAGCGAATGCAAACTCTGCGCAGCAAGAAGCGTGCACGCAGCAAAGAACAACGTCATACATTTCCCTAGGTGAGCAATTGAATTCACCATCATGTGCGAAACCCCTAATTCAGAGAATGCCCAATCACATCGTCCATTGCAACAGCCCTTCTCAAACTATAGGCGAAGGCTCTCTCGGCGATCAGGTCAGTCCGTTGCTTGACCTAGTTCCGGTTGGGTCGTCGCCCACTCGTCGGTTATACAGAGAGGGGTGGGAGCATGGGATGGCACTAAGGGCGCGCAGAGGTTTGTTCTCGCTCCCTTTTTTCAAGACAAGCCGACTAATCGGTATGAATCCGATGTCGATGAGCGCATTGGCGATTATGCACTCATTGAGAGGGTACGAAAAATCGCTTATCCCAGATGGCGATTTTCCCGGGCCAGTGCTGCTGGCGTCTTTCGTCCAAGTTAGTTCGCCGAAGGCCGCTCAATATGGTCGATGACAAGCGTCTCCACCTGACCCTTCGCCGGTACGAGCTTCAAGCCAAGCCCCTCAACGACAGAAAATACCGAGGGGCTGGGATCGGTTGCAGGCGCGTCCAAGGCGGCGGTCGTCGGCAGCCAGAAGTCGTAACTGCCGGCGAGGCCGGTCTTGTCCTGAACCGGTCGCCCCGTCCGCTCCCCGGATAAGAACCACGCCAGCAGTTGCATCGAGCAACCATAACAATGCCCCGTCATGTGTCCGTCTCGCATCTCCTCAACCGAGACTCCACCGCCGGGATGCTCTGTGCCACCCGGATGAGGCACGCTAGGATCGGTCTCCTTGAACTTCGGACCATTCTTGCCAACAGTCAGCCAATAGACCGGGACCTCCTTTGTGCCCCGATGCACCACCAGCTTGAGCCGGTCCTTCAGCATCTCTCGAAGCATTGCTGGCAGCATTTCACGTTGTTTCGCCGGGTTCTTCCAATCGGCGAGGTCTGCCTCCGCCACCTTCGCATCGATATCGTAGCGGTCATTCATCACCCAATCGGGAAGTCCTGAAATCTGGTCTGGCGCGTAATGCGCTGTGCCACCCGTCCGCGGATCATACGCCGTCACGATCGGCATCTGAAAGAAGAGGTTCGTCAGACGGTACCCGTCAGCCGTTGGCCCAAATTTCTGTGGACCGCCTGATTTGTTCTGGCGAATGGAAACAACCTCAAATTTCAAGTCCCTACTTTCTGCCGCAGCGCCCTCCGTCTGACTTGCCTCTGCGCGAACGACGCCGAGCACAACGGGGACGACCAACGTGAGCGCAACCGCAGTACCGACCAGCAACAGCCTTCGGCCAAGGCCCAGCTTCAGGCCAATTTGGCCGGTCATGATCTGCTTCACGCGCTTCTTCAGATCGGCGCCGGTAATCCCAGAGACGCATGGCAGCGGTGATTCGATGCAGAACTCACAGACCTTCAGGATGCTCTCTGCGTAGACCTGCGGCTGGTTGCAGAGGCCAACTACTTCTTCGTCGCATGCGAGTTCCCGCTCCTTGACCAACTGCTTCTCCATCCACCAGACCAGCGGATGAAACCAGAAGATCGCCGCCACCAGCATGTGGACCATCGAGGTGAGATTGTCGCGCCAGCGCACATGGCAGACCTCGTGTGCGAGGACGGCTTCGAGATGCGCATCGTCCAGATGACGTGAGATTCCCTCCGGCCACAGCAAGACAGGACGAAGGATGCCGAAGACTCCGGGCTCCATCGAATCGGGCGAAGGAACGATCTTCATCGGTCTTTGCAGCCCAGCTATCCGTTCCATCCTGCAGAGTGCTTCGACTTCGCGTCCATCCTGCAGAGGCCTTGCCACACGCACGGACTTCGAGACTCGACGCCACTGCACCAGCCAGAAGGCGAGAACCGCGATGAAGCCAAGGAACCACACTGCGGTGAGCAGGAGCACAAGTGGGGCTATGGGATAGTGAGAGGATGGCGGCGCGCCCAGTGAAGTAATTGGCGCGCTAAGGCCAGTCACCTCGGTAAACGGCTGGCTCATCTGATGGATCGCCGTGAACGTGGCGGTCTGGGATTCGCCGGCATGTCCTATCCATTTAAGGTGGCTTACGATGACGGCGAGAAGCGAAAATGGAATCAGAAGTTTGACCGACGCCGCCATCCATAGCCAGTAGCGCGTCCGCGCCTGATACTTTCGCAGGGTGAGAGTCAGAAACAATACAACGCCGGCGAAGAGTGTGGACTGCCACAGGTGGTTGCACAACTCGCGCATCGCGTCTGTACCTAGCATCGACAATGAATTCGCGGTCATAGTTGTTTGCCCTTTCCGGCCAGCTTCTTAATCTCCCGCTCAGCTTCTTTCACGTCCTCCAGCTTCAACCTTCCGGACTTCACTAGGTGCATCACTACCAACTGGGAGCGCCCGCCAAACATCGCCAGTAGCTCATCCACCAATCGCAACTGTGCGGCATCCCGTGACACCAGCGGTTGGAAGATGTGGAAGTTTCCAACTTTCCTGGTGCGACGCACAATCTCCTTCTGTTCCATCCGATAGATGGTCGTCTGGATCGTCCCATAGGATGGCCTGTTTTTCTCAGGAAAGGCTTCCTGTATCTCGCGGATGGAGGAATCGCCATGAGTCCAGAGCTTTTCCATGATTTGAAGTTCAAGCTTCGATAATTTCGGGTAGGCCATTCTTCCCTCCAACAGGTCGTTATAGTTTCTATAACAGCCGTTTGTTTTATGTCAAGACCGAATTCAGCGGAGCTTTCGCAGGGCATTTCGCACAAGTGTCGCAATTTTCAATGGACGATATCAGGCCAATGCACTCATCGAGGGCAGGTTGTTGTCTGTTGCGTGGATTAGTCCCGAGAAACGCACTTCACCTCAGTAACGAATTGGCCAGGGTACGGTCTCACGAGGGGATGGAAGCAAGGGATGGTACTAAGGGCGCAGGATCGAAGCCTTCGTCCGCCCTGTTTGTTTCGTCACACAAAGACGACTTTTCGGTAGTAATCACCGGTCAATGAGCGCGTTGGCGATCATGCGCTCATTGACAAGGACCCGAATCCGTCGATCTCGGTGCGAAGATCACGGCTACAATCCTCACGATAAGATGGTTGGCATATGAAGACATTCGTTTTAGGCACCTTGGCTTTCTGCTTTCTTGCCGGCATGATCGGCACCGCTCAGACCGCCGAACCCTTTCTGTTGAAGCCGCTGGACCACGGTGCCTGGGCCGCAATCGACAACCCGGCAGCAAAGTCACAACAATCTGGCTCCAATGCCGGATTTGTGATTGGAAGTGACAGCGTCCTCGTGGTCGATACTTTCGAAAATCCGCTTGCAGCGCAAAAACTCCTGGCTACCATACGCCAGAAAACTACTCTTCCAGTGCGCTTTGTCATCAACACCCACTATCACCTGGACCATGTTGCGGGGAACGGAGTATTTGCTGCTGCTGGCGCAACGATTCTGGCTCACCAGAATGTCCGAAAATGGGAGCGCACGGAAAACCTGAAGTTCTTTGGCGACAAAATCACTGCCCAGCAACGATCCTCGGTCGAGACCCTCCGCCTGCCTGACGTGACCTACAGCCAGAACGTCACCCTATACCTCGGAGGAAATCGCGCTGTGCTGTTACGAACGATGCCCGGTCACACCGGCGGCGATACCGTTGTCTATGACGCGGAGTCAGATGTTGTCTTCTGCGGCGATCTCTTTTGGAATCGCACGTTGCCCAATCTGATCGACGCATCCACGAAGGAATGGATAGAGACGCTGGACACGCTAATAAAGGATTACCCTTCGGCGGTCTTCATTCCGGGCCATGGCGACAATCCAGGTAAAGCCGACGATGTGCGGGCGTTCCGGGAGTATCTCTCGTTTCTGCGCCAATCCATTGCCAATGCGCAGGCAAGTGGAGCCGCCGGCGATGCTGTGGTGAAGGCAGTGCTACCCCAGGTAAAGGCGAAGTACGGCGACTGGGCATTCTTCGCGTTCGCCGTGCCAGACATTCAAAGGACGGACGAGGAGTTGCGCGGCGTCAAGCGGCTGCCACAGTAGCCCGACCGCCATTGCATAGCCGGTCAGTTGAGGCGGCGTCACCAGAGGCCGCCCCCTTTCTGCTTACCCACGCCCCGCGCTGGAAGAGGAAAGCACAGGCAACTCAGCTCTGTTCTCACCTCGCGATAACAGGGCGATGCACTCAATGACTGTCCGGCCCACTCGCGACGAAGTATCTCAGTTGAGGAGATTGCGGAATGGCGGTGGTGGCTGATCGATTGGACAAATCTGTGGAAAATCCCCTTGAACGGACGGACTCGCACTCTCAAGTACTCGCACCCAATCACAAATTTCGGCACGGAGGAGCGTGACGTCGATCCCTCCAAAACACTCAGGGCAGAGTTCAAGTCGTCGTAACGCCCTTTTCAAGAGAGACGTTGCGCCAGCGGAGTTTCCGGCCCGAAAGTGGTGGAATGCAGCTGTCGTCTGAATCAATGCTTGCAGAAAACTCTTCTCGGGCTCATCCAATCTGAGCCAAACGCTCTCCCAATGCTCGTGTGCCAAGAAGAATTCTGCGCTCCGGTAGCAGTCCAGGCCCTCCGCAAGCGCTCCGCATTTCCAGTTGAGAGACACACTTTCAGCATAGGCGATTTTGTCTCAATTCTAGAAGTGCGGCTCGCTCGATGAGTGCCTCGGCGATTTACCACCAACTGCGTTTAGGAAAATGTCCACTACGATCAAACGCCAATGGTCTCGTAGTTTCCGAAAACCCCGTTTCTGGGAAGTTCCTACTGCTGACTGGTAACGGCAGCTTTTCTTGGCTCTCTTGGCTCTCCGATGATCTCGAAGCGAACAATACAGGAACAGAAATCGCATTTTGCCTCGTTTGCTCCTTTGGAGACATCGCATACTGGGAAGGTGCGCAAGCACTCTGAGCATGTTACGGCGAAAGTTCCGCCGCTGTTTTTTACCCACACAGCAGCGTCGCTCGGCCTGCCGGTCTTGGGACGCGTGGGCAGTTCGTGCAGCAGTTCTATGATCTTCTCGAATAATTGCTGGGCGTGGAATCCCCCTTTGGGGAAGAATGCGTCTGCCAGCACGTTTTCGGGTACGGACAAGCCGGAAAATTCTCCTGACATTGCGATGACCGGGATGGTAGGAAATCGCCGCCGCACCACAGAAAGGAATTCAAATCCGTTCATGTTGGGCATTTGAAGGTCAGAGACGATGATATCCGGCAGGGACTGTTTGAGTGCCGCCAGACCCTCAAAGCCATCCTCGGCTTCGCGCACCTCATACCCTTGTGCTTCAAGCAGCATTTTGCCAAGCTGACGCAAGTTGGGTTCATCCTCCAAAATCAGGATTCGATATGGGAAAGGGTTTGCGGTCAAAGGAGCGTTCCTATTTAGCTACACAGTATAGTACAGGCATACGGTATATCGGCCACAACCGCGCCTGAGTGGTTTGTGGCGACGATGCGTTCGAAGACCTTAAAAGGCCTAGCCTGCCCAAAAATGTCGAGCCTCCCCTAAAGTCACGTAATCGGCAGTTTTGGGATCCTGAATGCGTGGGTTCCTCTGAGCGCCGGCTCGCACAGGATGGCATGCACAGACGCTATAAGGCTGTGATTCGACAACCGCGTGGGCTGCGTCGACGAGCGCGTATGCGATTTAGCAACAAATGACGCGAAGTGAGCGGCGCAAACTTCCGAGTTTCTGATCAGTCGGGAGTGAGGCCAACTGCTGTGAGAGCAGCTATCTATAATTGACCTGTGATCCGCCGACGCGCTGCCATCCTCGTCCTTGTGCTCCTGGTTGTGTTAGGCCTTGCCTGGATCGCGTGGCGTCGTCAAGCGAGGCCACCCGGTCCCTCACCGAGCGATGCCGCTTCCTCTGCGACGTCCACCTCCAGCAGCGCACCCACTGCCGTGGGCCTCGTACCCACGAACATCTATGCGCACAATCTGGTACTGCGCAAAGGCCCCCAATTTCGTATCTACATCCGTTGGCTACGCGGCGAGATGGTGCGCACAAAAACCAATATCGCCCCCTCCTTCGACAATCCCGATTCGTTCGTCCTGGTAATTCGGAAAGGCGTGATACACGTCAATCTCGGCGACATCGGCAACTTCCTGAATACCACGAGCTTCCCTCTGAAGAACCTTGTGGTTCGGGGCGAGGGCAATCAGGTGAAGCTTACCGGCACGGTCCATAAGTTGCATCTTCCTCTGCCGGTCGAACTGCTGAGCACCGCCTCGGCCACTGCGGATGGACGCATCCATCTGCACGTCGACAAGATCAACGTACTGAAGGTTCCACTCAAGTGGCTGCTCGGAGGCCTGCATGTGGAGATCGACGACATTGTGGGCGCGTCTCCTATGACAGGGGTGGAGGTGTCGGGCAACGATATTT
>JBDTEQ010000178.1:0-2939 GCA_039922475.1 Edaphobacter sp.
GATGACTGCGGCCGACGATGGAAGCTTTTCCTTTACCGCGGTGCCTGCCGGTAAATTCCGACTGCTTGTCACAGCCCCCGGCCATGCGAACTATGCCACTCCCGAATTTTTAGTAAGCCCGGGCGAGACGGTTGAGGCCGCGAAGATTGCTATGGCAATAGCCAGCAGTTCGTCGGTGACCGTCTTCGCGAGCGCCGATCAAGTCGCAGAGGCGCAGGTGCAGATGCAGGAGAAGCAGCGTGTCTTCGGCGTGTTTCAGAACTTTTATACAAGCTATATCTGGAAGGCGGAGCCAATGACCGCCAAACAAAAGTACAAGCTGGCATTCCGCACGATGGGCGATCCCACTACGTTCGTCATCCTTGCCGGGGTAGCGGGCGCCGAACATTTCAACGGCACCTATCCAGGCTATGGGCCCGGAATCGAAGGGTACGGGAAGCGCTATGGTGCACTCCTTGCGGACTCCGTGACCAGCCGAATCATTGGGGCCGCAATCCTGCCGTCCGTGCTCCACCAGGACCCGCGGTACTTCTATCAGGGCTCGGGCGGCATTCCCTCGCGGACCTGGCATGCCGTGAGTTCCGCGGTGCTCACCCGCGGAGACAACGGTAAGACGCAACCAAATTACTCCCGCATATTCGGCAATCTTGCGGCAGGCGGGATTGCGAACGTATATCACCCGGAGTCAAGCAGAGGTGTGGGACTCACCTTTCAAACGCTCGGCGTAACATTAGCCACAAGCGCGATTGGCAATCTCGCACGGGAGTTTATCCTGCGGCATCTCGAGCCGTCAGTCCCGAACTTTGCCACAGGCAAGCACTAGGAGCGATGCAGCAGTCCCTCGTACAAATCGTAGACACCGCCGTAGCCGACGCCTACCGTCGCGGCGGGGCGCATCTCGTCTGCAAACCCGGCTGCTCGCAATGCTGCATCGGCGTCTTCCCTATCGCGCACGAAGACGCCGCCCGACTCCGCGAAGGCCTCGAAGCCCTCATCAAAACCGACCCCGAACGCGCAGCCAGAATTCGCCACCGCGTAGCCGACTCCCTCACCCGCCTCGACCCTTGGTTCCCCGGTGACCTAACTACCGGCATCCTCAACGAAGACCATGAAGCCGCCATTCTCTTCGAAGAGTTCGCCAACGACGAGCCTTGCCCCGTCCTCGACCTCGACCACGGCACCTGCGACCTCTACGAGCACCGCCCCATCCTCTGCCGCACCTTCGGCCCACCCATGCGCACCGAAGGCGACAACGGCGAAGTCAACCTAGCCACCTGCGAACTCTGCTTCATCCACGCCACCACCGAAGAAATCGTAGCCTGCGAACTCGACCCCACCATCCCCGCCCAGGAAGAAGCCAGCAACCAGACCTTCAACGCCACTCACAACCTCCAAGGCCAAACCCTCATCGCCTACGCGCTCCGCTCCCCAAACTCAGCCCAATCCTGAGATGTGCAAAATTTTGTCAAGCCCTCCATCGCATATTTTGCTCTGCCTGATCTGCTTCAACCCACAGAAAACAAATCGCTTCCAGCCGCAAAAATAAATCTTCAAAATGTGGCGTATTAGTTTCACTCCATCCGTTAAAATAGAACTAGAGATTAAACACAAAGGCTCGGCGATCAGCGCTGGGCTTTTTCATTTTCAATAAGAACAAGGAGGACTCATGGTAGGAATAACTTCTTTGCCTGGACGAATTTAGCGATAACTGCTTTGGTTGGACGAATTTAGCGATAACTGCTTTGGTTGGACGAGTTTAGCGGAATCAGCTCCAGCTAACTCTATACAAACAAAGGATTCCTGCAAATGCTACATAGGGGGGCCACCCCTCCCTGTCGGAGATAATCATCCTGTGCCCGAACCCCGCAACATCACGCTAGCTGTCACCGGAGCCAGTGGCAGCATCTACGCCGCCGAGATCCTCCGCGCACTCGCCATCGACGACCGCGTAGCCAAGATCAACTTCGTAGCCTCCGAAAGCTCCCTCCGTGTCTTCGCCGAAGAGCTCAATCTAAGCGGCCGCAACGACCTCGCAGAAAAACTCCTCGGCGCACCCTCCCCCAAGATCCAGCAGCATCCCGACTCCGACATCGGAGCCAACATCGCCAGCGGCAGCTACCCCACCGACGCCATGATCGTCCTTCCCTGCTCCATGGGCACCCTCGCCGCCATCGCCAACGGCCTCGCGCAAAACCTCATCCAGCGCGCCGCCGATGTCTGCCTCAAAGAAAACCGCCCCCTAATCCTCTGCGTCCGCGAGACACCCTTCAACCGCATCCATCTCCGCAACATGCAGCTCGCGTCCGACGCCGGAGCCACCATCTTCCCCGTCATCCCCACTCTCTACAATCATCCGCAAACCACCCAGGACATGGCCCGCAACTTCGTCCACCGCGTCCTCGCCCACATCGGCCTGCCCCAACCCGGCGCCTACCAATGGCAAGCCGATTAGCCGCAACATCGCCCACCATAAATCAGATTAATACTCCGCGTTATAGCTTCAACGGCTTGCCAAACTCTTCTCCAAACACCGTATGTCCCAGCTCGAACCTTCCGCCATAAAACTTGTCCGGCCCCTTGGCCTGCCCAACCCCAAGCAGCGCCACCACCCAGTAGCTCAGCGGAAGCCGCAACACCTCATGCACCTTGTCCTGCTCGAATCCTTCCATCGGAGCCGTGTCATACCCCATCACCTCGGCCATCAGCATCATGTGCGTGAACGCGATCATCACCATCTTGTTCAGCCAACCCTGCATCTGCGCCGTGTTGAAGCTCGACAGATAATTCGGCACCGAAATCTCCGCCTGCGCCGCGTAGCTCTCCGGCATCCCACCCTTGAGTCCCTGCTCCAACATCATGTCCAGATCCCTGCGCCACCCATCTGCGTCTCCGCACGCCACAATCACCGCCGACGCCTCTTCCACCTTGCCCTGGTTGTA
>JBDTEQ010000179.1:0-9149 GCA_039922475.1 Edaphobacter sp.
AAGGAAGTTACCGCGAGGAGGCAGATTGCAGTTACTACTAGAAGCGGAATCTGATGGAATTGATGGGACTTCATGGCCAAGTTGATTATCATCTTCGCTGGCACACAAGGTAAAGCGAGGGGAAGCGGTCGGTGATGATTGTTTACAGCGCGCTGCTGCTGGCGGTCCTGGTTCTGGGGGCTCCGTACTGGCTGCTGCGCATGGCAACCAGCGGGCGGTATCGCGCTGGATTGTGGGGACGGCTGGGGCGGGTGCCGAAGGAGTTGCGCGCGGCAGTGGCGGGGCGCGATGTGGTTTGGGTACATGCGGTTTCGGTGGGCGAGGTGCTGGCTGCGACGCGGCTGGTGGCGGAGTTGAAGGCGGCTCTGGGGGATGGATGGATTGTCGTGGTATCGACGACTACGGCTACCGGGCAGGCTTTGGCGCGGGAGCGGTTCGGGGCCGAGTACGCGTTCTTCTATCCGCTGGATTTCGGCTGGGCGGTGAGGGCCTACTTGAAGGCTCTGCGACCGAAGATGCTGGTGCTGATGGAGAACGAGCTGTGGCCGAGGATGCTGGTGGAGTGTGACCGCGCGGGCGTTCCGGTGGCGGTAGTGAATGCTCGTGTCAGCGACCGGTCGTTTGCCCGCGGAGTACGATTGCGCGCGCTGTGGGGGCGAATGCTGCGGCGAGTTGCGCTGTTTCTTGTGCAGAGCGAGGAGGATGCGCGGCGGCTGGTGGCGATGGGAGCCAGCGACGAGAGGGTGCGGGTATCGGGGAATCTGAAGTATGACGTGCGGGCTCCGAAGCAAAGCCGGGCTGCGAAGCTTATCCGGATTGCGGTGGGCGACCGGCCAGTTGTCGTCGCAGGAAGCACAGTGGAAGAAAAAGGCGGTTGCGAGGAAGCCATCCTGCTGCGAGCGTGGGGTGAAGTTGCACGAGCTGTTCCTGAAGCGGTGCTGGTGATCGCGCCACGCCATCCGGAGCGATTCGATGCTGTGCATGGGATGGCGGAAAAATACGGGACACTACGGGTGACGGAGTTGCTCGCAGGAAACGAGACACCAGTAGTGAAGCAGGGTGGAAATATCCTGCTGGACACGATTGGAGACCTGGCCGCTGTCTATGCGCTTGCCAATGTCGCGTTTGTGGGGGGAAGTTTGATTGTGAAGGGCGGGCACAATCCATTGGAGCCTGCACAGTTCGGCGTGCCCGTGATGACTGGACCCTCCTACGAAAATTTTCGCGATGTTGTGGAGCGAATGCAGCGAGCCGATGGCATTCGAATCCTGAATGATGTACGAGAGCTGGAGTCGGCGTTGATCGAGTTGCTGAAGGATCGCGAGATGGCGACGGCGATGGGCGAGCGTGGACGCGCAGTATTTGAGGCGCAGGCCGGGGCGACGCAGCGGACCGTGACCGCACTGTTGACGCTGCTTGAGGAGACTCGATGAACGCGCGCAGGCCGTTGTTATTGCCGCTTGCTCCTCTGTATGGAGCGGCGCTGGCGATCAAGCGGCGGCTGTTCCAGTGGGGATGGTTGAAGCAGCGGCGACTGGTGAATCCGGTGATCAGTGTGGGGAGCGTCTCCGCTGGCGGCGCGGGAAAGACGCCGATGGTGTTGATGCTGGCGAGAGTTTTGCGTCATCGCGGCTATGCGGTGAGGATTTTGACGCGGGGTTATAAGCGACGCTCGACCACCACAACGCAAGTGGAGCCGTTTGACGATGCAGCTGTGCATGGTGACGAGCCGGTACTGCTGGCACAGCGGTCGGGCGTGCCGGTGTACGTGGGCGCGGATCGCTATGAAGCTGGATTGATGGCGGAGCGGCAAAAGCCTGCGGCGAAGTTGATGGTGCATCTGCTCGATGACGGCTTTCAGCATCGTCAGTTGGCTCGCGATGTCGATATCGTGTTGCTGACCCAAGCGGATGTGGAGGACACGTTGCTGCCGGCGGGAGATCTGCGGGAGCCACTGGCTGCAATGGCAGAGGCAGACATCGTGGTACTGCGCGAGGAGGAGGCGGATTCACTGCGCAGTGTGGTCGCGGGGTTGAGCAAGCCGGAGAAAAAGCCTGCGATCTGGGTGATCCGGCGAACGTTGAGTCTGGGCGCAGGCGGTGACGTGGCGTTGCCTTCAAGGCCATTTGCATTTTGCGGTATCGCGCGACCCGAGAGTTTTACGAAGATGCTCGCCGCGCAGGGCTACGAGCCGATGGAGACGATGATCTTTCCCGACCACCATGCGTATGGCGAAGCCGACATACAACTGTTGCTGGAGAGTGCGCGACAGGCTGAGGCAAACGGATTTGTAACGACGGAAAAGGACGGGGTAAAGCTGACGCCGATTCTGCGCGACCGGCTGGAGATTCTGGGGCCGCTCATCGTGGCACGGCTGAGTGTGGAGCTGTTGGAGGAACAGGAGTGCCTCTCGCGGCTGGTTGCGATGGTGGGACCGCTGGACCGGCGCAAGCGCTGACGCAACCCGCGATGCATTCTGCATGAGAAGATTGAGGCTTGACCACGGAACACACTCTTTCGCGCAACAATGACGCGCCCTCAGGGGATCGTCCGCCCCGCGTGTTGATTGTGCGGATCGGTGCGATGGGAGATGTGCTGCATGCGATGCCTGCGGTTGCGGCGTTGCGCGAGTTGCATCCAGAGTGGGTGATCGGCTGGGCGATTGAGCCGATGTGGAGTGAGCTGCTGCAGGCGGCAGAGGACTTCAATAGGAATCCGTATTCAGAACGAAGTGCCAACAAACCGCTCGTGGACGTGTGGCATCGGATACCCGCGAAGATGTGGAGTGAACGTCCGTTTGCGCTATCGACAATCTCGGATATCAACGCGACACGTCGGGAACTACGGATGGGGGAGTTCGATATCTGCGTGGATATGCAGGGATCGCTGAAATCTGCGGTGGTGGGGTGGATGGTAGGAGTCAAGACCTTTGTTGGGCCGGCAGAGCCGCGAGAGGCTCCGGCGCGCTGGCTGTATCGACAGCAGGTACCGATGAACGCAGCGCATGTGGTGGAGCAGGGTTGCGAGCTGCTGGGCGCGGCTGTTGGCGAGACATTGCGACCCGCGAAGGTGACGTTGCCGGTCGACGCTGCTGCAGAGCAGTGGTGCGATGTGCTGCTGTCGGACGCTGGGAAAAAGTTTGCATTGATGGCTCCAACTGCAGGATGGGGGGCGAAGCAATGGCCTGCAGAACGATATGGAGCAGTAGCGGCGAAGTTGGCCAGCGCGGGATTTCATACGCTGGTGAACGCCGCCTCGTCAGCAGATGCCGTGGGCAGACGCGTTGTAGAAGCGAGCGGCGGTTCGGCGAAGCTGGTTCCCTGCTCTCTCGGGCAGATGATTGCGCTGGTGCGGCGCGCAGGCGTGGTGATTGCAGGAGACACTGGGCCTCTGCACCTGGCCGCAGCGCTCGAAAGACCTGTGGTCGGGCTTTACGGACCGACTGATCCGGCACGGAATGGACCGTATGGCACGACTTCACGCGTGTTGCGGCATGGTTCAAGCCAGGTGGATCACTCGCGCCATCAGGAGACGGAAGAAGGGTTGCTGCAGATCACTACAGATGAGGTGATTGAGGCGGCGCTGGAGTTGCTTCGCGGCGAACAGGATAAGGTGTAGGTGTGAGCGAAAGAACGAGATGGCAGAAGATTGCGCGGCGCATCCGCGTGCCATTGGGATTCGTCTTTGCGGGCGTGTTTCTGTGGCTGGCGCAGCCGACCTGGAGGACGATGCTGGCGAGTCTGCTGCTGGTTGTTCCCGGGGTATGGCTTCGCGCCTACGCGGCGGGATATGTGCGCAAGAACGCGGAGCTGACCCGGACCGGGCCGTATGCCTACACGCGGAACCCGCTGTACCTGGGGTCGATGTCGATTGCCTTCGGATTCGCAGCGGCGGCGGCAAGCTGGATCATTCTGGTGGCGCTGGCAGTGCTGTTCGCTGCAATCTATATTCCCACGATTCAGGGCGAGGAAGGCTATCTGCGAGAGCACTTTGCCGATTTTGACGAGTACGCCGCGAAGGTCCCACGGCTGCTGCCGCGTTTGAAGGCAGCGGAGTTTCCGGCCAACGAAAATGCAAGCGGAGGCAGGTTCTCTGCGGCGCAGTGGCGTCACCACCGCGAGTACAATGCTTTAATGGGTGCCGGTGCGATCTACCTTGCGCTGGCGGTCCGGCTTTTTCTGAATCACCATGGGGTGATCCGGGGTCTGCGCTGAAGGCGTGGAGAGCCGGGGCGGAACCGCCCACAAACTTCAACTCGTGCGAGTGCTGCCCTTTGCTGAAGCTTGACCGTTTTCTCGCGTTGATTGTTTTTATGCTGTACGGCGCAGGCTCGCTTCCGGCGAGTGGGCAACTGTTGCGCCTGGGGCCAAAACCGGCTCCCGCTCCAGTCGTCATCCCGACCCTGCAGCCACCGCTGCCCGACTTCGTCTTCCCCACCAAGCAGACACTGACGTTCGCGGTGGATTGGCGCGTGTTTACCGCGGGCACGGCGGTGTTTCAGCTTGAACGCGAGGGGACGGTGCAGAAGATCAACGCCTACGGAGGCTCGGTTGGCGCGGTGACGATGCTCTTTCCGGTGATCGACAAATTTCAGGCTGGGTTCGACACCAGGACGGGCTGCTCGACCGGCTTCAGCAAGCAGTTGCAGGAGGGTCGTCGCAAGGTTTCAAGCGATCTGACCTTCGACTACGAACATGGCAAGCAGAAACAGGTGGAAAAGAACCTGGTGAAGGGGACATCGAAGGAGCAGACGGCATCGATTCCCGCCTGTGTGACGGACTCTCTGTCGGCGATCTTCTATGCGGCGTCGCAGCCGATGGTGGTGGGCCAGACCATCAGATTTCCGCTAGCCGATTCGATGCGCACCGTTACCGTGACGATGAAGGTCGAGGGCAAGGAAGAGATCAAGACGCCGGCCGGAACCTTCCAGACGATTCGCGTGGAGCCGACCGCGGACGAGGGCGTCGTGAAAAACCGCGGCAACATCTGGGTCTGGTATACCGACGATGCGCGTCACATGCCGGTGCAGATCCGGGCGCATCTGTTCTGGGGAACCATTACTGCGCACCTGCAGTCGTTCGAAGATAAGTAAGAAACCAAGAGGGCAGATGACAGAACCGATCGTAGATACCGTAGATCCAGACGAGTTTGTAACCATAGGCAGGTTCTTTGAGCCGGTCAATGCCCAGATGGCGAAGGGCATGCTCGAGTCGGCGGGGATTGAGTGCTTTCTGCAGGGAGAGAACGCGAACAGCTTGCTGGCACCGGCTTTCTTTGCGAACCTGCAGGTGCACAAACGCGATGAAGCGACTGCGCGGGAGATGCTCGGCAGTGAAGGGGACGAGTTGACGGAAGAGGAACGGAGGGTGGAGGCGGGTGATGACGCAGGCTGAACCGGCTCGTCCACGCGCCGTGGTGTGCCTGTCGGGCGGGATGGACTCCTCGGTCTGCGCAGCGCTGGCGACACGAGACTATGACGTATACGCAGTCCACTTCAGCTATGGGCAGAGGACCGAGGCGAGGGAGCTGCAGTCGGCACAGGAGGTTACGCGGATTCTCGGAATACGCGAACTGCTGCATCTGAAGATCGACCTGTTCCGGCGGATCGGCGGATCGGCGCTGACCGACCACGCGATCGCTGTACCGGAGGCGGGAGACGAGGCGCAGATAGGGAGCGAAGTCCCGGTAACCTACGTTCCGTTCCGCAACGCGCATTTTCTCTCTGCGGCGGTAAGCTGGGCGGAGGTTCTGGGTGCAAAAACGGTGCTAATCGGGGCTGTTGAACAGGATAGCTCCGGGTATCCGGACTGTCGGCCAGCCTATTATGACGCCTTCAACCAGCTGATCCGTATGGGCACGAAAGAGGGGGATATCCGGGTGGAAACACCGCTGATCGGGATGCGAAAGTGCGAGATCGTCCGGCTGGGAGTTGAACTGGGTGCACCATTCCATGTAAGTTGGTCATGCTATTCCGGTGAGACCGAGGCCTGCGGCATCTGCGAGAGCTGTGTTCTGCGGTTGCGGGCATTTCGCGAGGCCGGAGCAGTCGATCCCATACCGTATGTCGTCGCGCAGGGGCTGCATTGAGCATCAAATTTTCGGTATGGAACTGTTGTGGAACGAAGACTTATGCCCCGTCGGTGGGCCAGGAGAGATGAGAGCATGAAACGTATTGGATTGAAGGTAAGCACACTGGCAACCGCTTTGCTGGTCACTTTGACGATGGCTGCTCCACGCAGTTCCATGGCGCAGACCGTCAAGGAAGAAGGGCAGGGAGATGCCAGCATCCACGGCCACGTCAACAATCCCGTCGGGCAGGCGGTTACCACAGGCGAGGTGAAGCTGACGACGGACAAAAGCGTTCCCGAGAAGGAGATGAAGTTTAAATACACATTTCCTCTGGACGCGAATGGAGACTTTAAGGGAACCGGCATCGCTCCGGGAAATTACTTTGTCGGTGTCTTTCAGGGCGACAAGAGCCTGGATTTCAACGATAACGTGACGTTGACCGGCGGCGCGGATAAAACAGTAAACTTCGACATGTCCCGTCCGGAGTACCTCAAGACTCTGACGCCCGAACAGCAGAAGCAGTTGGAAGAGTACAAGAAGAAGAACGCCGAGGTCACGGCCTCCAACGCCAAGATCCAGAACCTGAATGCGCTTCTGGCGCAGGCGCGCGCAGACGATAAGGCAGGCAACTACGACGCTGCGATTACCGCGATGCAGCAGGCAACCGCAGCCAAGGCTGACGAGGGGATTCTCTGGATCACTCTCGGCGACGCGCAACTTGGCGCAGCGGATGCAGCCGCCAAGGCAGCAAAGACGGCAGGGACTTCGGCGACGGACCCTGCGATCGTGCAGAAGTACACCGACGCTGCGGCTTCGTATAAAAAAGGCGTCGACCTGAACGCCGCGTCGAAGAAGCCAAGCCCGGAGGCCGCCGCCGCCGGTTATAACCAACTGGGGCAGGCATACGGCAAGCTCGGCAACGCCAAGGACTCGGCCGACGCTTACGAGATGGCTGCCAAAGCCATGCCGGCCAATGCCGCGATGTACTACTTCAACGAGGCGGCCACACTGTACAACGCCGGTAAACTGCCGGAGGCCAGCGCCGCTGCAGACAAGGCAATCGCAGCCGATCCCAAGAAGGCAGATGCTTACTACATCAAGGGTCAGGCCCTGATCCCTCAGGCAACTGTCGACCCGAAGACGCAGAAGATTACCGCGCCTCCAGGATGCGTGGATGCTTACCAGAAGTATCTGGAGCTGGCGCCGGATGGTTCCCATGCTGCGGATGTAAAGGGAATTCTCCAGGGCATCGGTGAGCAGGTGAAGACAAGCTACAAGGCCCCGAAGAAGAAGTAGAGGCTGCCTAAACAAAGCGGAGCC
Organism: Edaphobacter sp.; assembly: GCA_039922475.1. Classification (GTDB taxonomy): domain Bacteria; phylum Acidobacteriota; class Terriglobia; order Terriglobales; family Acidobacteriaceae; genus Edaphobacter. The sequence goes on from JBDTEQ010000179.1 coordinate 7,390, forward strand.
CCGGGCGAGGCTGCTCGGGGCTTTTCTTTTTCTATCTGCTTTCTTATCGAGGCGCTGCCATTCTGTCGGTCTAACGAGAGGGTTCAAGATGAGCAAAGGTACGGTTGGCATTGTCAGCTTCGATGAGGCACTGGAGTTGATGCGGAGCCATGCGACCAACCTACCATCGCTCGCGACAGAGCAGATGCCGCTGCTGGAGTGTGCGAATCGCGTGCTGGCAGAGGCTGTTCGCGCCGACCGGGACCAGCCGCCGTTCGATCGCTCGACGCGCGATGGGTTCGCTGTGCTTGCAGCCGAGTTTGGCAAGCGCCCACTGAGCGTTGCGGGCCAGGTAAGGGCAGGCGAGCAGTGGCAGCATGGCGCGCTGCAACAAAGTACAGCGATCGAGATCATGACAGGCGCACCGATTCCGGAGGGTGCCGATGCAGTCGTGATGGTCGAGCACGTCGAACGCGCAGACGGAACCATGCGCGCACTCGGGGAACGGACGGTTCGCAGTGGAGAGAACATCGTTCGTCGCGGCAGTGAGGCGCAGAAGGGCGAGACGGTGTTGCCGGCGGGAACGGTCCTCGATGGCGCGGAGATTGCGCTGGCCGCAGCCTGTGGCGCTTCCTCGTTGACGGTGTTTCGCAAGCCGCGAGTAGCCATCGTCGCCACGGGAGATGAGCTGGTGGAGATTGATGCAGCACCTGAGCCGCAGCAGATTCGCAACTCCAACAGCTACGGCCTGGCGACGCTGGTGGCGGAGGCAGGCGGTGAGGCGTTGCGGCTCCCTATCGCTCCCGACCGGCGCGCGGAGTTGGAGCAGATCATCCGCATAGCTCGGCGCAGCGAGTTGATGCTGCTCTCTGGCGGCGTATCGATGGGCGAGTATGACCTGGTTGAAGAGGTACTGCACACGCTCGGTGCGGAGTTCTTCTTCACCGGCGTGAGGATGCAACCGGGAAAGCCTTTGGTATTTGGCCGTCTTCCGGCTGCTGACGGATTCTCTGCGCAGTTTTTCTTCGGCCTGCCGGGAAACCCGGTTTCGACGCAGGTGACGTTTCATTGTTTTGTCGAGCCGCTGTTGCGGGCCATGGCCGGAGCCGGAGTTCAGTCGCCACACTTTGTGCAGGCTACGCTGGTCGAAGATGCTGCTGGAAAATCCGGGCTGATGCAGGTTCTACCGGCACGGCTGAACGCAAGCCGCCTGCGGGCAGAGGTGAAGCTGGTACGCTGGCAGGGTTCGGGCGATCTTGCAGCAAACGCACGGGCGAACTGCTACGCTCTGCTGCCGCCCGACAGAGAGCGGTTCCCGGCGGGTGAGATCATCACAGTTCTGCTGCGGTAGTAGGCTTGAATCATGAAGAAGAAAGATAAGAAAGATAAGAAAGATAAGAAAGACGCGATCCATTCGGCGGAGCGGACCTTCGATGATGTCGCGGACGGTCTGCCCCATGCGGCCTCCACTCTGTCGCATTACGATGCCGGCGGGCAGGCGCACATGGTGGATGTCAGTGCGAAGTCGACGACGCGACGCGAGGCGGTGGCAACAGCTTTTGTCGAACTCTCCAACACAGTGCTGAAGGCTCTCCCGCAAAACCCCAAGGGAAATCCTCTGGAGGTCGCGCGGTTCGCTGGAATTCAGGCCGCAAAGCAGACCTCCAACCTGATCCCGATGTGCCATCCGCTCGCGCTAAGCTTCGTCGATGTGCAGTTGCAGGTCGTCAGAGGCGGTGTTTCGATTGAAGCGACAGCAGCGACTGTCGCAGGCACCGGCG
>JBDTEQ010000180.1:0-4875 GCA_039922475.1 Edaphobacter sp.
CATTCCCACCGCATAATTCGATGCCAGTTACACTCCCACTCTTGTGTCATTTCGACCGTGGAATCTGCATGGAATCAACTTGATCGCTATTTGCCGCGTCGCTTCCCGTCACATCTGCCGATTCCACCGCAGGTTGGTTTGGCCGACGCCAGGTTGGAGGATCCGCAGCGGAAGGAGGCTTCTGAAGGGCATCTTCCGGACTGGAGATACCCACCAGACGCAATATTTTTCCAATGACACGAACAACGGGTCGCATATTTAACTCTCTATCTCTAAAGCTACGCTATGTTTAACGAATGAGTATCCATCCAGCTTTACCCTCTGTTCGCAGGTCTATCAAGCGTGTCAGCCTGCTCGTCTTGAGCCTGGTTTTCGGTGTAATGCTTCAACAACCAGTCAGAGCGTCGGCTCAGAGCGATTCGGCCAAACCGGCACCCGATGTCATTGTGTTCGCCAATGGCGATCAACTAACCGGAACTCTGGAGCGGGCTACCGGCAATTCGTTCGTCTTCAAGAGTGACGTTGTCGGCGAGGTTACAGTTTCGGCGGACAAGATCAAGGAACTGAGGGCGGGCGGCAAGTTCGTTGCATTGAAGAAGAACGAGAAGATCACGCGCACTTCGAAACAGCCGGGCACGATTACATACAGCGATAATGCCGTATCGGTGGCGGCTACCTCGTCGAGCGCAGCTGAGGTTGTGCCGGTCAAGGACCTGGCTTATCTGGTTGACAGCGCAACCTACAACAAGGAAGTGACCAGCAATCCGGGGATCTGGTACGGATGGAACGGATCGATCTCGGGTGGAATCACGCTGGTTGAATCGACGCAGACGGGCCAAACCTACAATCTTGCCGCTAACCTGATCCGTATGGTTCCTTCGGCTGCATTTCTGCCGCCGCGGACGCGTTCGACCATCAACGTACTGGAGACGTACGGAAAAATTACTCAGCCGGTAATTCCTCAGACTGCTCCTCCATCACCGGACATTGTGGCGAAGACGAACATCTTCCATGCCGATGCGGAGCACGATAAGTACTTCACGTCGAGGTTCTATGGATTAGTAGATGCCTCGTTTGACCACAACTATGCGCAGGGCCTGAACCTGCAGCAGATCTATGGGGTTGGTCTCGGCATAACGCTGATCCAGACGCCGGTCCAACAACTGGATGCGAAGGCGGATGTGCACTATGAGCGACAGAACTTCCAACCACCTACGCTGAGCAACAATCTGATTGGATCAAGCTTCAGCGAGATGTATCACCGCAATCTGCCGGCGAAGATCATCTTCACGGAGAGCGGAACGTTTATTCCGGCATGGAATGACTTCAGCGCTTATTCCGCGATCATCGGAGCTGGGTTGCAACTGCCGACTTACAAGCGGTTCAGCCTGAACATGAATGTGCTGGACAACTATCTCCATCAACCTGCTGTGGGTTTCAAGAACAACAGCCTGCAGTTCGTAACCGGCGTGGCGTATACGCTGAAGTAGCTTATTGCAAAACAAAGAGCGGCCTCGATCCTGCGATCGAGGCCGCTTTCTTTCAGGTTCTGTTACTTGATCTTGCCGAAGCGGTAGACGATTCCGGCGTTGAATCCGAAGTTGTTCTGGATCGAACCCGGCGGCCCGTGCAGTGTGTCTGTCGGGTCGAGCTTGAAGAAGGTTCCGATGTAGGTGGGCGACACCCTGAAGGCGAGGTTGGGGTAGAAGTTGTAGTCGAAGTTGGCGCCCAGGCTGAAGACAGGTTTCGTAGCCGACTGCCAGACTCCAATCTGTGCCGAGGTGAGGCCTTTGGCGCCGCCGTCAAACTTGCCGATCGCCACTCCGCCTTCTGCAGTTGCGGTGACAGCGACCTTCTCCTTTGCATAGAGACGATAGGCAACACCGCCCATGAAGGGATACTCGGAGATCTGGGGATTGAAGTTTAAAAAGGGGACTGTGGAGTTGACGGGATTGCCGATCTTCGCCTTTCCGTACGCCCCGCGAATGTCGCCGATGATGCCGAGCTTCGGGTTGAGGAAGTACGTGGTGGTCATGAAGAACGTTACTTCGCTGTTCCGCTGCAGGAGCGAGCCGGACTGAAAGCGCAGGAACCCGCCTCCGCCAGCGACCTCGAAGCGGTGGGCGTAGGTTTCGGCGACGGTTCTCTCGATGCGGGCTTTGCGGTTGGCGCTGGATTCCCGGCGCGTACGACGCGTTGTCTGCGCCTGTAGAGCAACTGATCCGCTGACCATAAATGCTGCCAGCAACACTCCTGCTGCACACTTCACACTCAATCTGAAACCGAACATCAACGATTACTCCTGCGCAAGCTTGGTTTTGCTATGGTGGAACTCGAGGGGCTGCCGGATGACTCCGGCTTAGGCCACCCCTTATTAGAACATCCGCAGGCTCTTATCGCGGCTTTTACGCAAGCGTTTGCACCTCAAGGAGTGACTCCAGATGGCGAAAAAGAGTAGCAACGGCAGCTTCGGCAAGGTGTTTCTTGGCTTTCTCCTCGGCATCGCTGCCGTTGCGGCTGGCCTCTTCTGCTATCTCAAATTCGGCCCGGTGCCTGTAGCTGTCGCCGACGCGCCGCTTCCCTTTGAGAAGCAGATCGTCAAGGTTCCGCTCAATGCCCGCATTGACCGAGAGTCGAAGACGGCTCCTTTCGGCATCAGCGAAGATGTTTTTGAATCTGGAGCGCATGTGTATCGGGCGCAGTGCGCGGGTTGCCATGGGACCCCGGGGCATGATGTGGTGTTTGCGGCGCATATGTTTCCTTCAGCTCCTCCGCTTTGGAAGAGCCATGGCACTCACGGTGTCGTCGGTGTCAGCGATGACGAAGCGGGTGAGACTTACTGGAAGGTGGCCAATGGAATCCGTCTCTCCGGCATGCCTTCCTTCTCGCATGTGTTGAGCGATGCGCAGATGTGGCAGGTAAGCCTGCTGTTGAAGAATGCCGATAAGGAGATGCCGTTGCCGGTTGCGCAGATCCTGAATTCGCCTGCGCCGTGAACGGCTTGATGGGTTGAAGGCAGAAGCAACTGCAAATACAGAGGTTCTAAGCTTCGCTCAGAATGACGACGTGGAACGTGGGTGCGTCACACTTGATTTTTTTATTTTTATTGGAGGATGGGGATGCCTGCGATTCGGCGTGACCACTCTTCGGGACCGGTGATGTGGACGCTGGTGCCTTTGCTGTCGACTGCGACCGTGACGGGCATGTCCTTTACGTCGAACTCGTAGATGGCCTCCATGCCGAGGTCGGCGAAGGCGAGGGTGCGTGCGCTCTTGATGGCCTTGGAGACGAGGTAAGCCGCGCCGCCGATGGCGATGAGGTAGACGGCTTCGAACTCGCGAATGGCGTCGATGGCTGCGGGGCCGCGCTCAGCTTTGCCGATCATGCCGATGAGGCCGGTTTCGGCGAGCATCTGGCGGGTGAACTTGTCCATGCGGGTGGCGGTGGTGGGGCCGGCGGGGCCGACGGCTTCGTCGCGGACTGCTTCGACGGGGCCGACGTAGTAGATGAAGCGGCCTTTGAGATCGACGGGGAGTTTTTCACCGCGGTTGAGCATGTCGGTCATGCGCTTGTGTGCGGCGTCGCGGCCAGTGAGCAGCTTGCCGGAGAGGAGAAGGACCTCGCCGGGCTTCCAGGTCTTTACGTCTTCCTTCGTGATCGTGTTGAGATTCACTTTCTTTGCGGAGTGGGTATCGTAGGTGAGCTTTGGCCATGCATCCAGCGAAGGCGGATCGACCATGACAGGACCGGAGCCGTCGAGATGGAAGTGCAGATGGCGGGTGGCGGCGCAGTTGGGGATCATCGCTACAGGAAGGTTCGCTGCGTGCGTGGGGAAGTCCATGATCTTTACGTCGAGGACGGTAGTGAGGCCGCCGAGGCCCTGTGCGCCGATGCCTAAACGGTTGACCTTCTCGTAGAGCTCGATGCGAAGCTCTTCGACTTTAGTCTTTGGGCCGCGTGCAATGAGCTCCTGCATGTCGATGGGGTCCATGAGGGACTCTTTGGCCATGACCATGGCTTTTTCGGCGGTGCCACCGATGCCGATGCCTAACATTCCGGGGGGACACCAGCCGGCGCCCATGGTGGGGACGGTCTTGAGGACCCATTCGACGATGGAGTCGGAGGGGTTGAGCATGACGAACTTGCTCTTGGCTTCAGAGCCGCCGCCCTTGGAGGCTACGGTGACATCGACTCCGCCGCCTTCGACGAGCTCGACGACGACCATGGCGGGAGTGTTGTCTCCGGTGTTGCGACGGGTGAAGGCGGGGTCTTCGAGGAGGCTGGGGCGAAGGACGTTGTCGGCGTTGCGCCAGGCCTCGCGGACGCCCTCGTCGACCATCTCCTGCATGGTCATCATGCCTGCGATGCCGGGCTCCCACTTGACGTCCATGCCGACCTTGACGAAGGCGGTGACGATGCCGGTGTCCTGACAGATGGGACGGTGGCCTTCGGCGCTCATGCGGGAGTTGATGAGGATCTGGGCCATGGCATCCTTGGCGGAGGGACTCTGCTCCATCTGATAAGCACGGGCGAGGTTGGTGATGTAGTCGACCGGGTGGTAGAAGCTGATGTACTGGAGGGCATCCGCGACGCTGCGGATGAAGTCGTCCTGCCTGATCGTTGCCATTTGCTAAGTCTCTCTCCGTTGAATCCCTGAGACGAATTTTACTTGCTTATTCGCGCTCCATGCGAACCGCTCTTGACGGTGCCTGTCGTTTTGCTTGTCATGCAGGTGGGATATGGCTGTTGCTAAGGAAGCTCTGCACAGGCGAGCGATTTCTGGTGGTGAGAGTGGAGCGGGTCTGCTTGCGCGGCAGGGCGTGTTGATATGCGTGGGGTGGGGCGCTTTGGCGCGGTCAACCGGCCTGTTTGGCT
>JBDTEQ010000181.1:0-2768 GCA_039922475.1 Edaphobacter sp.
GGATCGGTCCTGCAAGGTGGCACTCTCACCACCAGCCTCACCATCACCGGCCCGCTGAACGCCCTCGTCATCACTGGCCCCGTCGAGCTCGACAACACCCGTCTCTCCGGCTTCAACCTCAGTTCGCAGTTGAAGGGAATCGCAGGCGCGGCTCTGGGCGACACAGGCAATCTCACCAACATCCAGACGCTTCGCCTTCAGTTGCAGGTAGCTCAGGATGGCGTGCGCGCCACCAACATCTATACCTCCCTTCCCGCCATCGGCGAAGCTACAGGAGACGGGACCGTCTCGCCCGACGGCGCATTGAACTTCAAACTCAACATGAAGCTCAGTACCAGCCGAGGCATCGGCGGCAAGGCGGTCGGTCTCTTATCCCTGGTCGATGGCTCCGTCGGCAAGACCGCATCTCAGGCATCAGCCATCAGCGTACCCGTCACCGTCACCGGGACCTCATCCCACCCCATCATTACCCCGGATGTAGGCGGCATGTTGCAGAACAACGTCACTTCCATTCTCGGCACGCCGAAGAAGAACAACGAGCAACAACTCGTCAACTCACTCAGCGGACTCTTCGGCGGCAAGAAAAAGAATTGAACTCATCGTCAATGCAGAGATCGGAATCGGCGAGCGTTATCTCTTTGTGTCTTCAATCGAAACACGCGCCTGCATCAAATGCGCCGAACCAGGAGCAAGCGTCACCGCATTCGCAGCTGCGTTCACTGTCTCGACAGCAATAAACTCATGCCACTCGCTCGCCTCTAGGTCCGGCAGCTTCGATGCGCCGGACTCCCACGGATTCCAAACCACGGTTGTGTTCGAACCCGTCTTGGCCACAGTAATATCGCGGCTACCAGCAACATCATGCAGCACGCAGGCCTCGCTGGTATTCAAATACACGCGATCCGTAGGCCCCGTAACAACGACCGCGCCGTGTTGCACCTTCGCCTGGAAGTTGTCGGTCTTGTCCAGATACGTCACACTGTTAAGCCCATCCACTGATACCTCGTGAATGTCCGCAACCGCATAGTAGGTATGCAGCGCCTCCTCGAAAATCAACGGCACCGCAGCATCGTTCGCCACGGTAAGCTTCATCGTCAGCGTGCGTCCAATGGTCAGCTCATACACCAGTCGAAAGTGATCGTAGCCAAGTGCATGGCTGATCTCCGTCGGCCCCAGCGTAAAAGTCAGATGTAGATCGTCGCCCGCCAGTGCGGCAAAAGCCAGCGTCCACTCCTGTATCCGCGCAAATCCATGCGACGGCCCCGCCTTCCCGTCATGCCGATTGGCAAACCACGGAAAGGCGATCGGAACTCCGCCGCGAATCGGTTTGCCCGGTGCGAACTCGCTCTTGCGGCTGACGAAGATCACCGGGTGCTGCCCCTTCGGCTGCCACGCCGCCACATGTGCCCCTTGCAGGTAGACCGTTGCGGTCGCCTGTGCAGTAGCAACACTCGCGTAGATCAGTCCACTGGACGTTGCATGAAAAGCAAGAACGCCCGCCAGGCCAAAATTTTCATTCAGATGTTGAATATCCAAAGCTTCTCCGCTGTCCTTCATTCTCGGCGACCTGATATGTAAGTGTAAGCCGAACCACCGTCACTACTTCGTCGAAGGCTGCGGCGGATCCCGCATCAAATCCACAAACAGCCGGTTGAACCGCGCCAGATCGAGGTCGCTCTGAACATGAACCAGCGGCAGATCAAGCGCAGGCTTGTTCGTCTCGCTCCACGAGAGCGTGTCACCATACGTTGGCCCGCGACTCAGGTTCACGTCAATATAAAGCCGCTCTTCTTTGGTAATGATCGCCGGATCGAGCCATGCAGCAGCAGCCAGTTCATCCCAGCAGTAATAGAAATATCTGGTGTACGTCGCAAGATACTTCGACGCCGGACTCCCCGACCGCGCAATCTCGTCCAGCATCGCCTTCGTGAACATTGTCTTGATCGAAATATCCACGGTCGTCAGGTCGATACGCGGCCAGTGTGCCCGCAGCACGATATGCGCCGCCTCAGGATCGAACCAGAAATTAAACTCATGTCGCGGATCGGTCGCAAACTCCGGATCATTCGTCTGCGGATTCAGGCTTCCGCCCATCATGACGATCCCCCGTGTCATCTCCGCAAAGTGCGGATCGATCGAGATAGCCAGCGCAATATTCGTCAGCGGCCCAGCCGCGTAGATCGTCACCTCGTGCGGGTGCGCATGAATCTCCCGAATCAAAAAGTGAGCTGCATCCTCCACCGCCGACTTCAACGTCGGCTCACCCTCAACCATCTTCGGCACCACATACGGCCCGTGATATGGCTCACGGCTTGTCTTTTCGCCAACATCTCCCCAGGCGCCATACCAGGCAAAGCCGCCGTACAGCTTCTGCTCGATCTTCCACGCTTGCTCCGACCGCACCAACGGAAAAACTGCTCCCGGCACGACCGGCACATCGGTTCTATGAATCAGCTCCAGCATCCGCAGCGTATGCTGTACGGCCTCGGGCTCCCACACATCGCCGCTCACCATCGTGATCCCCAGCACGTCAGCCTTCGTAGACTGCAGCAGCAACATCATCGCCATCTGGTTCGTTCCGCCAGGGCCGGACCCATCCTGATCGATGATTACCATGCGCCTGGTCTGAGCGGTTCCAACCGCAACCGCCAGAACAACAGCGAGCAGGGAACAGAGCGGCCTCAGTCTTCGCTTCATGGTGCGTACAGACTACCAGCCACACAGCGCATTCATCCGCAAAGAAAGCACCCTCTGCCTTTATCCTGAAA
>JBDTEQ010000182.1:0-6947 GCA_039922475.1 Edaphobacter sp.
AGCGCACTCCGCTGGCACTTCTACGCTCTCGTCCCTCTCACCACACTCGTCGCCATCCTCTGCGGATACTATGCCCTCACCGCTCCCAAACCCACACCCGGCACCGACATCGTATCTCTCCTCGCCATGGCTGGCAGCACCGAAGCCTACAACCTTTCTCTCAGCCACGTCACCGACCTCACTGCATCCGCGATGAGTTTCTTCCGCGGCCCACTCGCCGCCACCGCTCTCGGAATGCTCGGCATCGGCATCGGCAGCTATCTCCTGCGCCGCAGAAATCACACCTACGCCGCAAACCTCACCCTCGCCGCCGCCATGACCCTGACCCTCCTCGCCGCGCACGAAGGTCTCGCCCGCTTCTATCCCATCCTCGGCTCCAAAGGTCTCGCTCTAGCCATCAATCAAGCCCAGCAGGCGCAACCCCACCCCGACGACCTCATCCTCATCGACGGCGAACTCACCGCCGGCTCCACTCTGATCTTTTACACCGGCCAGCAGGTCCATCTCATCAACGGCCGCGTCAACGGCCTCTGGTACGGCAGCTTCTGGCCCGCCTCCCCACACATCTTCGAGACAGAAGACTCCCTTCGCCAACTCTGGACCAGCCCCCGCCGCATCTTCCTCTTCACCTACAACCCCGATGCCCGCACCAAAGAGCTGAACCCCTACGGCGCAGTCCACACCCTCGCAACTGCAGGCGGAAAAACCATCCTCACCAACTACTAGAGCGGTCTCAACCAGAAGGGTTTCAAATACCTAATTTTTTACAAGAAGTGCCATCCTGAGCGCAGCCTCTCGCAGCTTCATCGCGAGAGGCGAAGTCGAAGGACCTGCGTTCTGCTTGTAGCGCCTCAGCTCTTTACGCAATTTGCAGCAATACGCCCTTCAAGCTAACGTTCTCTAAGTCGATAAAACCTTAGCCTCTCCTATCGCTGCTCGTGGTCCGAAGCAAACTGCCCCGTAACCAAAGGCGTCCGAGCCCCCACAACCCGCTGCATCCGCCCGCCATCCACCAGTTCATACACCTCGCCGCGCCACTGTATCCGGTTGCTCGCATAACTCAGCGCCCAGATCAACGCGCCGATCAGGTCGCGCACCGGAAACAACGCCATCGCCGTCCAGATACGTTTCTCCTGCACAACATATCGCCCCACCACCAGCGCCTGAAGACTCCGTCCCAACACGCTCCCCACCAGCGCACACCAACCCAGCACCGGCATTCCCAGCATCAACGCACCTGCCCAGGCCATCACTCCAAACGGCACCCCGAACGTAAGGCTCGTCCCGAAGTGTCCTTTCGGACGCGAAAACCTCGTGCTCTTCATCCATCGCACCTGGTGCTTCATCGAGTCCACAAAATCCGCCTGCAGCACCATGTGATCGATCGCATGTCCGCTCAGCACCACCTTGTGTCCGTTCTTCGCAATCCAGTTCCCCAATACAAAATCGTCTGCGCAGTACTCTGCGATGCTCTCGAACCCGCCCATCTCCGCAACCCGTGCCCGGCGCGTCACCATCGTCGGCCCCAGCGCAAATCGCACCGGCTCGATCAAGCTGTCGGCGCAGATACCCGAACTCATCTCGATCGTCATCCCCACCGCTTCAAGCTGCGACCACAACCCGCCCTTGATCACCACGCCGCGATAGAGGCAAGTCGAACAACCCACCTTCTCCTCCACAAACGGCATCACAATCCGTCGCAGATAATCCGGTGTCACCCGCACATCGCTGTCGCTGATCGCCCACAGATCATGCGTCGCCACTTTGGCCATCGCGGCCATCGAGCACACCTTGGCATTGGCCGCCCACGGCGCTCCGCTCGTCACAAACCTCGTCGTAATCTCCGGATACTCCGCAGCCACCCGCCGCGCAATCTCCAACCCCTCGTCGGCATCGCTGCGTGCGCAAAACAGCAGCTCCACCCGCGACACGCCATTCTCCACCACCGCCCCACCCGCCGCGGCAACATGCTGCAGATAATCCTGTTCAAAGAATGTTCTGAGGTTTGCCTCCAGGCCGATCTCATCTCCATGCAGCGGCTTGAACAGGCTCACCGCCGGCAGAAACTCAGGCCGCGTCCCCAGTCGCGCATCTTCACGCAGGGCTTCGCGCCGAAACCGCCACGCCCCTGCCAACACCATCACAAGATAGATACTCGAGGTAAGCAGGCCGAACAGTCCGAATAATAAAAGTCCCCAATGTATTGCAGACATCCAACCGCCTCCAATTTTGACCCATTGCCTGTTCTTTTAACTTTGCAGCGTCCGCTTTCTATTGCCCGGCCCGAGCCATACCGTGGGTCCTGCTACCGGACCGCTCGCGGCATGTTGTCTTTGACGTGCTTCGAGCCTTGCAAGTTCCACCGAAATTCAGCTTCACTGCGGTTCTTCCACCCGTCCGCCGCCCTTCAGGGTATAAATCCTCCCCCGGTAATAAAACTTATCCCCTCCATAACTGCCCAGCCAAAGCACACATCCCAGCAGATCCCGCAGTGGATACAACAACATACCGCGCAACCATCCCTCGTCTCCCATCACCCGCAGAATCGCGCCAGCCTGCAGCCAACGGTTCAGCACTGTTCCCGCCAGCCACACCACGCCCAGCAGCGCATGGCCACTCAACAAGCCCCAGATCAAACCCAGCAAACCGAACGGAACCGCAAACGTAAGCCCCGACCCCAGATGCCCCCACGGCCTCGACCGTCGCGTGCTCTGCATCCATCGCAACTGGTTCCGGAACGACAATCCAAACGGCGTATCCTGCACCATCAACCGGATCACATGCGTTGCCATCCGCACGCCAACCCCCTGCGCAGCCAGCCGGTTCCCCAGCACAAAATCGTCGGCATAAAACTGCCCCAGCTCATCAAACCCCCCAGCCCGCTCGAACGACTCCCTCCGCACCGCCATCGACGCCCCCAGCGCAAACTTCGTTCCCTCCAGCATGTCCGCCACCAGCACACCCGACGTCATCTCCACGCTCTTGCCCACCGCATCCAGTTGCGACATCAACCCCGCCTCAGCTCCCCGGTCCGTCGTCCCCAGATACACACACGAAGCCAGCCCCATCCGTGGGTCTTTCAGGTTCTGCACCATCCGCCGCAGATAATCCTTCTTCACCCGCACATCCGCGTCGCTCGTAATAAACAAGTCGTGCTTCGCCACCGAATCCAGCTTCGCCAGCGAGTAAACCTTCGCATTATGAAACTGCGGCGTCGGCTCCCCGCACGTCACATACCGCGCATCCACCTGCGGATACCGCGCCCCCACCCGCTGCGCCAGCAGCAACCCTTCATCGGTATCCTGCCGTGCGCAGAACAACAGCTCGAACTCCGGATACTCCTGCTCGAAGAACGATTCGATATTCCGCTCCAGCCCCGGCTCCGTCCCGTGTAGCGGCTTCAACACGCTCACCGGCGGCAAAAACGTAACCGCCGCAGACTCCTCCCGCCGCTTCCGCACCCCAAAACGCAGCGCCGCCGCCATCACCATCAGGCAATAGATCGTGGAGGTTATCGCGCCGAACATCGCGGCCCAAAACAAGACCTGAAGCAACAGACTCATCTCACCCTTACACAACACTCCAGCACGAGCCAGAGGAAACCTGCGTCAATCCGCAGTCTTCAAGTTTATCGCAGCGAAACCCGCCTCGATCGCACAAAACAGCAGCGGCCACCCCTTACTTCCTCTTCCCCTTCGCCACAATCCGCACCGGCGGCACCACCATAGGCAGCCGCATCGGAACCAACCCTGCACCCGGCTGCGTCGGCGGTATACGTGACAGCATCTCCGTCCGAACATAGTCCACGAACCCCTGCATCTGCCGGTTCATCTCCTCCATCCGCTCCCGCATCTGCAGCACAATCGCGATCCCGGCGATATTCACCCCCAGGTCCCGCGCCAGGTTCAGGATAAACTCCAGCCGCTCCAGGTCTTCGTCCGTATAAAGCCGTGTATTGCCCTCACTCCGCGAAGGCCGCAGCAACCCCTCCCGCTCATACAGGCGCAGCGTCTGCGGATGAATCTCATACATCTCCGCCACCGACGAGATCATGTACGCGCCCTTGCTCTTCCGCTTTGTCGCCATCTTCGCAATCCCTCATCCCTACTTTAATCGCAAGTCTAGCTCTTTCCCGGCTACGCCAGTCAACCGAACTCGGGTATCCTGAACTCCTCCCCTCTTTCTGCAGCACTAAAACTATGAAGAAGTCCCGAGCCGCCATCCATCCCGCGCAGGTTCTCACCGGCATCGTCGCCGCCTCCGCAGCCGTCGCCTTCGTGCTGAACTCGCGTACCACCATGCGCCCAGGAATGAGTCCGGGCAAAGTCGTCCTCATCACCGGCGGCTCCCGCGGCCTCGGCCTCGCCCTGGCCGAACGCTACGCCCGCGCCGGAGCCAGACTCATCCTCGCCGCACGCAATCCCGACGAGCTCGTCACCGCCCGCCAGACCCTCCTCGATCGCGGTGCCCTCCAATCCCCCGACGACATCCTCCTCCTCCCCGCCGACCTCACCGACGCCGCCCAGGCCACCATACTCATCGATCAGGCCGTCAGCCACTTCGGCCGCATCGACATCCTCATCAACAACGCCGGCATCATCGAAGTCGGCCCCGTAGAAAACCAGCCCATCGCCGCCTATCGCCGAGCCATGGCCACCAACTTCTTCGCCGCCCTCCACACCATTCACGCCGCGCTCCCGCACCTGCTCAAACGCGACCCCGGCGAAGACGATGCAGCCATCGTCAACATCTGCAGCATCGGCGGCAAGTTCGCGATGCCCCACATGCTCCCCTACGTCGCCAGCAAGTTCGCTCTCGTCGGCTTCTCCGAAGGCCTCCACGCTGAACTCCGCCACAAAGGCATCCGCGTCACCACCGTCTGCCCCGGCCTCATGCGCACCGGCGGCGAAGCCCACGCCGACTTCACCGGCCAGACAAAAAAGGAGCGGCGCTGGTTCACCCTCGCCGCCAACACCCCCATCCTCACCGCCTCAGTCCGTCACGCCGCCAACAGAATCTACTCTGCCGTAGCCAACGGTCGCGCCGAAATCACCATCACCCCGCAAGCCTGGCTAGCCGCCCGCATCGCCGGCCTCGCCCCCGAAACCACCCAATATCTCGCCAGCCTCGCCAACCACCTTCTCCTGCCACCCCCGTCCATCGCAGACCAGATCCAGCTAGGCTTCACCCTCAAAGTCTCCACCTACATCGCCGACGAAGTCTCCGAGCAGAAGATCACCCCAGAGCCAGAGTTAGCTCAAACGCGATCTACATTACGCGAGAATCTTTAACTAGCCTAACTAGCCCGCTTGACCTTCATCTTCGAGGACGCTGCCCGAGCCCCGGCGCGCATCACCATCCTCAACGCGGCATTCACCGACTCCGAATCCGGAAACACCTCATAAACATCCGGGTCCAGCAAAATCTGCGTTGTCCCTTCGCGAAAGCGTGCTGCGTAGGGATTCGGCACACTATTGGAAAAGTCATACTCTGTTTCCATCTCGTAGTTATCTTCCCAGGCTTCCTTGTTCATAAGTTCTCCTTTCTCGTGGTGTTGCCCGTCTCGCACTAATAATACGGATACGTTCCCCGCGTTCCACATGAACCACCACCAGTATATTCCGCTCCGTCGATATCCCGATCAATAGAAATCGATCTTCTCCCGTGGAATGAACGGTATCGCGTCTCAATAAACCTAAACCATCATGAAAGACAGTTACAGCTTCGAGAAACGATACCCCGTGCTTGCTCAGGTTTGAAACTGATTTAGCATCGTCCCATTCGAAGATAAGGCTGCCAATCTTTAGAATTGCCATACTCTACACCGCCGCAAACAAACCCTCTCTCGGCTCCTCCGGATTCAGCTTCGCCAACTCCCTGAGTATCTCTTTCGAACGTTCATCCTGCACCTTAGGCACCACGATCTTCACCTCAACGATCTGGTCCCCGCGCTTGCCCTCATTCGCGGCGGAAGGCACACCCTTCTCCCGCAGCCGTAGCTTCTGCCCCGTCTGCGTCCCCGGCGGAATCTTCAACTGCGTCCGTCCTCCACCCTCATGGGTATCGATCGTCGGCACATCGATCTTCGCTCCCAGCGCAGCCTCCGTCATCGTAACCGGAACGGTTACATAAATATCATCGCCCGTCCGCAGAAATACCGGATGCGTCCCCGCCTTGATGATCAGATACAGATCCCCCGCAGGCCCGCCATTCGTCCCGGCATTGCCCTTCCCCGCCAGCCGAATCCTCTGCCCATCCCGAGTCCCCGCCTTGATCCGAAACTCCAGCGGCTCCCGCTTGATCACCACGCCCTGGCCATCGCACGTCGAGCACGAGTGCTGCACCTTCCCCGAACCGCTGCACCGCGGACACTGAATATTGAACTTCATCCGTCCACCCATCTGCTGCACCTGTCCCGACCCATGGCACTCCGGGCACTCCGCACTTCCGCCCGTAGTCGACTTGCCCTTGCACGTCGGACAGATCTCCTGCCGCTGAATCTCCAGCCGCGTCACACCGCCCCGCACCGCCGTCCAGAAGTCCAGACTCACCTGATACTCCAGATCGGTCCCCGGCTGCGGCCCCCGCGCCGCCTGCTTCCCGCCATTGAACATCCCGCTGAAGATATCCTTGAAGCTCCCACCAAATCCTCCACCCGACTGCTGCTGCTCCGCCCGTCCCCCCTGAAAGTCCGAAAAATCAAATCCTCCAAAGTCGAACGGCACCTCCTGCCCCGCACGTCCGCCCGTCTGCGCGCGTCCATAGCCTGATCCCGCGCCGCCGCCATATCCCCCGCGAGCCGCAGCCTCTGCCGCAGCCGGATCGATATTGTCCGAATAAAACCCAAGCTGGTCGTAGATCTTCCGCTTCTTGTCGTCACTCAAAACGTCGTTAGCCTCAGAGATCTCCTTGAACTTCTCCTCAGCCTTCTTGTCTCCCGGGTTCAC
>JBDTEQ010000183.1:0-22280 GCA_039922475.1 Edaphobacter sp.
GGGTCGAGCGATGCCTGGAGATATCCCCAGCTGCGATAGATGTCGAAGATTGCTTCCCGTTCCTGCTGCACTCCCGCGGGCGCGGTTGCGGAGAGTGTGTCTGCCTTGCTGGCCATTGCTTCCTCACTTCAGCTCTTGGTGTGATCGCGAAGAAAACTAATTTTTCGCGTCTACTTCTATGCTAGACCTTTTGGCGAGTTGGCGCACATGAGAGGTGGGGCAGACGAGCAGGTATGAAGGAAGAGAAGACGACTTCCCATTACTAATCCGGTGTCGATGAGTCCATTGGCGATTTGTCGTGAAGCCAGGACTCTCCAGGTGCAATGCCCATTTTTCAGGACTGATAGCTGCGATCATTTCTAATTCGCACTGAACGAGCGCTTTGGGATGTTCTCGCTTGCTGAGTGACAAAGAATGGATTGTGAAGGTGTGTTATGGAAAAGTGTATAGTTTTCCCGAACGGAGATGCTGAATGACGACCCCACAGTGGGTGCAGGCAATTTTGGGGCGTTTTGACTCCAAAACAGAATCCCACAATGGAGTTGATATTGCCCAAGCATTGTCGAACGAGCGGGCTAAACACGGAGATCTCAGCGCTGAGGAATGGAAGCCTTTTCTTTCCGAGCACTCAGTTTTCTTTTTCATGGAGAGCCGTGAGGGGACTAGCGTTTGGGGTACGTATTTCGCCCCAATGGTCGAGTGGACTCAGGGAGAGACTACAGTTCGCAATCCTGATATTGCACAGCTAGATGCTGAGACAATCACATATTGGGCAGAGAGAGCGTTGGCCACCACAAATCCTGTGATGAAGGCGCGATACGCCGACGCAGCATGGGACTTTGCGAAGGTCATCGCCAACAGCAAGCCAAACTACGAGTCCGCCCTTATGGCAATTGACGGCTATGTTGAGGCGACAAACCGTCATTTCTACACGATCGAGATCGAGGCTGTTCAGTGGCTTGTCCGTGCCCTGCACCTTGCCCTGATCGTTGGAGACGCGAACCGTATCAAGAATGTTGTCGATGCGATGTTCGCGTTCTATCAACTGTCCCTCGATCCCAGGCATGCAAGCGTATGGATATTCCTTTTTGACAGTCTGTATGGGGAAAAGAAGCTCATATCTGCATCGCAGGAGGCGCAGATTATCAGCGATCTCGAATCCATGCTCGAGAGGCTAACGGCCATAGGCGAACCGAACGAATTCGACCCGTACGGTGCACAGGCTGCTGCTGAACGCTTGGTTCAGCACTATAAGAAGCAGAATGACACAGCCAACGCCGAGCGTGTCATGAAGGCATACGGCGGGGCTTTTGCGAGGATGGCAGAAATGGCAAACCCCATGCTTGCTATGTCGTGGTTGCAGCCAGTCATCGAAAGATACGAACAGGAGGGCATGAAGGACGAAGCCGAAAAGCTACGTCTCCTGCAAATGGAGAAAGGGGAGAATATTGCCTCCGACATGAAGCACTATTCTGTCGAAGTCAATATACCGAAGAAGGATTTCGACGACGTGGTAACTACGCTCCTTGTGAAGGATGACCTTGCAGCTACCCTAAGTCACGTCGCTCAATATTTCATTCCAAATGTGGACAGAGCGAAGAAGTTCGTGCAGGAATTGAAAACTGTTGCACCGCTTTTGGAGATCATTCCCATTACAGTTGTGGATCACACGGGGCGACCAGTCGCAAAGGTTGGAGCCAGTGACGACGGAACCGAGGGACGTCTGTTCCAGCAATTAACTCAGACGATTGGTTTCTATCAACCCTTTCTGTCATATGTAATTGAAGCTGTAATGGCTCAATTTAAGCCCAGCGTGGATGACATCCTTGCTGTCTTGTATCATTCTCCGCTCTTCCTCGACTCTCGGCGCGGGATTCTGAGAGACGGTCTCTTTGCATATTTGTCGAAAGACCACCTGAAGAGTGTTCACGTTCTCGTTCCTCAGCTTGAGGAAATGCTGCGTACCCTCCTCGTTCTCATGGGCATACCACCACAAAAAAGCGTCCCGCGCCACCCTGGCATAACAGACGTGAAAAACATGAATGATGCCCTTAGCGATCAAAGAGTACAGGAGGTTCTGACCGAAAGTGTGTGGATGTATCTGACGGTTCTCTTTATCGACCGAAGAGGGATAAACCTAAGAAATGATCTCGCACACGGGCTCGTACCAGTGGAAGGATTCAACCAGCATATGGCTGACCGCGTATTTCACAGCTTGCTGGTATTAAGCCTTATGCGCAAGCAGCCAGCGGTGTCGAGAGAATAGGCGGTCTTTATGTTGCGTTCGCGTCGGTTCGTAGAACCTCATCGTCGCCAAACCGCCATAGCACTCGCTGAGCTCAGATTAGGTCCTCGAAAGTCGGCCAGGGTCCTCCGATCTGAATCCACATGGTTCTCGATTGACGACAACAGTGCAAAGCACTCATCGAACACGTCGAGCCCACATCAGAAACGTTAGCCCTGTGAAACGCGCTTACGTTGATTGATTCTTTCGTATAACTGGAAACGACCACGGAAGAACCACAAACCACCACGCTTTCACCACAATTTGTCCACGTTTTTACCATCAAAAAATCGTAATTCTGGCTGTCCAATCCCCGAACAAACTCGCCAATAAACCGAACTGGCTCCTTGAAAAACCAGTAACTCACCACAGCTCACCACAAAAGCCAAAGACTGGTTTTATCCACAGCCGATTGGTCCGTCCTTGGCTATTGACTTTAGTCTCCTCAAGAACACAACGCCGGACAAAGGGACTAAAGGGTTGCACCCTGGAGCCAGGGTTGGAACTCTTCTTCGCCGAAGCCGAGGACTTCGCTGCGAGTTTGTTTGCCGGATGCGGTGGCGAGGATCTCATCGAAGATTCTTTGGCCAGCTTGTTCTACTGTCGAATTTGAACAAGTCCTGTGGGGACATCAGATATCTTCAATTCATTGTGGGCGAAGCGATGGCGGGGTTGTCGCACGAAGCAGAACTATAGTGGAGAGATGGTAGCTGCGGTTCGCAGGTTTTTGATTTTGATCGTCGTGCTGGGTTGCACGGACTCGTTTTGGCCAGGTGGACTCGCGGAGGCGCAGAGTGGGACGACGCCTGGGGTTGTGGTGGCCGTGCAGAGTCCGACGATTCCAGATGCGGCGGAGCGGCCTTTGCCGGATATTCCTGCGCTGATGCATGCGGTGGAAGCGAATCAGAGAACGTCGGAGGCGGTGGAGAAGGACTATATGTACCACTCGGTGCAGACACAGGAAGAGACGGATGGGCATGGGGGAATCAAGAAGGCGGAGACACGGGAGTATGACATCTTCTGGATTGAGGGCGTGCCGGTGCATCGGCTGACGAAGAAGAATGGGAAAGAGTTGAGTGCGAAGGAGCAGGAGAAAGAGAGTGAAAAGATCGATAGAGAAGTAGCCGGAGCCAAGGAGCGCCGCGCGAAGGCTGATGAAAAGGGCACGGAGACGGATCCGCGTGGACATGACCTGGTGACAGTGTCTCGTCTACTGGAGCTGGGGAGTTTTACAGATGCGCGACGAGTGCAGTTGAATGGCCGGGACACGATTGCGGTG
The DNA here is from genome assembly GCA_039922475.1 of Edaphobacter sp. Classification (GTDB taxonomy): domain Bacteria; phylum Acidobacteriota; class Terriglobia; order Terriglobales; family Acidobacteriaceae; genus Edaphobacter. Next base: position 3,564 of record JBDTEQ010000183.1, read on the forward strand.
GATTTTACCGGCGATCCGAAGGCGAAGACGAAGAACCGGTTTGAGGATGTGATTCGAGACCTGGCGGGAACAGCGTGGGTCGATGAACAGGACAAAGTGCTGGTGAAGGCGCAGGGGCACTTTGTAAATAACTTCAAGATCGGGGTTGGGATGGTGGCGAATATTCAGAAGGACACAACGTTCCGCGGAGAGTGGAAGAAGGTGAATGACGAGGTGTGGCTGCCCGCGCGGTTCGAGGGGCAGGGTGCAGCGCGTTTTCTGCTGTTCTTCCATTTCAATGGAAGCCTGCAGGCGGTGGAGTCGGACTACCGGAAGTTCAAGGCGACGTCGACGATTCTTCCGGGGATGAAGACGGTGGAACCTGAGCCGAAGTGATCGGGGGGTTAAACGCGCAAAGGGACAGCGCGAGCCATCCCTTCCGCAAAACTTGTTGTCGCTGTCCTCGAAGTGCTAAAGACTAGAGAGGCTGAACGTCAGACGCCTGCCAACCCTTTGGTCCCTTAACTACGTTGAACTGAACAGCCTGGCCCTCTTGAAGGCTCTTGAAACCGTTCGAATTGATCGCCGAGTAGTGTACGAATACATCCTCGCCGTTCTGACGGCTGATAAAGCCAAACCCCTTGGCATCGTTAAACCACTTCACTGTTCCCTGTTCCATGTCCGTTATTTCCTTATTACTATTGAATTTGCCGCTAGATCCAAATCGGGGTTCGTACAGTACAAGCTTTGCAGAAATCCAATCTGTTTCAAACGATGTGTGAAGGTTAGCACAGTTGGTTACTTTTTTTGATTTAATCGCCTAAATAGTTACAGTTGCACTATTTATAGTGCAAAAAATGTGGACATTTCGCTTAAAAGGTGGATTTCGGCGACCAGAAAATTCGACAAACATAGGTTCCGGATGTTAGATATCATAAGACTTCACGTGGATATGTGGGAGCGTACGATCTCTTCGGCGCGGGCGAGGACTTCTTCGAGCGTCATGACGGTGGAATCGAGAATGACTGCATCGGAGGCTGGCTGAAGCGGGGATTCGGCGCGGTGGCGGTCTCGGTAGTCGCGCTCTTTCAGTTCGCGGATGACGGCTTCTTCAGCGAGACGTTGCTGCTCTGCGGTGAGAGGGTCGGGCATCTGGCGGGAGGCATTTTGTCTTTCGCTTGAGTCGGGAGGCGGGGGTGTTGCCTGACGGTAACGACGGTTGCCGCGGACTTCGGGGGCTGCATCGAGAAAGATTTTAACTTCCGCGTCGGGGAAGACGGCGGTGCCAATGTCGCGGCCTTCCATGACGACGCCGCCTGCCTCGCCGAGGGCGCGTTGCTGCTGGACCATCCAGGCGCGAAGATGCGGATGGATGGAGATTTTAGAGGCGGCTGAGGTAACGTCCGCTTCGCGGATGCGGCGGGAGACATCGACGGTGTCGAGCAGGACGCGGTTGCCTTCGAGTTGGGGCTCGAGCGTAATGCGGGTGTGGGCGGCGAGGTCCATCAGCGGAGCTTCTTCGTCGAAGGCGAAATCGTTCTCGATGGCTTTGAGGGCGAGGGCGCGGTACATGGCTCCGGTTTCGAGATTGAGGAAGCCGAAGCGGCGGGCGAGATGGGCAGCGAGGGTGCTTTTGCCTGCGCCAGCGGGACCGTCGATGGCGATGACTGGGCGCTGACGCTTTTTGGGTGGCTCAGGCGATGTGGGCGCGGATTTTTTGAGCAGCTGCGTCATCCGGCTTATTCACTCTCCTCACGTTTGAACTTGCGCGCGGGGGCACGCTTGCCGAAGGGCTTTTTGTTGCCCTTGAACTTGTCGAAGGTGCTGGCCGGTTTGCCGGGGTTGGACTTTGCAGATTTTGCGAAAGGCTTTTTGCCGGCGAAGCTGCTGCTAGATTTTTTGGGGTAGCTGCCGGAGGGTTTTTGGGCGAAGCCTTCGCTGGATTTGCCGTAAGGTTTTTTGGCTCCGAAGCTGCTTCCGGGTTTTTTACTGTAGGGCTTCTTCTCACCAAAACTGCTGCTGGGTTTGCCTTCGAAGTCAGAGGCGGCGCGGGGGCGTGGTGTGCGCGGGGCATCGAACTTGCGGAAGAGTGGGCCATCGGTGCGGCTGGTGCGGCCTCGACCTTCGCTGCGGGTGTCGCTATCGCGGGAGAAGCTTTTGCGAGGAGCATCGCTGAAGCTGCGCTGCGGGCGAGGAGAGAAGCTGCCAGGTTTGCGTGGACCGCTGAAGGACGGTTTGCCTGATCTGTCTGCTCGGTCTGCAAAGTTGCGGCGCGGTGGGTGGCTGTCACCGGAGTCTTCGCGACTGCGTGGAGTGAATTCGCGGCGAGGAGGACGGGAGTCGCCGAAGTCGCGACGGGGCGGACGGCTATCGTTGTCGCGGGAGAAGCTGGGTTTGCCGGCGAAGCCTTCGCGTTTGCGGCCGAAGGTTCCGGGCTTGGAGAATGTCTTGCGTGGGCGATCGCCGGAGTCACCGGCGGCCCTGTCGTTGTAGGGTCGCGGGGTGAATTCGCGGCGAGGAGGTCGGGAGTCGCTGGAGCCTTCGTTGCGGCGGAAGGTGGGCCGGTCACTCTTGAATCCAGGCTTGAAGGCAGGGCGGTCACTGTTAAAGCGTGGCTTGCTGCCGAAGCTGGGCTTGTTGCCGAAGGATGGTTTGGAGCCGAAAGGCGGCCGCTTCCCTGCTCTGTCGAAGGCGGGTTTGCGGTCGTAGGGACGCCTCGATTGTGATGCCGCGGTGTCGTCTTCGACGTTCGAGGGAGATTGGGCGGCGGCGAGGCGGTCGGCCTTTTCTTCGGCCCAGGGCTTGGTGAAGGAAGGGCGGTCAGGGCGGTTGGATTCGCGGGTGAAGGGGCGACGCTCGCGCGGGGTGGGACGGCTTTCTACATTGTGACCTGTCTTGGTTACAAATCCGGTGCCGACCTTGCGGGGCTTGGGGATGAACTTTTTAATGCGGGGCGTGTCTTCGGTTGACTCTGGAGCGTTTCCTTCGGTAGTGGCGACGATGGAGTCGATATCGTCAGAGTTGTCGGCTGCGGGAGTGGCGATGGCGAGGAAGGCGGGGAGCTCTCCGGTGACATGGAGGACGGTGCGGCCTTCGACGACTATAGTTTCAAGCTGGCGTGCCGAGAGTAGCGCGTGAATGACGTCGCGGATGCGCGAGCGGGCGGCCAGAGGCGAGAGGAAGGTTTCGATCTCTTCCTCCGACGCGACGATGGCCTGACCTAGATAGAGGGAGATGAGGGCTGAGAGAGCGGTGGGCTGGCCGGCGTTGGCTCCGGCTTTGATCTGCTTGGTGAAGCGGGTGGTGGTGAGCTCCCAGAGTGTCGGTGCGCCGTCGGCATGCGGGATGGGAAGGACGCGGAGATGCTGCCAGAGTTCGGTGAGTGCGCGAAGGACGGCGCCCTCGGTGACCTCTTTGCCGAGTTGCGTGGCGAGATCGTAGGCGGAGAGGCCGGAGTCTTTGGCTTGTTCGCTGAGGAGGGTGTAGGCGTTGAGAGCGAGCGGGGAGACCTTAGTTGCGCCGGCGGTTACGGGTGGCTGCTTCCAGGCTTTGTCGCCGCGGAGGGTGAAGATGTAGGGGAAGGCAAGCGGGGAGACGAGGAAGTCGGGGGTGTCGGTTCCGATGCCGGCAGGGTTGCCGAGAAGGTTGAGGGGAATGGCTCCGCCGTCGAGGATGAGACGCGAGAGGAGGCTGCGGGATTGTTCGATGTCGGCTAAGGTGGGCGCGGCGTTTGGGACACCGAGTGTAGCTTCGACGAACGACGGCGCGGGAGCTGGAAGTTGCGCGGCGCGCGGAGTAAAGAGCACCAGGCCGGAGGTGTTGAGCCAGTCGCGAAGCATGTTGATGGTAAGGATGGGGTCGGTGTTGTGATGCCAGTGACTGATGCGGGCGGCGGCGAGCTGGTCTGCCGTGGGGGTGCTTAGGGTACTCAAGGTGTTGCCTTCCTGCTGGGGCGAGGGTACCGCGCGACAGCAATCCACAGCCTGGGCTGATGGAGGGACGATCTTCTATTCGATGGTTCTGAATTTCTGTGGTTCTGAGGGCTATGGGCGTGACTCGATTGGAATCGGAGTGCCGCACACATCTTACTAAGGATACCGCAAAAGCGAGTCTGGCGAGGCAAGACGCCATGCGATGCGGTCAAATCTCTTTGAATCGATCCCGGTCGCGCCGGCGATTGCGCGGCATCTTAGGCAGCAGGGCAAAAATATACACCCCTGGAAAGGACCTAACCTATGTACATATTTCGATCCAATCACTCCCCCGCCTATGGAAGGGGACTCCGAAAAGCTTCTCTTCTGTGCGTAGCGACCCTGGCCGCACTCACTATAGCAGCGGTGGCGCAGGAAACAACAACCACAAGCGTAAAGCCGAAGAGAACAACGAAGGCAATGACCATTGATAATTCAACGGTCGTCTATGCGTCTGGGGACGACGTTGTGCTGAAGAACGCCAATGGTGCGCTCAGGCTGCTCACGATGTCGCCCGACGCCACTCTTCCCGTAGACGGTCAGCAGGTAGCAATCAATGATCTGAAGCCGGGCACAACGATCTCTCACGCAGTTACCAAGACGAAGCACGAAGAGGAAGTGACCCACGTGACGACAGTCGAGGGAAAGGTGACCCACGTGTCAGCACCGAGCCACGTGACGCTGCAGTTGAACGATAACTCCCTCAAGCGTTACACGGTACCGCCTCATGCGAATTTCATCATCAACGGGGAGAAGAAAACCGTGTTCGAGCTGCGCAAAGGCATGAATGTTTCGGCGACGGCAGTGACAACGTCGGATCATCATATCCACAACACCGAGGAGCACCTTGCGGGAACTACAGGCCCGGAGACTCCTCCTCAAATGGGGGTACTGCTGATCTTTGACCACGACGAAAAGCAGTAGTCGTCTCGACAAGGGCCATCCAGGCAAGAGCCTCTCCAATTGCTGACTGCGCGGCAGTGTTCCTTGCGTGGCTCGCTATTCGGTTGCGTCTGATCCGCTCCACACTTTGCTGTGAGGCGGATCAGATTCGCTGGAAGGCTTTGGCGATGTCTTTGTAGGAGTAGCGAAGGGCGATGGGGCGTCCGTGAGGGCAGGCGGTGGGGTGCTCGGTCTTTGCGAGTGCAGTGAGAAGCCAGTCGATTTTTTCGGAGTCGAGGGACTGGTTGATCTTGATTGCGGCGTGACAGGCCATGCTGGCGGCGATCCGGCGACGGCGAGCTTCGGCGTTTTCGGATTGCTGATTGCGGTCGGTGACGGCGAGGACTTCTTCGAGCATGCGTTCCAGCTCGATGCCTTCGAGGCCGACGGGTGCGGCTTTGACGGCGAGAGTGCGTGGACCGAAGGGCTCGGCTTCGAAGCCGTTGCGGTTGAGTTCCTCGGCGATCTCGGCGAAGGTGATCATCTGCGCCGGGAGGAGATCGATGAGCAGAGGCATGAGGAGACGCTGGCGCTGAACCTGTTCGGTGTTGCGCTCGCGGAGAATCTTTTCAAAGAGGATGCGCTCGTGGGCTACGTGCTGGTCGATGATCCAGAGGCCTTCTTCGTTGGTGGCGAGGATGAAGGAGTCGCGGAACTGGCCGAGTGGCTTGAGCGTGGAGAGTGCGGTGAGGGTGTCGGCTTGCTGGGGAGCGGCAGAGTCGTCGTAGGTTGATTCGCTGCGCTCGTAGCCTACGGGGATGGTGTGGCCGGAGAAGGCGAAGCGGCCTGGGGATGGCGGAACGATGGGCGCGGCGAGGTTGAAGATGGGGGATTTTATTTCGGGTGTCTGAATGTTTGCAGTGTGAATTGGCTCAGCGTGAATAGGAACTTCGTAGTTGGTGGTGTCGGTAGCTGCAGGGTCGGCTTCGGATTGGGGGGCGGGCGAAAAGAAGGGTCGGTCGCCGCCGGGGAATGGGCTTACGTCGAGGAGTAAGGAGCTTGATAGACCTTGTGGGCCACTGGCGAGGGCGGTGGCGAAGCTGGCTGCAGGGCGAGCCTGCATGAGCGCGGTGCGGACGGTGTCGCGGACGAAGTCGTGAACGAAGCTGGGCTGACGGAACCGGACTTCGGTCTTTGCGGGGTGGACGTTGACATCGACTTCCTGCGGAGGCATCTCGAGGAAGAGGAGGACGACTGGGTAGGACGTGGGTGGAAGGATGTTGCGATAGGCCTCGTTGAGCGCGTGGAGAATGAGCTTGTCGCGGATGAGGCGCTGGTTGACGAAGACATAGATGGAGTTGCGATTGAGCTTCTGCAGCTCGGGCTTGGAGACGAAGCCGGTGATGCGTAGAAAGCCGGGCTCGGGCGGGGTGTAGTCTTCTTCGCGCTTCCAGGGCGGAGGTTCGGGCACGCCGGTACGCGTGAAGTCCATCTCGGCGGCGATGGAGAGCATGTAGTTGCTGGTGTCTTTGCCGAAGATCTGGAAGAGGCGGTCTGCTGCGTTGGCGACGGCAGGTGCGATGAGGAGTGCTTGTGTCGCGGAGTGAAGCTCGAAGTGTTTTGTCGGATGGACCAATGCGTAGTGGGTGACGAGCGCGGCGATGTGGGAGAGCTCGGTCTGCTCGGACTTGAGGAACTTGCGACGAGCGGGCGTGTTGAAGAAGAGATCGCGGATGGTGATGGTGGTGCCAGCGGGAAGGCCGACGTCTTCGACACGAAGGATAGCGCCGCCCGCGATCTCGACTAATGTGCCGGCCTCTTCTTCGGGTGTGCGGGTTTCGAGCAGTAGGCGGGAGACGCTGGCAATGGAGGGTAACGCTTCGCCGCGAAAGCCGAGGGTGGCGATGGCGAGCAGGTCGTCGGAGGTGCGGAGCTTGGAGGTGGCGTGGCGCTCGAAGGCGAGGAGGGCGTCGTCGCGGACCATGCCGTGGCCGTTGTCGGCGATGCGGATGAGTTTGCGGCCGCCAGCTTCAACCTCGATGCGAATGCGAGTGGCGCCGGCGTCGAGGGAGTTTTCGAGGAGCTCTTTGACGACGGAGGCAGGGCGTTCGACGACTTCGCCGGCGGCGATCTGGTTCGCCACGAGGTCGGAGAGGATGCGGATGCGGCCCATCGCTCGATTGTACGAGGCGGGACATGAGGATAAGCTGCGCGCAATTGGGCGGTGAGGAATGACGCCTGGGATTGGAGGAGGTTACTTTCGGATGAATTCGGTTGCTTGAGTTGCATTCAGGAGTCCGAATTGCCTCAAAGTATTAAGTGTCACTCGTGTATGCAAATGTTTTCACATGATATGCAGGCAGGAGGGAGTTAAGAAGAGACATCATTGATTATGAAGTGTTTGTAAAGAAGTTTCTTTTGGCTATTCAGATGCTTATCTCAGGGTGTACCCACAATTAGGAGGCTTATGAAACGCTTATTTCTTGTCCTTGGTGCTCTTGCTCTGGCCGTTGCCAGTAGTCAATATGCAAAAGCAGATACTCTTTTTTCATTCAACTTCACCGGCTCCTCTTTTAACGGATCAGGAACCATCACTGGAAATGAAAGCGGCACCCTCGGCTTCAATACCGTATATGACATCAGCGGTATCTCGGGTGTGGCAGATGGACAGAACATCGCCAGCCTTCTCGGGGTCAACACATTCGACCATAACGACAACAGGCTTTACTCTCCAGGGCTGTTTTTTGGGAACTTCAACTTCGATACCGACGGTGTTTCCTTTCAACTTGCCAATGGCGACATGGTGAACATCGGTCAGGGCGGCTTCTTCAATCTGCAGGAGATTGCTGACCTGGATCCGGGACGGGGGCGTAATATCACCGAGGCTGTGAACATTGACGTGGACAAACTTGGGTCCACATCGCCAGTTCCTGAACCCGGAACGCTTGCTCTGCTGGGCACGGGAATCCTGGGACTTGCCGGCACAATCCGTCGCCGTGTCATGGCCTAAGCTTCAACCTAACTGCAATCGAAAGCCGCCTCTCCATGAGGCGGCTTTTCTTTTGAGGTCTGATCCGTTTGTTACTGGATGCGTCACTTTCTCTTTCTTGCAGGTGTGGATTTGCCTTGTTTCGGCGGCAATGAGGCTTCTGAGTCGCGGTCGCCAACCATGTGGAGACGCATGAAGTTGGTTGCTCCGGACTTGGTGCGGGTTCCGGCGACGATGCCTACGATCTGACGCTCGTGTACGTGGCCCTGGGTTTCAAGGATATCCTCTGCCATCTCGACGAGCTTGTCGGTATCGCGGAAGCGTTCGCACAGGATCGGGTAAGTGCCCCAGAGGAGCATGCAGCGGTTGATGACCTTCTCGAAGGGCGATAGAGCGAAGATGGGTGGTTCGGGGTGGTACTTGGAGAGTAGCCGGACAGTGGCGCCCGACTCGGTGAAGATGGCAATGGCTGCGACGTCAAGATCGTCGGCTGCGTGGGACATGCATTCGCAGATGGTTTCGGCGATGGAGAGGCGAACGCTGGGATGGTGGCCGAGCGCTGGTGGCGGATCGATGCGGATCTGATGCTCGGTCTCGGTAACGATCTTGGACATCATGGCGACGGTTTCAACGGGGTATTTTCCGGCAGCGGTCTCACCGGAGAGCATGACGGCGTCGGTGCCATCGTAGATTGCGTTGGCGACGTCGGAGGCCTCGGCGCGGGTGGGACGGGGGTTGTCGATCATGGACTCGAGCATCTGGGTCGCGGTGATGACGGGCTTGCGGTACTCGGCTGCGCGGCGAATGATGTGCTTCTGCAGGGCGGGGACTTTTTCGGGAGGGACTTCGACGCCGAGATCGCCGCGGGCGACCATGATGGCATCGGTGATCTCGAGGATGCTGTCGAGGTGCTCGATGGCCTGGGGCTTTTCAAGTTTGGCGACGACCCAGACGTCGGATTTGAGCGCGGCGAGCCGGTTCTTGACGTGGCGGATATCGGCTGCTGTGCGAACGAAGGAGACGGCGACGACATCGACGCCCTGGCCGATAGCGAAGACCAGGTCTTCTTCATCTTTTTCGGTAAGGGAAGGAACGTTGACGGTGATTCCAGGCAGGTTGATGCCCTTGTTTTCGCCGAGGATGCCCCCGTTGACGATCTCGCAGACGACATCGCCGCCTTTGACCGAGTGGACGCGCAGCTCTATGAGGCCGTCGGAGAGGAGGATTCGGGAGCCGGTTTCGAGATTTTCGGCAAGGGTCTTGAAGGTCGTGCCAACCAGCGCGGCGGTGCCTTCGATCTCGCGCGGAGTGATGGTGAGACGATTGCCGGCGATAAGCTGAACGGGCTTGTGGCCTTTGAGCTTTCCGGTGCGGATCTTGGGGCCCTGCAGGTCGGCGAGGATGCAGATGGGTTTGCGCTCCTCCTTCGAGATGGAGCGGACCATGCGGATGAGTTCGGCCTTTTGTGCGTGGGTGCCGTGCGAGAAGTTGAGGCGCGCGACATCGAGGCCGGCGCGGACGAGCTGACGAAAGATCTCAGGGGTGCTTGAGGAGGGGCCGAGGGTAGCGACAATCTTGGCGCGACGGCTGCGTTCCATTGAAGCAAACGGTGCAATGTTCGGAGTTTGGTTCAAAGAAGTCTTCATGTGTCGTTGCGGAACTTTCTCACAATCTGAATTTCAGATGGTATGACCAGTAAGCTTGACTACCCGACCCAATTCTAAACGGATGGAGGGCCGTTTGGGGATGGCGGCTCGGAATCGGTGGTGGGTGAAGGGGAAAAACGAGCGTGAAATTCGGCGTTGAACTCGGCCCCGCAAAGGACGCTCAACGAGATGATGTAGAGCCAGACGAGGAGCGCGATGCCTGCGCCAAGGGAGCCGTAGACCTGGGAGTAGTTGGCAAAACGAGTAACGTACCAGCCGAAGATCAGCGTGGAGAGAAACCACATAGCGGTGGAGACGAAGGCACCGGGAAGGACGCTTTTCCAGGACTGCCGCATCGGGGTTCCCATGTGGTAGATGAGACCGATGATGCCGGTGCTCCCTGCGAGCGTGACTGCCCAGCGAAGCAGAAGCGCGACGAGATAGGCCGGAGTACGGATCGAAGGCGCGGTGTGCGTGGCGAACGTTTCGGCGATGAACTGGCCGAAGACGACGAGAATGCTTGCGACTGTGAAAGGGACGAGCGAGAGTGGGACGAGAAGAAGGGCGCGGAGGCGGCGCTGCAGGAACGTCCAGCAGTCCTCGGGGAGTTCGTTGGCGCGGCGAACGCCCTCCATGAGCGTGGCAACGACGCTGGAAGCTCCAACGAGGCTGACGAGAAAGGCGGCTATGAGGACGTGAGCGGAGCGTGCATTGCGAGGTGAATCGACGAAGTAGCTTTGGAGGAGGGGGCTGACATTAGGAGGAAGGATGCGGTTGAAAAAGGCAGAGAGCTGAAATCGGATGGGCGTGTTATCAGGGAACAGACCGACGACTGCGGCCGCGACGATGAGCGCGGGAAAGAGCGCTACGATCGCGGAGTAGGCGGTGGACTGAGCGAGGTTGAAGCAGTCGTGCCGCCCTGCGCGAAGCACAGTACCGTGGAGGATTCCGGGAAGGCGCAGGAGTCTTCTTTTCATGGGATCTACCCGCGGGTTAAGAGAGACGTGACTATGCCTTCCACTTATTGAGGAAGTCGGTGACGGAGGTGGGATACATGTGGCGCATGTCGCCAAACTCGGCGGCCTGCTGCGAGTAAATCAACTTACCGTTCGAGTCGAGCACTGCAAGAGCGGGTACCCCCTTCTTGAGTGGAATGTCGTACTTCCGGGTGATGTCGAGGTTCTTGTCGAAGCGGCCGATATCGACGTGGACGAGGAGGAAGTTCTTGTCGAAGATCTCCTGGTTCGGGCTTTGGTGAAGGTAGATCTCCAGCACCTGGCAGTCGCCGCACCAGTCGCCGCCGAAGGAGAGGATGACACGTTTTTGCTCCAGCGTGGCTTGCTTGAGAACTGCAGCGATGTCGGCTTTGGGGTCGGCCTCTGCGGAGTAAAGATGCTTCTTGACCGTAGGAGGAGGAGTTACGGGCTGGCGCGCAGCAGGGGCTGCCGGAGTGGCGGGAGCAGGCGAGACAGTTGAAGCTGCGGCGGAATCGTTGGTTGTACTCTTGCAGTCAAGGATGGTTGCGGAGGGGGTGGAGCCGAGCAGCACATTGGCCGAGAGTGACGAAGTGCGGATCGAGGATGCCATGGTGAAGAGAACCTTCCCTTACGATTTTTTTACTGGAACAACTTTGATGCCCGGCTTCCAGCGATTGAGGAAAGCGGTGATGGCTTCGGGGGTGGTACGCTCGAACTCTTTTTCACGCTCGGCGTAGAGAAGATTGCCGTGGGCATCGATGACGGCGAGCGCGGGAACGCCTTTGGTGATGGGAACGTTGTATTTTTTTGCGACGTCGACGTTCTTATCCATGTTGCCGATGTTGACGTGGACGAGGATGAAGTATTTGGTGAGGAGCTCGGCGTTGGGGCTCTGGTGATAGTAGATGTCCAGAACCTGACAGTCTCCGCACCAGTTGCCACCGAAGTCGAGCAGGATGTGCTTGTGCTCGCGACGCGCGCGGACGAGGGCGGCGGCGATGTCGGCCTTGGCATCGGCGGTCTCGGAGTAGAGGTGCTTGTTGGCGTGCGCTATGACTTGCGCGTCGGCTTTAGGGACAGCCAGAGACGATGCAAGAAGCGTGAGAGCCAGGGCCGGTAAAAGGAAGCGGGATGTTGCAGTCATGTAATTAACCTTATCGAGTTCAGCGGAGGCAGGCCTACGCTGCGGCGCGCCTTAGAAACGAACCGCTCCCATGATGATGCATGAAGGATGCGGCACGACGCAAAACTATGTCGTTGGAAGGGAGTTAGTTTCCGGTGTAGTAGCCGTCGCGGGTCTGGACGACGAGGCCTTTCTGGTGAAGGGAGAGGTCGATCTGGTGGTAGCCGCTGGAGGCAGCATCCTGGGTGGGGGTGTAGCCGAGACGGTACTGGGCGCGGAGTTCTTCGGCTATCTGGTTGTAGATCTGGGCGACGGTCTGGCTTCTTTTGACCTCGAAGAGGCGGCCACCGGTCTCCTGAGCCATACGCTCGAGCATCTTTTTGCCATCGACGTGGCTCTGGGTGGGATTGTTGCCACCGCCGCGACCGCTGCCGCCGGGATAACCACTACCTGGGTAGCCTCCACCGGGATAGCCGCCGGGATAACCACCTCCGGGATAGCCTCCTCCGGGGTAGCCCCCTCCAGGATAACCACCGCCGGGGTAGCCCCCGGGATCTCGCTGCGGAAAGTTGGAGTGATCCTCTTCGCCTTTGAAGTAGATGGCGTAGATGAGGGTATCGGCTCGCTGGGCGGCTTCGATGGATCGGACGAGGTTCTCCTTGCTGTTTCGGTCGACACCGTTGGAGAGGATGATGAGGATTTTGCGGCCGGTCTGTTTGCTCATGAGCTCGTCAGAGGCGAGGAAGAGGGCGTCGTAGAGCGTAGTGCCGCCACCGCGGGCGTGGCCGCCGGAGCTGTTGTCGGAGGAGCCGGAGTCCCGACTGGGGGTGTCGATCTCTTTTATAGCGGTCTGGAGAAGCGGGCGGGACGAGGTGACGTCCTGGAGGAGTTCGACCTGGCCGGAGAATTGCATGACGAAGGCTTTGTCCTTCTGCGTGGTGAGCATCTGGTCGAGGAAGGTACTACTGGCGGTGCGCTCCTCGTCGATGACATCGCGCTGGGAACGGCTGGTGTCGACGAGAAGGCCGAGGGTCAGTGGAAGATTGGTGTCCTTGTCGAGGTAGCGGATGGTTTGGGGTTTTCCGTCGACCTGAAGGATGAAGTCATCCTTGGTGAGGTTCTGGATGAGCGCTCCCTTTTTGTCGCGGACGACGGCAGGGAGGTTGACGAGGCGGGCGTCGACGGCGATGGTGGGGGCGGTGGAGGCCGGAGCCTGTTCTGGCGTTGGCGGCTTCTGTTGCGCGGAGAGAGACAACGCAGAAAAAAGAGCGACCATGAGAAGAGGCCGCGGGCTGGGGACGGTCATGTTGAGTTAGACGAGGTTCAACGGGTGGGGTTTCAGTTCACCCCCGGCAAAGAAAGGCGTAACGGTGATCAGATTGATAGAAGAAGGATAAGAAGAATGACTACCTTCGGGTGTGTCTGATTTTTTTTTGCTGCGAGGCCGGGGGGGTGGACGGGTATTCTGGGGACACGATGAAACAATTTCTTCTTCTGGCCGCCGGGTGTTTCTGCGCGTGCTTTGGTGCAGTGTGTGCGCCGGTTGCCGCTACCGCCAAGACGAAGACGGCAGTACGGGTAGCATGACTGGAATGAGCAAGAACGCAAAGATTTGGACAACCTTCGCGGTATCCATGCTTCTTTATCTGATCTGGAAGTTCGATTTCAGCTTTTGGCCATTGGATTAGCCAACGTATTTGTTATCTGCGCCCGCTTCCCTTTGTTTTTCGTTAGAGGGAACGCGGTTGTTCAGTTACCCTAATAGCTGACGATTCGAACCATCACTCGCCGGATGTATCTTGAGGTATTTTTGCAGTCTCCCGGGTTCAATCTTTCACAGCCGTGGGTTTGGACGACGGTTTTATCAACGTTGCCGCTCTGGAAAACTTTTTAACATTTTATGTAAGTGAATCATGGTGCTCATTTGGGAGCGTTAGCTGCTGTCTTTATGGTGTTGGCGGGCACGTCTCTGGTGCTGTGGGCGTTGTGGCGGGAGTATGGGCGCACGGCCAAGCTGCGAGGCGCGGAGGAGATGCAGACCCAGTTTCTGGCGGCGACCGAGACCAGTCTGAATGCGTTTGGCCTTGTGGAGTCTATACGCAACGATGCGGGCGCAATTGCGGACTTCCGCATTTTGTATGTGAACGCAAATGCCGAAGAACTGGTAGGCCGATCACGATCCGATCTGGTGGGGCGGAAGTTGTGCGCTGTGACACCGCTTCGACCTACCGATGCGATGTTCGCCAGGTTCTGCAAGGTCATCGATTCCGGAGAGCCGTTGAACGAAGAGTTCCCCATAAATCATGCGGGGATTAAGGCGTCCTGGCTGCGAAGCCAGGTAGTCAAGTTGGGTGACAGCCTCGCCTTAACCTTCAGCGACATCAGCGAGGCAAAGGCGATCCAGGCACGATATGCGCATCTGGCGGAGTTTACCGATTCGGTTTTTCAAAATGCTCCTTTCAGCATCGTCGCAACCGACACCGATGGATTGATTACCGCGATGAACGAGGCGGCGGAGAAGCTGACAGGTTATAGCCGCGAAGATCTGGTGGGAAAAGCTCCGTTGACTGTGCTGCACGATGAACGAGAGTTGCTGGGTAAGGCGTTGAGTCTCGATCCTGCAGCGACGCTGGAGCGGTTCGGATTTCGAGTCTTGACGGCTGGAGCTGCGGTGGGCGAGATGGAAGAGCAGGAGTGGACGCTGATTCGGCGGGATGGGGGGCGGACACCGATCAATCTCGCGGTGCGTGCGGTGACGACGGAGACTGGAGAGATCAGCGGATTTGTGAGCATAGCGTTCGACATTACGGAACGCAGGCAGATGCTGGACTACGTCACCCATCTGGCGACACATGACCAACTAACGGGGCTGGTAGGACGGGCGCTGTTGCAGGACAAGACGGTACATGCAGTGGATGTGGCTCGGCGATATGGAACCAAGGTTGCGGTGTTCGTAATCGACCTGGACCACTTCAAGCGGATCAACGACTCACTGGGACATTCGGCTGGAGACCAGCTTCTCATCGAGGCTGCGAGAAGACTCAGCCGCTCGGTGCGCAGCACGGACATTGTGGCACGAGTAGGCGGAGACGAGTTTGTTGTCGTCATGCCGGACATCACCACTATCGAGGATGTGGAGCAGTGCGCGGTCAATCTGGTGGCTCGGATGACGCCGGAGATTTCGATTGAAGAACATCTAGTGCAACTGACAGCGAGCGTAGGGGTATGCATCTATCCCGATTTTGCTGCCGATGCAAAACATCTGTTGAAGCGCGCCGATTCCGCGATGTATGCGGCGAAAGAAAATGGCAGGAACCAGTATCAGATCTTCAGCGAGAGCATGCTGCAGGAGACGACGGAACGGTTGACGATGGAACATGCGCTGCGCCATGCGCTCTCCAAAGGAGAACTGAGCCTGCACTACCAGCCCCTGGTTTCGCTGACAACCGGAGCTGTAACCGGGATGGAGGCATTGCTGCGCTGGAACCATCCCAAGCTGGGTCGCATCGCGCCGGGGCAGTTTATACCGCTGGCGGAAGAGACGGGTTTGATTGTGCCGATCGGCGAGTGGGCGTTTATGACGGCATGCTGCGAGGGCAAGGCGCTGCAGGATGAACTGGACATGGAGCTGACGTTGTCGGTGAATCTGTCGCCGCGACAGTTCCGGCAGAAGAACCTGGTTCATGTTGTGCAGAACTCGCTGGCGAAGAGTGGTCTGCCGCCCGAGAGGCTGCAGATCGAGATCACCGAGAACATGCTGATGGTCAACTCCGAAGATGTTCTGGGCAAGCTCCAGAAGATACGTGAACTCGGAGTTCGCATCTCGATTGACGACTTCGGGACAGGGTTCTGCAGTTTTTCCTACTTGCTGCAATATCAGGTTGACCGGTTGAAGATCGATCAAAGTTTCGTGAAGAAGGCGGGAACCGATGCGAATGCGGCCGCGGTGGTCCGGACCATCATTGCGATGTCCCACGGGCTGAACATCAAGGTTGTTGCAGAGGGCGTCGAGACGGATGAGCAGCTACGTTTTCTGATGAGGAGAAAGTGCGACGAGGCGCAGGGAAATTTTCTTGGCCGGCCTGTGGCTCCGGAGGATTTTTGCAACGCTGTGCGAGCCTATGGGAACCGAACGCCGCTTCGCTCGCTGGAACTTGTCGCCCGCGTGGGCGACATCGGCCTTGAGATTCATCGCGGTTTAAAAAGCTGAGCGCCCCATGTGTGCTGGACATGGAGCGCTGGTGAGAACCTCTTGGAGCATTACTCAAGTGGTTTGGGAGCGCCTGATCAGGTGATAGATGCCCAGCAGGATAAGAGCCCCGACGAGAGACATCAGGAACCCTGCGGACTGGTCAGCCTGATAGTGGCCGATAAAACGTCCGAGATACGTTCCGAGAAACGAACCGGCTATACCGATGAGCATCGTAATAAAGATGCCGCCAGGCTCCTTCCCGGGGATAATGAATTTGGCGAGGGCGCCGACAACAAGACCGATAAGAGCCGTCCATAACAGATGAAGCATAGCTGTTCCTCCGTGTTCTTTTTCTCCGGGGTTACCGGGTACGTCTTGATTGTTGGGGAAAGCATACTCCAACTGGGGATTGATGCAAGTGTTTGATTTGGCCGGAAGAGGTTTTTTTGACTTTGACAACAGCGAGGATTTTTAGCCGCTATCCCGTCAAAAGTTCAGACAGCGCGAACGATCAGATCATTCTTCCATAGAGCCAGGACCACATCCATCTGACTGTTGTGGACGATGGGTTCGCCATCGGTGACTTCCGCCCAGAGGGTAGTGACGGTCTTGTGAGTACCTGCGTTGAGTAGTCCGACGGCGCGAAGTGCATAGGCCTTGTTTCTATTCGATGGAGCGTACTGCCCGGCGGGAATTCCTTTGACTAGACCGGCTTCACAGAGGCTGAGGAAGGCAAATCTCGGGCCTCCTTTTCGCTGAGCCGACGGGCTGGTGGGATAGAGCTTTGCTGTTGCCTGCTCCCAGCGAGCAGCCGGGGTGATCGCTTTGCCGTAGGTCTCCATGCGGGCTGCGATGAGTGCAGCTTCGCCATATTTGTTCGCCATGTTGCCTCCAAGAAAATTGTTCGAGTATTTACGAAGCGTTATTGTTACGACTTTTTCACGGGCACGATGGTGGCGCGGATCAGTTTATCGAGATTGGGAAATTCACGATCGAGATAAGCGTTGCCGCCTTCGAACATCTGATCCTGATGGCCGGCGCGCATGCCGCCGCCGGAGTGTTCACCGTAGCCGCCATAGAGCTTCTCGACGACATCCATGCCTTCGACAATCTTCCCAAACGGGGCGAAGGCGGCTTCGACGTCGTTGCGTCGGTTGTCACCGAGATTGATGTAGACCTGAGTGGATCGCGTGTTGGGTGCAGTGTTGGAGAAGCCGATGTAGCCGAGTGTGTTGTGCTGCTTGAGTGGATCGTCGGGAATGGTGATGGAGCGTTGTTGCTGCGCAATCTTAGGGTCGCCGGCGATTCCGAACTGGACCCAGCGGCCGGGGACGACACGGAAGAAGCGTGAGTCGTCGTAGTACTTCGTGCGAACTAGGGAATAAAAGCGGTCGGCACCATGAGGAGACCAGTCGCGGTGGACTTCGATTGTGAAGCTGCCTGCAGTGGTTTCGACTTTCACGCGAAAGATGTTGGGAGTGTGCGGACGCCAGAAGGGGAGAGCCAGCAGGAGGCAGAGCAGGTAGGTCATGTCTCTAGAGTATCTGCCCGGCACGCGAAGTAAGGTCGCTCGCCAGCCCAGCCCGACCGAAGGCATAAAAATGGTGCTGGAATCTCTCTTTTTTCCTGGCGTGGTGGAGTTCGTGTTTTTGCAGGGGTTTTTGCAAAAAGTGGTGTGCAGAACGTGGTCTTTTGATGGTGAAATCGTGGTGGAATGCTGGTGAAAGATGGTTAAAAGACGACCTTAAATCGACTTCGAAAAATACGCCACTTTTCTAGATTTATTTTTCAGGCTTTCCCGTTTTGGGAAGACGCTAGATCCGGCCACCCGCCCACGACTGCCTCCCACAATAAGGTCATTTTGGCTGGCAATGTTATGGATATAATCCCCTAGAGTTCGCGAGTCATGTTGATCCCAATTCTGAAAAGTTAAGGAACCCGGTGACCCTTTTTCGCTGTTTCATGTCCCTGCTCGTTTTGTTGTTCATCTTCGTTCCCAAACAAAATGCGATTGCACAGACATCCATCTATGGATCGGTCGCGCTCGTCAATTATGGCCTCCAAAACAACAACAGCATTTCCTATAAGAGCGACACGGCTGGGTTCATCGGCGGGGTCTTCTACAACTTCCCGATACATAGCCGCCTGACGGCGGGAGTGGATGTCCGCGGCTCCTACGGCGTCGGCGCTCGGGGAGGAGCTCTGGCGACGGCGGCTCTGCGAATCGGGTTCGTGCCGGAACGCGTCGTGCTTCGACCTTATTTCCAGCTCGGAGGCGGAGTGGTTACGTCCACCTTCAACGATGGCCAGATTACAGGGCCTGCCACTCAAGATCTCACCCCACAATCCACTCGAGTTACCAGTGGCGGGGTAGAGTTCACTGGCGGCCTTGATGTTCGGCTGAATGACTCCTTCGATCTTCGGGCCGTTGAATTAGGAGGGGTCGCGGGTGGCTCCAGTCGAAGTGTCGGTTCCGCTTTCCTGGATGCAGGTCTCGTTTGGCATCTCCATAAACGCTCCCACAAGCCCTGATTGCCACGTGGAATGAGGCGGTTCGCACGTAGCGCGAATGCCCACATCTCAAAATTGAATCTGCCCACCCGGCGTTGTGATGATTTAAGTCTGGGCCGCCCGCCCTATTTTGTAGCGAGCTTGCGGGGACGACCGCCGAGAGCGCCGTTGGCGCGGGCCGCTGCGGCTTTGGACTTGCTTCGGGATGAGCCTCCGGCTGCACCTAGACGGGCGGCCATCAACTTGCGTGAACCGAAAACCCCGTCGAGAAGATTGGGCACGTTGATATCAGCATCAAGCTGGGGGAAGTGCAAGCCGAAGCAATCGGTTGCGTCGAAACCCGCTGTGTCCGTGCTGGTCCACGGGATATTGCGGCACGTCCTGCAGATTGCTGCTTTGGGCATGGTAGTAGCTCGTGAAGTAGGTATTGCCCGCAACATAGATGTT
>JBDTEQ010000184.1:0-30761 GCA_039922475.1 Edaphobacter sp.
GCCCGACCTCGGTATTTGCTCCGTATTGTCTCGCCGATCAACACGGAGCCGACTGCCCACTCGCCTCCAAAACCGAGGCCCTGCAGCCCACGAAATACAAGCAACTGCGTGAAACCATTTGCGAACCCGCTGAGAAATGTAAAAAACGCGAACCAAAGAATCGTGAGTTGCAGAATCTTGACGCGACCGAATCGATCCGCAGCCAGCCCAGCGAACCACCCTCCCAGGGACGACAGTAGAAGTGTGGACGTTCCTAGCATTCCCGCTTCGCCTTTGCTGATATGCCACAGGACAATCAGGGTTGGCAGGACAAAGCTGTAGACCATGACGTCCATGCCATCGAGCATCCAGCCCGCAAAGGTTGCGGCCAGCGCCGACCGTTCTTTTACGTTGAGCTGAGTGAACCATAACCCATCGGCTTCTACTTCATGCTGGACCCAAGAGTCATTCATTCTGCCCGAAACCTTTTCCTGAACTGCATAGAATCTTCCCTTGCATAGACAAACGCTACTGTTTAACACCTTCGGCATGAGAAACAGGAGGCGGAGTCAACGGCAGAATGGGGCGTTTACGTTCCAACTGCCATGTCACACCGCCCGGTGCGTCTTTCTGAGTTCGTTTGATCCTTAGCTTTCCCTCAGTCAGATAGTCCAGGTGAGCATGGTCGTAGGCCAGCCCGGCCGAGGCCACAAGATGCAGAAAGTCGCCGTAAGCCGTCTCGTCCGGCGCCTCGGTGTATCCATCGTCGTAGGTGATCTCCGGATAGCGCACCATCAAGCCGCCAATTCCGACGGAAGCACCCGAATTGCCGCGTGCTCCACTGTCCTGCCCCTTCAACGCCATGTTGATGCGTACGCCTTTATAGATCGGCTGTTGATAGCTCTCCGCATCCCAGTGCTGATAACGCTCATAGCGATCGTTCTCATGAGCATTCAGCTCAAGGACGCCTGGCGTCTTCGCCATTTCATCAACAATTTTCTCGCGTAGTGCGTAGGTCACTGTCCGACTCTCAGGGTGTTCATCATCCCCGAGATAACCAAGACTGGTGAACCATCCGCGCGGCACCCAGTTGGTGCGCCCGGTTTCCGCACCCATGCGGGTCGTGATCCAGGCGCTGTATTCAGAGAACGGCTGCACCCATTCGTGAGTCGGATATCCGTGCGGATTCAGGAAGGCATCAGGAAGCCAAGCATTCCATAGGAGTCTACGCGTCGCAGATTCCGGATATACCGGGAACTCTTCGTTCTGCGCCGTAGTAACATCGGCGGTCAACGAGGCGTGATACCCCGCATGCAGCATGTTGTGTGGCGAAGTCTTCGCCAGATCGATTGAGAGTTCAGCTCCATCCACATTCGTAATTGGGTGCAGCACGACGTTGACCTTGTTCAGACTTTCTCGTCGTTTCGGGTCCAACACAAGCTCTTCTCCCAGCTTCATCAGATGACTGGTGCTCGAAACTTCGTTGGCATGCTGACGTCCGGAGTAAATAATCGATGCCTTGAGCGTGGTTGCCTTCGCCATTGATGTCAACGTCGAAGGAGTCGGCAATGTCATATCAGCGGCCCATATATTTCGGCCCAGATAAGTCCGTCCCATCCAATAAACATCGACGCCCGGAAAGGTTCCCAGCCTGCTCAACAGGTGCTCTTCCTCCTCGGGCGAGATTGGATTGTCCCACTGAACAAAATGCCCTGTGCTATCGACAGGTGTCGGCTTGAAGTCCGCAATCATGGGACGCTTCGTCGCCGGAGGCACCATAGCAAGCTGCGAGATGACAATCTCTTTTTTGGCATGCTCTGGTGCGTTCATCGGTACCGGCACTTCAAATTCGAACCCTAGGCTGTCGAGATGAGGGTATGTGAGCGAGTCGAGATATAAGCCGGCGGCGTGCATCTTCTGAAGCCATCCAACCTGCGCAGAAGCCTGCTCCGCTGAACTGATGGTGCGGTCGACTCTGCTCTTTTCCGCCAGAACAATCCACTCTTTGTAGTTGTACTGCTTGAAATCGACAGGCATGCGCCAAGTCAGCGAGTTGACGCCATCCTTCCCTGCCTGCACGCGCGCTGCGACCAGACGCACATGGCCCGCAGATGGAACTGCCGCTAACGCGCGTTCCTGTTCATGCTCGACTGGGTCACCGTCGGTCTTCCATGTCAGGCGAACCTTCGGGAAACCGGCATCTTTAGCATAGAACTCAATGTGGACTTCGCCATCTTGTCCATCGCGGCTTGGATACGACACTGGAATGATGCGTCCCTGATAGTCCATAGGACTTCCAGCAACCAGATCCCCCAGCATGTAGAAGAAGTTCTCTGTGTTGAAGAATGTATCTTCCTGCAAACCCTCGAGTGAGGAGATGCGCTCCTGATCGATACCGATCTGATAGTCCGGCTCGCTCAATTTATAGGAAACCTTTAACGTGTCAAAGAGCGGCTGAAACTCCACCCGCGGCTTGCCATCGTTCTGCGCCATCACTATTTTGAAGATTTTGGGAAGCGTCTCTGCCTGGTAGTGATCCCAGAACATCTCGATGTCCGACTCGACGCGCTCATCTAAGAGAACCTTCGCTCCCGTAGTCAGCTTTACCCAACCCGTCTCTACCGTTACCGTTTCATATTCAGGAAACTGGTCGCTGTAAGGACGCGAGACCGTCTTGACCGTGAACTCACGCGACAAAATCTCTTTTCCGTCCGCTCCATAGGCATGGACCCTATAGGTAGGGCCTTTGTCGTCATTCATCTTTGTAATATCGATATTCTTCAGAGGAATTTGCAGGTTTTTCGCCAACACTTCGTCAACGGGAAAGAGCTCCTGGTTCCATCGATACAGCGACCGCATCGTTGTCTGCTTTGTAGGGTCAGGATACAGAGCGAATTCGATCTTGATTTTCGCAACGCCCTTCCCTTTCAGCATCGGCTCGATCTCATCTACGAGCCAACTGTATCCTGACTTGTAGGTACACAATACAGTTACTTCGATCTGTGCGGGGTCGGCTCCAGCCTGCTTCAGCATATCAACCAGTTGTTGCTTTATCTTTATGCGCTCTTCTGGTCCCTCGCTTACCCGAACCTCTAGTTTTACCGGTTGTCCCTTCGGCATGTTCGCAGTTGCCTTGCGTACCGCCTCCATCATGCGCGTACCTTCCCAGGGAATCGTAAAGTCGTCGCGAAATGTTGGTTCCGATTGCTTGAATGGCACCACATACGAAATGTTGTGCAGATCGGGATCGTTGTTACAGCACTTCGTTCCTGCGTGAAGGTTGCCAGTCTTCACATCTACTTTCTCCGTCTTCAGCTTTGCCACAATCTCGTCGTGAATGAACTTCGCAAGCTTCGGGTCGGACTCGTCGACATCTACTTCAGCGCTAGCCGAAGTGACTTTCTTTCCACCGGCCGTTGCTTCATTCATCCACTGATCCAGGTCGAACAGGGCCGCTGTTGCTTGCCCTGTGCTCGATCGCAGCGAGAAAAATTTCGCGAGATCAAGCCGCATCTCTTCAAGGCCGATGAACTTCTTCGAAGGCTCCCACAGGTAGGGCAGTCGATCAGAGGCATAGCTCAGTGCTGCGGCGGATCCGTTCGCGTCGCCGCGAATCAGCAACGCCGGATGCGCTCCGAATGCGCGATCGACAACGTGCAACTCTCCCTCGCCAGGCTTTAACGGCGGCAGCTCAGGCGTTTCTTTCTTGGCAAATTGCCCGGATACGATCTTGTCCATTGGCGTGCCGCCCGGAGCACCGAGCAAATCCTCTAAATGTTCGGCAAGCGGCCCCTCTCCACCAATAATCGCTGCACTTTGGACCTGAACCGGAGAAGCCCCGCTAGCCGGAAGCGCGATTGGGAAGGTAATCCCAATGGTCTCCAGTCCGAGTCGTGCCGCTAAGTTTGCCATCGCGATTCCCTGCTCACCTGCAGGTACATACAGCTTCGACGAAACACTCTCAGGCACAAGGTTCTTCTGGTTACCAGTCAACAAGCCGTGAATCCCATACAACTCATGAAGATCGAGAAGCCGCGGAGCCGCCGAGGCGTCCCCTCCTCCAGCGCCCCCCGCAGGCGCTGCGACCTGCACTACAACATTCCCTCGTATTCCTCCGCCAACCAATAGCAAAGGAGTTCCGTCCGCCATACGCAACTCTACTTCGCGCGCTGTAACCGCGTGAAGTGGCGACTCGCCGTCGCCAGTCTCCAAGGCCTTACGAACCGCGGCGGCATCCGCAGTCCCCGTAACCTGTAACACCGCGCGGCGAATTCCAGGCTGACCGCTCTGATAGGTCACTCCCACAAGTTCAACCGTCGCAGCCACTTTCTCGTTTTCGAGACGCATATTGATCGTCTTCGCGATTTCTTGCAGCTTATTCCCCTGGACACTCCATTGGTAGGGCGCTCGTGCCGAGTACGCATCCCCCGCAGCAATTAGACCCACAGGATCGCTACCAGCAATAAGCAATCCACCCGGGATGCTGAATACGCCACCTTCTCCAATCTGAAGCTGTCCGAGCTCCTTGTCGGCAACCGTTGTTGCGCTCGAGGGGAGTGCGTCTCGCCCAACCCACAGATTCGCCTTTTCCGTAGGACAACTCTTCCCCATCGGAGCAGTCGCTGGAACCACGATCGGAAGCGTCAGCGCACTGGTCTCATAGCCAAGACGCGCCGCTAGATTTGCAGCTACTGTGTTGTCCGCCGCGCTTGGTGATTTGGGCACAATCACCCGGCCGCAAACAACGTCGGAGATGTGGTCGCCGTTTGTGTCTTGTACGATCAAACCCATCTGGAAGGCGTTCTCGATGGGCGTCTCGTTCTTCGCCTGCTGTCCGTAGAGACCAGTGCCTCCGATGATTAACCAGCACGCAAAAGCGGATGCGGCGGGGATAAGTTTGCACTTCGACATGAATGCCTCCTTGATCGCTTCACGAAATAAGCAAAATCCTGCTTGCCCGACCATGCTCGGGACAATTCAATGTCATAACGCAGCCTTGACGAGATTCGTGGCGGCATCTATCACCGAACGCGAATACCTCTTAAGCTAGCTCGTTCCCAATGCGCAAATATCCTCTTAATCAACTGCCGCGGATCTATTTTTTGCCGGTGGCAACTCCTATTTCTTTTTCGTGCTGGATGATCCCCATCCGCCGCCGCCAGGTGTCTCTACGCGAATCAAATCGTTTTTGCCTACATGAAGTGTGCATTTGCCTGGCAGTTCCTGCGCGCTACCGTCTGGATGAATCAGTTGCCCTCTACCTGTGGCTCCATTTGCACCACCCTCTAAGCCGTAGGGCGAAAACTTCCTTCGGTCACAAAGAAAGGTTACCTGCGCTGGTTCCAGAAGTTCGATCTCCCGTACAAGGCCGTCTCCACCACGAAACTCTCCATCGCCACCCGATCCTCGACGGTATCCATAAGACCGAACGCGGAACGGATAGGCATACTCCAGCGCCTCGATCGGCGTGTTCAGCGAGTTTGTCATGTGACAATGAATTCCGTTGATTCCATCCATGCCAGGACGCGCACCCATACCGCCCGCAGTCGTTTCGTAATAAGTAAAAGGAGCATTCGTGCGATGGTCCACGCCGCCAACGGTTAAATTACTCATCGTACCGTAACTGGCCGCTGGAACGCGCTGCGGCGCCGCCTTGGCCAGAGCACGCAATAGCGTATCTGTAATGCGCTGGCTCGTCTCAACATTACCGCCCGCTACAGGCGCCGGCAGTCGCGCATTCACGATGCTTCCCTCCGGAGCCGACACTTTAACCGAGTTCATCAGGCCGGCAGTCGCTGGCGCATCGTCACTTAGCAGGCATCGCAGCATATAAAAACAGGCCGAATACGTGATGGGGTAGACAGCGTTGACGCTTCCCGTCACCTGGGGCGACGATCCGCTGAAATCGATCAATGCCGAACCGTCCGTGGGATCGAACGTTATCGCCACGGCGATGCGAATCGGATCGTCAGTAACTCCATCTCCATCAAGAAAGTCCTCGGCAGTAAAAACTCCGGCAGGCATATTGCGAAGTTCGGCGCGCATGAGCCGCTCGGAGTAAGCGAGCAGCTCTTCTACCAATTCATTTACTTTCACGAGGCCGTACTTTGTGACGACCTCCTTGATGCGCCGCTCCCCCACCCGACAGGCGCCAATCTGCGCTGCGAGATCTCCTTCGCGCTCCTCAGGGGTTCTGACATTTGCCAGAATCAGAGAAAGGATGTCGTTGTCCATTACACCCTTCCTGATCAAACGAATCGGAGGGATGCGAATGCCTTCCTGGTAAATCTCTTCGGCCGGTCCCATCGAGCCTGCATACATTCCGCCCACGTCTGCATGATGCGCTCGCGAAGCTGCGTAAAATGCGGGCTTTGTCGTATCACCGATAAATATCGGCAACACCAGCGTGATGTCGGGAAGGTGTGTGCCACCGGCGTAAGGATCGTTCAATATCGCAATGTCGCCCTCTTCAAGCTTCATGCTGTCCACAACGGCCTTGACCGACATCGGCATAGCGCCCAGATGAACAGGCATGTGGTCGCCCATGGCGATGACGCGCTCACGGCTGTCAAAGAGCGCGCAGGAATAGTCACGCCGCTCTTTGATATTCGGGGAGATGGAGGTGCGCCGGAGCGCTGCACCCATCTCCTCAGCAATCGAGTGAATACTGCTCTGGAAAATTGCAAGTTCAATCGGGCTCTGAAGTTCGACGTTGCTCTTCATCCATGCACCTCGATTACGAGGTTGCCCAGACCATCTACGCGCAGAACATCGCCCAGGGGTAAGACAGTCGCAGAGCTGTACTCGGAGACGATTGCAGGCCCCGCGAAGGTATCTCCTGGACGCAGCAGATCGCGGTCATAGACGCGAGTGTCATGAAAACTGTCCTCGAAATAAACCGGACGGGTACCAATCAGGGCATGCGATCCATCACCCTCGTGCAATGGCTGTATTGCAGGTTCAAACGCCTCTGCGGCGCTTACCATGCGAACACGCACATTCACGACCTCCAGAGCCCGCGTCTCATTTGCGAATCCGTAGCGGCGCTGATGCAAGTCATGAAATTGTGCTGCCATCTCAGGACCGAACGGCACATTCAACTCATATCCCTGTCCGTGGTACCGCACATCCGCCGATCGAAATGACTGCCCGATAAGATTCTCCACGCGAAATTCTTCCGTCCCGAGTTTTTCCAACTCAGCAAAAACAGATTCAAACGATGCATCAATGGGAAGCATAACCGTGCGTGAATATTCGCGCATTGTATCGGCCAGTAAAATGCCGACCGCCGACAAAGCTCCGGGTAGAGCCGGGACTAAAACCCGAGGCACCCGGAGAGCACGAGCGAGCGAACATGCATGTACCGGGCCTCCGCCGCCAAACGCTACCAGCGTGAAGTCCCGAGGGTCATATCCTCGTTCTACGGAGATCACACGGATCGCTTTAGCCATGGAGGTTTCAATCACTTGCAAAATCCCCGCTGCAAAATCTTCCACTGTTGCAATCGAACCCTTCGCCTTCGCCATCCAGAGCATCATCCGCTCGCGATCCAGCTTCACCGAACCGCCAAGAAAGCGATCGGTATCCAGACGGCCCAATGCGAGATTGGCATCGGTCACTGTCGGCTGCTCGCCGTGACCGAAGCAGATCGGCCCGGGCATTGAGCCGGCGGATTCAGGCCCCACGCGCAACATACCCCCAGCATCAAAGCGCGCAATCGATCCACCTCCAGCCCCAGCGGTGTGAATATCCAGCATCGGAACGCCAATCGGAATCCCCGATACAACAGACTCATTGCTGATGTGCAATCCGCCCGCGTCTACATCCACCAGGCAGACATCCGTGGACGTCCCGCCCATGTCGAAGCCGATGATACGATCGAATCCAGCTAGCGTTGCCAGTTTGTACGCACCGATCACTCCGCCAGCCGGCCCTGAGAGCACAGTCCTCACCGGCTCAGCCGCAGCTAGCTTCGCCGAGATGATGCCCCCAGACGATTGCATCACCTCCAGACGCGCCCGGTCATAGCCGCTCTCAACGCTCTCAGACAGATGTGTCAGATACGCACCCATCTTTGGCGCAAGATACGCATTTGCCACCACCGTAGATGCGCGCTCATACTCGCGAAATTCAGGCAAAATTCGATGGGAGATCGATAACGGCAGTCCCAGCCGTGTCAGTGCAGCAGATACGACGACTTCGTTCTTTGAGTTTGCGAAAGAAAACAAGAGCGAAAGCGCAACCGCGTCGACATTGGCTTTTCTAATCGAGCACACCAACTCGTCCAACTCAGCAGCGTCGATCTCTCGGATCACCTCGCACTCCGCACTGGTCCGTTCGCTTATCCCGAAACGAAGCTCCTCTGGCACAAGGCACTCAGGTGCAGCCTGAAACCAGTCATAGAGCTTGGGCCGAGCCTGCCTTCCGATGGCAATTGTATCTTCGAAACCCTTCGTTGTTATGAAGGCAACCCGCGCACCTTTGCGCTCCAGCATCGTGTTTGTTCCCACCGTCGTTCCGTGGCGAACGACAACCTCGGGTCCCGCGACGATCTGCTGCAATCCATTCAGAACCGCCATGCCAGGATCCTTTGGCGTGGAAAAGATCTTCAACACGACAAACTTCCCATTCTGCAGATAAACGCAATCCGTAAAAGTCCCGCCAGTATCAATTGCAACGCGCATCATCGTAATCCAATAAATCTCTCTGGTAAAAGTAAACCGTCTTAATTTGTCTGATTTACCGGGTCAGCATCTTTCGCCGCCTTATGGGCAGCCTCTTCTTGGGGTTTTTCCCTGACGCTACTGTCTGCTGAATCCTCTTCATCTCTTCTGAACTCAGCAAACTTTCTGTTCCATAGTTGACCGAGCGCAAGTCGATGTTCAAGCTGCGCCGCCCTGTGTTCGAAAGATGTTCTTCGGCACGTTGACGCGCCAGATCCGGGTTTCCCGACTTGATCGCTCGTATGAGGTCGTGATGCTCTGCCACTAGCTCGGGCCCATAACTGTCCATTACAATCACCTGGTAGTAGTAGCGCATCAGCCGCGTTTGTACGTTTCTCACAACATCGAGAAACGATTGATTACGAGTTGAAGCTGCAATGCAAATATGAAAGTTCCGATTCCACTCCAAAAATGTGTAATAGCTGTTCCGCTGCCCTACGTTGTATTCGTAACTTGCCCAGTTCTCGATCTCTTTGATTTGTGCCGCCGTTGCTCGCTCAGCGGCCCACATGGCAACCCCGGGGTCCACCGCTGCCTGCAGTTCGCAGAGGTTGCGATATTCTTCAACCGTCAAAGGCGGAATACTGTACCCCCGAAATGGGATCATGCGCATAAGAGACTCTTCACACAACTTGCGACAAGCTTCTCGAACTGGTGTTCTACTCGCCCGATATCGGTCGCACATCTGCTGCTCAGAGATAGATAACCCAGGCGCTAAAATGCAAGTGACAATATCTTGTTTCAATTCGGTGTAAATTCTCGATGATTCCGTCATTTGGCATCTCTTGTATACGAAGGATATACAACTTTAAAATTTTAACAAGATATATCTTCGCTCAAAAGCACTGTCAAGCTGACAGCGTTCCTTGCTTACACTCAATCAATCAAATGACGACCTTTCTAAATTTAAACTAATGCTTAATCAATAAAGCCTGCGTTTTATTCGCTGATGATGCAGAAGATACATTGACTAGGTTTTCATAGAGAAGGGCATAGGTCGAAAGCCAGTGGGTTCCAAGATAGCCAGCTTTCCCAATCTTGTCGTAGCCTTGCTTACCATTGATGGTGGCCAGGCGCTCGTATACGGAAACCCGCGGGTCGTTTTTGGGAAGACTTTGAGCAATTGTTTGAAGATCCGCAGCGCGCTGAAAATTAAGTCCCACTAGATGAGCATTGGGTAGGCCTTCTTCGTCCGTACCCGTTGTATCTCTGTTATTGCCGTGAATTGCGTCGATATCCTTCGCGTAAGTCTGGAACTCTTCTGAATAGACCGGCGGCAGAAAGCCATCCAGCCATTTAGCATAGTTCTCTGGAGACAACACGCGCCCCATTAGCGCTGCTTCCGTCAGACACGGAGATGCAAACTCCCCAAATACCGGCTCAAGACCTGTAGCGCAACGAGTATCGTTACCGAAAAGCCGCAGTGCAGTCTCTTGCACAGCAGTCTCAAGCGGTTTGTCCTGGACCTGATTTGTATAGTCGAGCACAAACCCCATATCCAAGGCAGTATTTGGGTGAAGTCCTATCCGGATCGGGTAGTTCAGGCTTCGGAGATAAAACACATACTGCTCTGACATCCATTTAGCCAAAGGCTGTAAAGCAGTCGCCGACCTCTGACCATCGGGGTCATTCCAGGATTCAAGTTCCCCATAAAGCTTCAGGAGCCATGCATAGCCGTACGGCTTTTCAAAATCTGCACCTTGTCCTTTTAGTTTTGTAAAAAAATCGAGCTCTCCATCTACATTCGTCTTTTGGAAGTGACTCGCCAATTCATTCCGTATCGCAGGCGCCACCGCGATGTTCGGATCGGCCTTGATAAGCGAAATCATCATCCACGTCGAATTGACCGCTGAGTGCCAGTCAAAACATCCATAGAAGGCCCTATGACTCTCATAATCGCTAAGCAACTGTGGCTTCCCTTCCCGCTGCCACAGATAACCCGGACGATTCATCCCAGAAGAATGTGGATGATCTTCACATCCGATCGGGTTAGCGGCCAAAGTCAATCTCTGGACTTCGTTATAGGCGGGTGGAGTCGGGTTTGGGAGGGTTTTGAGATAGTCGCGTATTTTCGCACTGTCGCTGCTCTGACCTACTAACGATGTAGCTCCGACAGCACAGAAAATCAAGACCCTAGAAAAAGCCCGCATCGTGTCATCCTTTTTGATACTTATTCCCGGCATGCTTTTTTGCTCATCGCTTCAATATCCATCGCCTAGTTTCCAGCCGCTTCGCCCGACTGATCCCCGTGACCTTTTGGCTTTTCAGGAGGAGCAAGCGGTGCTGGGCCCTTCGCTGCGTTCTCGTAGAGTACGGCGAAGGGTGCTAACCAGTGCTGGCCTTCGTAACCGGCATCGCCAATCTTGTCGTATCCATGCTTTGCATTGATAGTGGCCAACTGTTTAAACGCAGCGACTCGAGGATCATCTTTTGGTAAAGCTTGCGATATTGTTAGGAGGTCAGTGGCACGTTGGAAATTCAAGCCAATCAGCCGAGACTTCGCCGTTAATTGAATCTGTGCGTCCGTACCTGAAGTATTAGTGTGACTAACGTCAACATCCTTTACATAAACTTGAAAGGCTCCCGAATAGGCTGCCGGAAGAAAAGCATCAAGCCACTTCAGGTAGGTCTGCTGATCCATGACGCGACCCATAAGAGCAGCTTCTGTTAGACAGGATGAAACAAAATCGGTATTTTGCGGCTCCAGATTCGTATCGCAGCTCTTATCCTTCTCAAAAAGGCGAATTGCATTTGCGTGAAGAGCAGTCTTTAGAGTTGTATCTTCGGAGAGATTCGCCCCATCGAGCGCCAAGCTCATTGCCAAGGCGGTATTGCTTTCGACGCCGGATCGATAGGGATATTTTAAGTCGTAGAGATAGAAGACATAGCGTTCAGACATCCACTTGGCCAGTGGCGCGAGCG
The DNA here is from genome assembly GCA_039922475.1 of Edaphobacter sp. Classification (GTDB taxonomy): domain Bacteria; phylum Acidobacteriota; class Terriglobia; order Terriglobales; family Acidobacteriaceae; genus Edaphobacter. The sequence goes on from JBDTEQ010000184.1 coordinate 11,625, forward strand.
CTGTAGCCAGCTTTTTGTCATCGGCAGAGTTTGAACCCTTCACTTCGCCATACAACTTGAGCAACCATGCGTATCCATACGGCTTTTCAAAGTTCGCCGCTGGACCTCTCTGCCCATTGAAGAAGGCAAACTCGCCATCCATATTTGTCTTGCGAAAATGGGTTATGGCAATGTCCTTTACGTCGGAGGCCACACTAAGCTTTGGATCCTGCTTGAGTAACGACATAAGAGCCCACGTTGCGCTAACGGCACTGTGCCAATCGACACAACCATAAAAAGCCCTGTCTTTGTCATAGTTATCTAAAAGCTGCGGTTGCTTTGCATACTGCCAAAGATAGTTGTTGCGATTCGTCGGTGATTCCTGAGGATGGTCGATGCAGCTAATTGCCGAGATTGCCAAGGTCGCCCGCCTATCTTCATCGAAGGCAGGCAGTGTAACCACAGGAAGTGTCTTAGCATATTCAGCAATCTTTTTTGCGTCTGTGCTCTGGCTGAACAGTGTAGTCGGCACCGTCAGAACAGCTATCAATCCTACAAAAAAGGCTTTCATCGCACTTCCTTTTCCATCATAAAACTAAAGACGAAGCGCCATGGTGCAGAGTCTCTCTGCACCATGGCAATATCCGACTAGAACGTGAACTTGGCTGCTAATTCCCCAATTTGAACAGTACCAGCGCCGGTAGGAGCGCCGAAGGTATACGAGGTTGGCGAGAGAGCGACACTCGTGTAATTCTCCGTGCCGAACAGGTTGAATGCCTGGCCGATAATCTCAAGTCGTCGCGTTTCGTGCTGGAAGAAGTACTTCGAGATTCGGATATCGAAGTCCTTGGATCCCTGAGAGGCGACTGAACCAGGTCCCAGGTTAGTCGAAAGACAATTGCCGGCCAAACATGCCGCCTTGTATGGTGCAACATTCGCATTGAGATCCGCACGATACGCGTTGATCGCCGCATAGTTCAGATTCCGCCTACCCTGATTCCTCTTGGTTCCAGGAACGTATTGGGCGGTACCGTTAATGTTTGGATTCAAAGGATAGACGTTGGGGCTGGTAGTCGTCGTTGTGACGCTGAATGGAGTAGTGCTTCGGTAGCTGAAGATACCTCCGACCATGATCTTGCCGGGAAGCATATACGAGCCGCTGAGCACGATGGCGTTACGCTGGTCAATGCTTGCCGGACCCCAATCCTGCTGGAGATTGTTATAGTTTACTGGCAAAGCATGCGGATTGTTGTCCATGGCCGACGAGAGAGCGTAAGACGCAGTCCACATATAGCGATGGCTGTATTGCTTTGTGAATTTTACGTACAGCCCTTTGTACTCGCTGGCTGCAGTTGAAGCATTCTGAGTGATTCTCGAAAAAGTAGGATATAACCTGGCGGTATAGGTCGGATTCTGGTTCAAATCATATTGCTTGTAGTCACGCAGACCCCGGGTATAGATGCCGTCGACAGAGACGGAAAGGTCTGTGCCGAGTTGACGACTGTACCCAAGAGTGAACTGATGCTGATAAGGATTGCTGAAACCCGGTGACATGATGTTGACACTCGGAGGCGCAGTTGAACAAAAACTAGTCACACTCTGCCCATTGTATGGATTCGGATAGGGCAGATAGTTACTACCCGTAAGAGAGATGCTGCATTGAATAAAGTTAAGTTTCTCTGCTTCCTGAAGTTCGGTTGAAATAAAGTTGTAGTAGACGCCATACCCGCCGCGAATAACATCCTTGCCCTTCTTGAACGGATCCCAGGAGAAGCCGAGACGAGGGCCAAAGTTATTCTTGTCGCCGCGAAGGTGAGGATTGCCCTGGAACGGAATTGGCCTGGCGGGGTTCGGTGTGAAGGTATCAAGGAAGGCTGAGCCATACTGACGGTCATAACGAAGCCCATAGCTCAGAGTGAGGTTTGGCTTCGCCTTCCAGCTATCTTCGACGAAGTATGCAGTCTGGGTGGATGGCAGATAATAGAGCAATGGCACCGCAGATTGAGTGAATTGGTGAGGGCAGTTTGTTGCTCCAGGAGTCGTGCACAGAAGCGACTCCGTAGCGGGAGTTGCATCGAACGGCTGATCGGTCTGGAAGATATATGTCCCATTCAAGTTAAGAGCACCTGCGTCGACATAAGGGACATAGCTCATATCGATGCCGAACTTGAGCGAGTGTGCACCCTTCTGGATTGAAAGTGAGTCGTTAACCTGCCAGCGGGACTCGACTCCAACCGCAGCATAGTTGTGTCCGTAGCTCAAGCTCGGAAACGCAAAGGAGAGCGAGATGTTTTTGCTATAGTTTGGGTTAGTGAGGTCGGTTGGCCTCGACGGGATGGGCGTATTCCAGGGACCTAGCTCATAGGAGATGTAGGCGTATTGGAAGCGTGCCTCATTTACCATCTTTGCCGTAGGTTCCCATGTGTGCCCTACCACGTAGGCTTTCCGTGGATAATGTCCGTCATAGCATCCAGTCGTCGAGGTTCCGCCGCACCCACTCGCAGTCGATAGCTGCCACTCTTGGGAGTAGCGGAAAAAGAGCTGCTGGTTAGTCTTAAGATCGTGATCAAAACGAGCCGTCAGCAACGTATCGTTACTCGGCGAAGCGAAAGTACCCAATAGTGAGGCGTAATCCTGTGCAGCTTTGCTGCCGGCCGGCTCAAAGAGCGTCCAGGAGGTAGTTGCTTGTGTGCGCTCAAAAGCTCCATAGTAATGAGTCCGATCCTTGAAGATCGGACCGCCGATCGCGCCTCCCCATTGATTGCGGTTGTAAGCGGGAGACGTCAGTACGAACTGATTGTTCGCGTTCATGAACTTACCGCGATAGTACTCGAACACATCTCCGTGAATTTTGTTGGTTCCGCTCTTGGAAACGACTGTCGTAAATCCGCCCATCGCCCACCCTAGTTCCGCCGGCATGGATGCGGTATAGGTCTTGAACTCTGCCACGGCGTCTTCCGGGATGTTTTGCCGTGGATCACCTTCTTCCGTCTGCTGGTTGGACACGCCATCCCAATAAAAGCCATTGGCATAGAAGTACAAACCGCCGCCAGACTGAACGTTACTGTAGAAGGTGCGCGTAGCAGCCTGCGTGGTACCGGGCGTCAACAATGCCAGCGCAAGATACTGTCGGTTAGCAATTGGAAGATTTTCAATCTGATTTTGCTGAACTATACCGCCCACATCATAGGCTGTCGTGTCGACAGCAGATGCTGTGCCGGTTACGGTGATCTCTTCTGCCGTGCTACCCGCATGAAGCGTCACATCCCGAATCGGGTGAGTGTCCAGATTAATGACAAGTCCGCTTACAGTTGCCGTCGAAAAGCTCGCAGCGGTGACAGTTATCGAGTATGTACCAGGCGCAATTGTAGGAAAGGCGTACCGGCCATCGGAGCCAGTAGTGACAGTTCGCTTGTTGCCGCTCGCCGTATTGGTTAGCACAACCGTGGCATTGGCAACAACTGAGCCAGTAGAATCCGTCACAGTTCCCTGCACATCAGCTTGCCCAGACTGCGCATGTGCAGTAGCGAGGCTAAAACATAGAAACACGATGGCAAAGACACTGAGGCGCAGATTTCGGATCGTCATGAAACCCTCCAAAAGACGAAAAAGTGACGTTATCTCTGAGCCAGCTACCGTGCGCGGAGAGCGCGAAGAAGATATCGGGGGCTGGGCGAAAGGTACTAAGGTGGTGACAAGGTTGTCTTCTTATACTTAGACAGGTTAAAAAAGTCAAGAACTTTTTTGATGTGATGCATTTCCGTTGTTTTCCTGAGTATTCAGAGCATTTGTATGAATTTCTACGCAGCAGTGACCAACATCCTGTAGTCAATACACACTATGTATACGATATGTACCCGCAAAAGAGAACCCGCATCGCACAATAGGTTGATCCCTCACTGGGGGAAGCCACTCTTGCAGAAGCGTGGGGGATTCGGATAGCATCAGCCGACCATCTTAGCAATGCGTGGACGGATCGTCAGGTCGGCAACAGTATTTTTTTTTGCTGAGAAACTCGGTGAATTGGTCTCTAAGTTCCTTCCGGGTAGAGAAGTGGGAAGCCGAAGGGTTCTACCAAATATCTATTTCAAAGCTCAGCACTACTGGCTTCTTGCTTTAATATCAACTAACAGATTCAGCCTCTCCGGTTCACTTAGATCCTGATAGCCGCTATCAGAGTGTCGAGCATCTCTGCTCCCAACACCGAACGGTAGTACCCACTTCCATTGGCATGGCTCCAAACCCAAGTCTGATTGCTTCTTCGTCCTCCGCCCCCATTGCGTTTGCTTCTAGCGGAATTTCTGCATGAGCCGTGCTGAACATCTTTCTCCGAATGAAGGCGGATCGGCACTTGGGAACATTGGTGGCCCGGGGCAGAGTCCAACTGCCGACCTTCGCGTTAGGAGTGCGCTGCTCTATGCAACTGAGCTACCGGGCCACGTGAGGCTAGTGTATCGCGGGGTTTGCCGACCCTCCAGTGATAAACTTGGGGGTGGAGAGTTTATGCCTGAGATACAGCGTCGACGTGCGGTAACGGTGAATATCGGTGGGGTTCGGGTCGGTTCGGATGCGCCGGTGGTGGTGCAATCGATGACCAATACGGATACAGCCGATGTTGAGAGCACGGTGCAGCAGGTTGCAGCGCTGGCTCGTGCCGGTTCCGAGATGGTTCGTGTGACGGTGAACAACGACGATGCGGCGAAGGCGGTTCCTTACATCGTCGAGGAGTTGGCGAAGAAGGGCTGGTCGACGCCGATTATTGGAGACTTCCACTACAACGGTCATCAGTTGCTGAAGAAGTATCCGGCGGCGGCGGAGGCTTTGGCGAAGTATCGGATCAATCCGGGCAATTGTTCCATTGGGCGGAAGGATGATGACAACTTCCGCACGATGGTTGAGGTTGCGGTGGAGCATCAGAAGCCGGTGCGGATCGGCGTGAACTGGGGTTCGCTCGACCAGGCGCTGTTGACGAAGATGATGGACGAGAATTCGAAGAGTGCCGATCCTCTTCCCGCTCGCGATGTGATGATGGAGGCGATGGTGGTGTCGGCGCTGGATAATGCTGCGGCGGCAGAGCGGTATGGGCTGCGACGCGACCAGATCATCTTGTCTGCAAAGGTCTCCGGTGTCCGCGATTTGATTGATGTTTATAGCGAACTTGCGCGGCGTTGCGACTATGCACTGCATCTTGGTTTGACCGAGGCCGGTATGGGGATGAAGGGCGTTGTGGCTTCGACTGCTGGTCTTGCTCCTTTGCTGTTGTCTGGGATCGGGGATACGATCCGGGTTAGTTTGACTCCTACTCCGGGTGGGGACCGGAGTGAGGAGGTTCGGTGCGGGCAGCAGATTCTACAGTCGCTGGGAATTCGCAGCTTCATGCCTCAAGTGACGAGCTGCCCCGGTTGCGGGCGGACTACTTCGACATACTTCCAGGAGCTGGCGGAGCGGATTCAGAGTTACCTGGTGGCCTCGATGCCGGAGTGGAAGAAGATCTATCCAGGCGTCGAGGAGTTGAAGCTCGCGGTAATGGGCTGCGTGGTGAACGGGCCGGGCGAGTCGAAACACGCCAACATCGGCATCTCGCTGCCGGGAACGTTCGAGGAACCGAAGGCTCCGGTGTATGTTGACGGTCAACTGTTCACCACGTTGAAAGGTGACCGGATCGTCGAAGAGTTCCAGGTGATTCTCGACAAGTACGTCGAGGGGCGGTATGGAAAGGTTCTGGTGGAGGCTTGAGCTGAGCCTGGACTGGGATACCCCCCACCCCGTTCGATTTTGCGCAAAGTCTTCTGAACAGAGGGTTTAGGTCTGGACTTAGATTGAAATACCTTCATTCTACGAGATCCTTTTGGCAAAGTCTTGATTCCACGATACTTAATGAGAAAGCCCCAATGCGTCCGGCATTGGGGCTTTGTTTTTCTCTCTGGTTCTATTATAGCGGGCTGAACAGGGAAAAGAGGCCAAGGATAAATCGTTGATGGGCCATGGGTTAAGTTGTTCTGGGGCTTGACACGGCTTTTTTGGGCTGAAATACAGAAAAATAGTTGCAAGTAGCTGTAGATATTAGAGATAGGAGGATGAATTCCCGGTGTCTATTCCGTGCGCAGCGCAACTACCGGGTCGATATGGGCGGCGCGACGGGCTGGAAGGTAGCTGGCGATGAGACCGCAGAGCGTGAGAAGAAGAGCTACAGAGAGAGATACCAGGATGTCGTAGCTGTTGAGCTTCAAGGGCAGGAGCGAGGTGAGCAGTTTGCTGGAAGCTGCGGTGATGATGGCTCCTGCCGTAAGGCCGATCGCCAGCAGGATTAAAGCGTGGCGGAGGACGAGCCAGAGGACGGCTTTGCGCTGTGCGCCGAGGGCGAGACGAACGCCAAGTTCGCGAGTGCGCTGACTGACCGAGTATGCGAGCAGACCGTAGATACCGGCGACTGCGATGCCCAGGCCGGCGAAGGCGAAGAGTCCGAGGAGGCGAGCGGCAAGGACTTGATTGCCCAGCGAGTTGTCGACGACCTGCTGCATGGTCTGGACGTTGTTGAGCGCGGCGTCTGGTTGGCGGTCATGCACTGCGCGATGCAGCTCACGGTCGATGGTATCGGTGGGGAGTGAAGAACGTACGGCGACGTTCATGAAGAAGTTGCCGAGGACGGGATAGAGCTCATCCTGGGGGAGGAGCTGTTCGAGGTTGTAGTGAACTTCGGGCTGGGACGGCTGGCCCAGGGTCTTTTGCGGGCTGTCGTCGACGACGCCGACGATGGTGGACCACTGGCGGTCGCCTTTTTCGTTGAAGCGAACCTGCTGGCCGATGGGATTTTCATTGGGGAAGAAGCGCTTTACGAAGGCATGGTTGACGATGGCTACGGGCTGGGTTGAGGCGGAGTCGGTGGTGGCGAAGAGGCGTCCCTGGAGAAGGCGGATGCCCATGGTTCCAAAGTATTCTGCCGTGGTGGCACGGGCCTGCGCCTCGGCTTGCGAGGAGTGCTGGGGCTTGGGGTGATTCGCCAGATCGATGGACATGTTGAAATCCCAGCCACCCTGCAGGGGACGGACGGTGGTGAAGCCCGCGGACTGGATTCCTGGGAGTGACTTGAGGTGAGCGAGGAGAGGATCGTAGAAGGTTTGAATGATGGAAGCTCCGCCTTGCTGCTGCGGTTGCGAGAAGAAGATGGCGGAGTGGCTTGGCAGGTAGATTTCGCCGGTGACGACCTGATCGGCGACGAAGCCTACGCGGGTGTGGCGGAGAGAGATGAGAGTGCGAATCATGAGGCCGGCAGCGATGAGGAGGGTGAGGGTGAGAGCGATCTCGCCGATGACGAGTGCGTCGCGCCAGCGGTTCTGACTGCGAGAGGTGCCGGATGCCGCAGTTCCCTGCCGGAGGCCTTCCTGCGGAGGTGCGTTGGAGGCGTGAACGGCAGGAAGAAGGCCAAAGAGCAGGGCCGAGACGCAGGAGGCTACGAGGAGGAAGGCGCAGACCTTGAGGTCGATGTGAATCTGATCGCCGAAGATGACGGCGTGTGCGAGGTAGTGCTTGAGGAGCTTGAGCGAGAGTGCAGCGAGTGCGAGGCCCAGCACTCCGCCAGCCAGGCTGAGGAGAAGGCTTTCGGTGAGGAACTGACGGATGAGGCGGCCACGCTGTGCGCCGAGCGCGGTGCGAAGAGCGATCTCGCGACGACGGCCGCTTCCGCGGGCCAGCAGGAGGCCGGCGATGTTGGCGCAGGCGATGAGCCATACGGCGAAGACGGCGATGTCGAGCGCGATGATGGAGGGCCGGGCAGAGCCGGTGATGACGTTGGGATACAACTCCATATGCATGGGGTTGATGCCTTCATCCCTGGGGTACTCATGGAGAAGCTGAGTATGGATGGAGTTCATCTCGTGTGTCGCGTCGGCCAGGGTGATGCCGGGACGCATACGGCCAATGACGCTGAGTGCGGCGGAGGAGCGATCCTGCAGGGCCTTGTCATGAACCGGGAGCGGAGTCCAGATGGAGGTGTCGCCGGTGCTGGAGGGAAAGGCAAAGCCCCTGGGCATGACGCCGATGACGGTGTAGGGGATGCCGTTGATGGGGACGGAGCGTCCGATGATCTGGGGATCGGAGTGATAGATGTCGTCCCAGGTTCCGGCGCTTAGGATGACGACGCTGGTCTGGCCGGGCGCGCTGTCTGTGGGGAGGAAGGCGCGGCCCATTAGCGGCCTGACCTCCAGCGCGTCGAAGAGGTTGGTGCTGGAGACGATCTGCGGCATGATCCTGGGGTTCGAGGTGCCCCCGAGGGTGGGAACCTGGATGGTGTAGTAGGCGATCTGCCGGAAGGAGTGGCTGCGGGTCTGCCAGTCCTGAATATCGGGGAGCGAGGTGGCGGAAAAGCCGCCGCTGGCGGAGCGGACACCCATCTGGACGATCTCGCTGGCGCGCGGAAACGGCAGGCTGCGCAGAAGAACCTGATCGACGACGGAGAACATAGCCGCGTTGATGCCGATTCCAAGTGCAAGAGTGAGAACTGCTGTTACAGCGAAGACTCGCGCATTCCTAAGTTGGCGCAAGGCAAAGTGCAGGTCCTGGAGTATAGTGCTCATCTTTGTCCGCCCCTGCTCCTTCAAATAATACCCCACCTCGGCTTCCATTTGCATATGCAGATAGCCAGTTATGGACGATCGGGGATAAGAACAAATTGGGATACGGATTTGTGATCTGGAGCTCGGAAGTGCGCAGCCTGAGCGAGTGTTCTCCTCTTAATCGCGGGAAAGGTTAGAAGATGGGGGCGGCGTTTTTGCGTAGCTCGGCTAAGGGGTAGAAGGTTCCTCTCCAGATGACGCCGCCTTGTTGGAGCGTGACGAATATGGAGCGGAGGAGAGCGAAGGCGAAGACGAGAGCGGCGAAGGGAAAGAAGAGTGCATACCAGGTGGAGATGCCGGAGTGCCGGCTAAGCAGGCGATAGGCCCATGCGACGGCGGCGAGGGTGAGGATGGCGGGGATGCGCGTGGGTTTGAAGAAGAGTGCCACTGCAGGGGCGACGCAGAAGGTGATGAGCCAGAGGCAGCCGAGGAGCGAGAGCCAGAGGTAGAAGCGGAAGGCGGCCCAGAGGTTTTTTGTCATGACGCTGACGAGGCCGGGGATGCCGGAGGCCCAGTGAAGGCTGACGAGACCGTGACCGAAGACGATGCGTTGGGCGAGGCCGGCTCGCTTGATGCGGCGAGCGAGACCGAGGTCTTCGACGATCTCGAGACGGAGCGATTCGAAGCCGCCGATTTCTATATACGCTTCGCCGCGGAGGAGGTTGAAGGCTCCGATGCCGACGGCGTCGCGCTTGGATTTTGGGTCGGCTACGCGCCAGGGACGGGCTCCCCAGAGACTGAAGATCTGGAAGAAGCCGAGGATGGCGGCCTCGTCCCAACGACGAATGATGGTAGTGGGGAGGAGGACGAGGTGGTCCGCGTGCGATGCAACGGCGTTTGCCAGTGCGAGGCGGATGGCGGTGGGGTGGAAGAGGACGTCGGCATCGGTGAAGAGGAGATAGTCGGTGGGAGCCTGGCGCGCGGCGAGGGCCATCGCGTGAGTTTTGCCTAGCCAGCCTTCGGGGAGTTCGGTGACGTGGAGGGCGCGGAGTTTTTCTGGATGCTGGTCGGCGATGGTGTCGATGATCGCGCCGGTCGAGTCGGTGCTGCGGTCGTTGACGGCTATGATCTGGAGGTTCGGGTAGTCCTGCGCGAGGAGGGAGTGGAGGGTGGCAGCGATGTCGGCGGCTTCGTTGCGGGCGGGAACGATGACGGTGATTGACGGCGTGTTCTGCGGCGATCGATTGTGTTGCGGGTCGTTGTGCCGGAGGTCGAGGAGATTGGGGATGCGGGGGAGACCGTAGGTGGCGGCTATCGACTTCCAGAGCCAGGCGATCGCGATGAGCCAGGCTGCGAGTTGGATGGAGTAAGTCACTGTGCGTGGCTACATGCAATGCTACTAGAGGCTTGCCTTCGGTAGTTCCTGCAGCCTGCAGGATAGAAGACAGGCAAAGGCAAAGACGAAATACGGGGGTCTCTCCACTGCGCCGCTCACGATGGGACTGTGAGCGGCTTCGGTCGAGATGACGACTTTTTTACTGAGTTTTGAATGTGGGCTTTTGCTGAACTTGAATGTGGGATTCGAGTAAAGGAGTACGCGCTAAAGATAATGCTTCCCATCGGTATTTCGGAGGGCATAGGATGCCGTCTGCAATACAGGTGGCTGAAATGCTGAAGCCTGTGCTCGCCCTCTTCGCTCTAGTGTATCTTTCGCTCGCGCCGCAACAGCAACCTGCTACGCCTGTGCCGTTTGCGATTCCTGCGGATGCGGTGCATATGGCGAACCCGGTGAAACCTACTGCTGAATCCCAGGCTCATGCGAAGAAGATGTACGGGTATGACTGCGCGATGTGTCATGGGGCAAACGGTAATGGCAAAGGCGATATCGAGATGAAGCCTCCGCTGAAGGACTATACCGATCCTGCGGCGCTGAAGGATATGACTGATGGCGAGCTGTTTTACATCATCAAGAACGGCAAAGGGCAGATGCCTCCTGAAGGTGTCCGCGCGAAGACGGATGACCTGTGGAACATGGTGATCCTGGTGCGATCGTTCGCTAAGAAGTAAAACAGAGGCACGCAGGTTATGCGGGAGATGGCTGCGGCTCCGACGAGTGCAAGGGTGGGGCGTAGCGTGCGCCGAAGAAGAAGATAACGGCGGCGATAAGCATGGTGATCAGCGTGGAGCCGAGGCCGATGTTCAGGTTGGAGTGGTCGCTGACGGTGCCGATGATGCGGGGAGAGATGGCGTCGCCGAGCGCATGAATGATGAAGAGCTGGCCAGCCATGGCGGTGGCGCGGATCTCGGGACGGACGGCGTTGAGGGTGGCTGCGTTGACCGGTCCGGTGCCGAGGAAGATTAAAAATATTGCTGCGCCCAGGCCGTAGAGCGTGAGTGAATGCGGGCCGAAAAAGCAGAGAAGTGCGGGTGGGACGGCGAGTGCAGAGCTGATGGCGGGGACGAGGTAGAGGGCTTTGGAGTTGGTGCGGGACCATTTTTGCGCGATAGTGCCGCCGGTGATGGTGCCGCCGAGGCCGGTGACTACGGTGATGGCTCCCATGATGTAGGCGGCGGAGGATTCGCTGCGGCCGTCGACACGCTGGAGGAAGGAGGGCATCCACCAGGAGATGCCGCCGAGAGAAAAAGTGACGGCGGCGTAACCGAGGATCGAGGAGAGGTAGGCCTTGTTCTTCAGAAGGGAGAGGACGGTTCCCTTCTCGAACTTTGCTTTGTCGTGCTGGCTGGCGCCGCGGGCGGGTTCCTTCATGAAGAAGGCGATGAGGATTGCGATGATGGTGCCGGGGACGGCGGAGACGATGAAGGACATGCGCCAGCCGAAGTGTTCGCCGACAGAGCCGCCGATGATGTAGCCGAGAGCTGCGCCGACGGGGATGGCTACGTTGAAGATGGTGAGGACGCGGTTGCGCTGGTCTTCGGGATAGAAGTCGGCTAGGAGTGTAGGAGCGAAGATGCCGAAGCTGGCTTCGCCTACGCCCAGTGCTGCGTGGCGAAGGTTGAGCGAGTTGTAGGAGTGGACGGTGGCGGTGAGGAAGTTGATGCCGCTCCAGAAGAGGGCGGCGATGACGATCATGGGCTTGCGGGGGAAACGGTCGCCTAGCCAGCCGGTGATCGGCGAGGTGAACATGTAGGCGAGCATGAACCAGAGAGTGAGGTTGCCGATGTGGGCGTCGGAGAGGTGGAACTCGCTTTTGATCTGCTCCTGAACGCCGGGGAGGATGTAGCGGTCGATGTAGTTGACGAAGTTGAGTGCGGTGAGGAGGACGAGCGCAGTGGTGGCTCCGGCGACGGAGGCGTAGCGGGTGGGTTTGGGCTTTTGCGTGGATGCGGAAGCCATCGTCTCAGGGGAAGGATAGCAGGTGTTTTACAGATTTTTTTCAGGGCGTAAGGAAAGTGCGGTTTTGTTTGGGGATATGGAGATTTACAAGCACTTTTTGCGGTGAGTTGATGGTAATTTCGATGGTGATTCGTGTCGTTAACGTGGTGTTTTGTGTGGTGTTTTCCGGTGGGCTAACAATACGCCAACTTTCCGGGATTTATTTTCTGGGGGCGGCTTCGGTGCGAGGGTAGGTGGCTTCGACGATGGTGGAGATGCCGCCGCGGGGGCGGAAGTCGCCGACTACTTTGGCCCAGACAGGGTTGCAGGCTTTGACTACGTCGTCGAGGACCTGGTTGACGATGTTCTCCTGAAAGATGCCGAGGTTGCGGTAGGTGAAGAGATATTCCTTGAGGGATTTGAGTTCGAGGCAGGTCTCGCGGGGCATGTAACGGATGGTGATGCGGCCGAAGTCGGGAAGGCCGGTCTTGGGGCAGACGCTGGTGAACTCGGGATCGTCGACGAGGATCTCGTAGGCCTTGAATTGATTGCGCCAGGTTTCGATGGCGGGGAACTTTGCGTCGAGGCCGGCGGCGGCGTGGTCGTCGGTATAGCCGGTGGTGTGCTTCTTGTTCTTTTTGCTCATGAGTTTATTTTATCGGGTTTGGGAGGACGTAGACGAACAGGCAACGGCGGTTCGCGCGGAGCGCGAATGCCCACCTTAGGCGCAAACTGCGCGCCGAAGATGGGGCACCCAATCTTCGTGGCTGACTTTGTTGCGGCCGCTAGTTTCCGGCGGCTTAGTTTCGGCGACCGAGGGTTGGGCGGTCGTCAGTGGAGCTTGCGGGATTGTTGGGGTCGTTTTTGCCTGCGCTGGCTCGGCGGAGGGTGGGCTTGTTGCCGTCCTTGCCGTTATTGATCTTGCGCTTGTTTTCGAGGCGGGCGAGACGGGCCTTGATGTCGTCGAACTCGGAGGTCGTGACCATGTAGTCGGGCCGCGAGGGCAGGATTGTCGCGATCTCTTCCTCGGAATGAACGATGCGGTCCGGGGTCTGGGGATGGTCGGAGAAGACTTTGGCGAGGGTGCCGGGTTTGTGTTTCTCGAGCGCGTCGAGTTTTTCAAAGAACTGGATGAAGGCCTGAGGATCGTAGCCGGCCTTGTACATGTACTGGACGCCGAGCCAGTCGGCTTCTGCCTCGTCCATGCGGGAGAACTGGAGGAAGCCCATGGGGATGGCGAGTTGAGTCGCCTCGTAGATGCCGTAGCCGGTCCATGATCCCTGAGTGAAGATGATGAGCGGGATGGAGCCGATCTGGGCGTAGTTCATCTTGGTCATCTGGCGGGCGGCGTGGTGGGCGCAGACGTGGGCGATCTCGTGGGCCATGACACCAGCGAGTTCAGCCTCTTCGTCAGCGGCCATGATGAGGCCGGAGTTGACGTAGAAGAAGCCGCCGGGGAGCGCCATGGCGTTGATCTCGTCGGAGTCGATGACCTTGATGGTGAAGGGGACCTTGCAGTCGGAGTTCTTGACGATGTTCTGGCCGACGCGGTTGACGTACTCGACGATGACCGGATCGGTGACGAGGTGGGCCGACTTCTCAATCTCCATCGAATATTGCTTGCCGTTGCGGATCTCCCAGTCGGTGGAGTACCAGTTGCCCATGCCGCGGCCGCCGATGTTGCGTGTGCCTACGGCGTTGACGTCATCTTCGCTGCCAGGCTTGATATGCGTGTCGAGGTTTTCGCCGGGGGATGGGAGGACATCGGTCTTATTTTCAGCTTTTACTTCTTTGGCGGCGTCTTTGCTTTCTTTTTTGGAGGCAGTGGGATGGCCGGGAATGGGCTTTTCTGCAGGGACGTCTGCATGGATTTGAACCCGGGCCGGAGGCGGCGTGTTCTCGTCGCTCGCTGCAGGGACGGTTATTGGAGTAGCCGCCGGTGTCGCTGCCGGTGTGGTGGGAGCCTGTGTTGCTGGAGTCTGCGTTGCTGGAGTCTGAGCTGCGGGAGTTGCCGATGGAGTCTGAGCGTAGGCGGCTACGGAGAGTGCGATGGCTGCGACCAAACCTAGTTGAGTAATGGGACGCATAATGAAATCTCCTGTGGGCGGCTTCCCTGCGGACGGACGCAGCTCAACGAGTCTTAGACCATAGTATGCGCCTTTTGGTGAGCGGAGGACAGGGAGTAGGGGGTAGGGAATAGGGAGTAGAAAACAAAGGCGGATCCGTATCTGCTACTGCCTACTCCCTGCTCTTTCCCTAACAACAACAGGCGGTAGCGGTAACGGGCAGAAAACAACTGCGGAACAGATGATAGGCAAGATGGCTTTCTATTCTCTTCCCTATTCTCTGCTTACCAGGAGGAGTAGGAGGTTCCGTCGATGGCGGTCTGCTGGGAGCCGCTGTGTACGTCGTCTATGCCGGATTCGGTCTGGTCGAGGCTCATGAGGGTGTCCTCCTGGGCGGGCATCCAGGTGTCGGACCGGTTGGTGAAGGGGTCGATGGGCATCACCTTGACGTAGCCGGATTGGACGAGGTCGTCGAGAGACTGTGGGGCCTTCTGCTTGTCGACGGTGTAGGAGTCGATGGCCTGGCGGAGGACGTGGAGGTCTTCCTTGAGGACGGCTTCCCTGGCGTGCTTGATGTTGGTTGTGTAGGCGGGGATGGCGATGGCGGCGAGAATGCCGATGATGACCATGACGATCATGAGCTCGAGCAGAGTGAAGCCTGAAGTGCAGGGAGTAGGGGGTAGGGAGTAGGGAGTAGACGGCAACGGCTCGGCTGCCAGGTGCGCCTTTTCCGAGCGGAATGACGACCAGGAGGAGCGCACTAATCGGACTACGCGGACTAAGCAGACTACGCGGGTTTTGGGAGTAGCTACCATGTGGAGTACTTGGTTCCGTCGAGTGCGGTTGCGGTGCTCTTGGTGTGGACGTCGAAGACATTCTGGCCGCCGAAGGAGTCGGAGTCTGCGTCGTCCTGGTTGGAGCGGAGGCCCCAGTCGGTGTCTCCGGTCATGGGGTCGGTGGGGATGCGGCGGAGGAACTTTACCTTTTTGTCCTGGATGTCGACTCCGTTGACGAGGGTTTCGAGGTCGGGAGGATAGCCGAGACTGTCTGCCTTGATCTGCATGGCTCCTTTGTCGGCGGCGTCCTTGTAACGGTCGATGGCGTCGCGCATCTCCCACAGGTCGCGGCGAAGTACGCGCTCCTTTTCGCGCTTGACCTGGAAGCGCGCGATGGGGATGGCCGCGGAGGCAAGGATGGCAACAATGGCGACGCAGATAATGAGTTCGACGAGGGTGAGGCCGTACTCGGAGCCGCGTTGCGGGTTGCGATTGACGCCCATAGAGACCGGACGCACGAGACATCGATTCGTCATCAGGGACCGGGGCGGATTGACGCCGGTACTCACTTCACATGTACCACGGCCTGAGAACCGACGGCCGGGAGATTGGCCTGCTTGCTGTTGAGAGCACCGACTTTGACGAGGGTGAGGTCGGAGTCGCCGGCCGCGACGGCCTTGAAGGTGAGGGTGCAGAGACTTCCCTGCCCGTTGACTCCGGGGGCGTTGGGAGGACGGCTGGTGGAGATGGCGACGAGGCCGTTGTCTTCGCGGTGAACGAGAGATGCGATCTGGCCATCGCGGCTGAGGAGGTCTCCGGAGTCGACGTTGACGAGCTGAAGGACGGCGGGGTTGAACTTGAGCTGGAGTGGGACGGAGGCGATGTCGTGGCCGTTGCCGAGCATGACGGCGACCTGGAAGGTGCTGCCGACAGTCTGGTTGGAGCTGGCCGGGGAGACGGTGAAGCTGACCGGAGCGCCTGCCACTACAGCGTTGGGAGTGAAGGCTTGCGCGTTGGGCTGGCCTGCGGGCGGAGGAGCGATGGGCTCTGCCTGCTGGCTGAGCTGCTGGGCCATGGCGGAGGCGGCGTTGGCAGCGGTCGTTGCCTGGACGCGAGATTTGGTGATCGGGTTGATGACATCGCTGGCGTCTTCTGAGGGTGCCATGTGGCGCAGCTCGATGGACTGACCGCTGCCGGTATCGATGGCGCGGGTGTTGGCCCGGGTGATGACGGACTCGCGGACGATGTGAGGGATGATGAGGAAGACGATCTCGGTCTTGTCGTTGATCTTGTCGCGAGAGGAGAAGATGTATTTCAGAAGCGGAAGCTCGCCGAGGCCGGGGGTGCCGCTGATATTGAGACTGTCCTGCTTGGTGATGATGCCGGAGAGCAGGCTGGGCTCACCATCTTTGAGGGTAACGACCTGCTCAGAGGAGCGCTGGCCGATGATGGGCTCCGTGACACCCGAGATGGTGACATCGCTGGCGTGGGAGAGCACCTCGATCTTCATCTTGAGGGTAACCTCGCGGTCGAAGTGGACGGTCGGGGTCATCTCGATGTTGACGCCGATGTCAAGATAGGTGAACTGAGTCTGGACGCCGATGCTGGCTACACCGGTGGAGACTCCGGCGTTGTAGGAGCCGGTTGCAATGGGAATCCTCTGGCCGATCTTCATGGTGGCGCGCTGGCCATCGGTGGCGCGGATGCTGGGATTCTGCAGAATGCGGGTGTCGGCGTCGTTGAGCAGCGCGTTGATTGTGCCGCCGGTGATGCCTACAGCGAAGTTGTTGGCGTTGAGATGAGCGAGTGAGTTGAGGGTGAAGTTGGATGCGCTGGCTATAGCTGTCCCAGTACCGGTTGACCCTGTACTGCCCGAGGATGTGGTGGTGGTGGGATTGGCCTGCGGCGTGATGCTGATGGAGCTGGGGAGGGAGATGCCGAGGTTGTGCTCGACGTTGCGGTTGACTTCAAGGACAGCTACATCGACGACAACTTCGGGGCGGGCGCGATCGAGGTCGTTGAGCATCTTCTGCGCGACGAGAAGCTCGTCCGGCGTGGCGCGCATGACGATGGCGTTCTGGCTGGGTACGAGGTAGATCTTGACGCTGGGGTCGAGCAGATTGCGGATGGCGATGACAAGCTCGTTGGCGTCATTCTGTGAGGCAGCGTTGGTGAGGTAGAAGGTCTGGACGGCCTGCTCATCGAGCTCGGTACGCTTGGTGCGGGTGTTCTGCGCCACGAAGATCGTATTGGGCGTGACGGGCTTGTAAAAAGTTCCCGAGAGGGTGCCGACGATCCGGAGAGCGTCCGACCAACTGACGTTGGTGAGGTCAACAGGAATGCGCTTGGAGGTGTAGTCGGGATCGAAGAGAACGTTGAAGCCGGCAGCCTTGCCGATGGCCTGATAGATGACCTTGACGTCCTCCACCATGTGGATGGCGGGGATGGGGTCGTTCGAGAGGGGCTTAAGTTGAACCGGCCCCGAGATGGAGCCGAGGTTGCTAAGCGTCTCGCTCTGTCGAGACATCTGCTCCTTGGCCTGAGGGGATTCTTCCTGCTTCAGGGTCTGCTGGTCCTGAATCGCATTGATCTCCTGCTGAGCGGCCTGATTGCCGGCGTCGATTTGAAGGGCGCGGTCGAATTGAGCGATTGCACCTTCGGTGTCGCCGTTCTGGCGAAGGACGCGGCCGCGATCGACGTGAGCCATTGCAGCCTGAAAGCGCATGTGCTCGTAGTGCTCTTTATAGACGAGGTCCCTGGGTTTTTTGAGCGTCGCGTTGTGATAGGCCTCGAAGGCGGCGTCGAAGTCCTGACGCGCTTCAGCATCCTGGCCGCGCTTGTCCCACTTCTTGGCAGACTGGGCGTGAGCCGTGATGGAACCTGCGGCCGCGAAGCTGCACAGAAGCAAGAGGGGAAGCGCTCTACGAAGAACTGTCGATATTTTGCCGATTGATTTGTACCCGCGACCCATGCTGCTTCCGTTTCCGTCCTTTACACCGTGAAGAGTGTGGCGTTTGCCGGAGTGCACGCCTGCCTGGAAGATGATTTTGTGCAGGACGCTGCCTGATTGGGCGGTGCCTGCCAGGCTGCTGCGCTCGGGTGAGTATAGCATTCGCGGAACGTTGAACCTCATGAACAAGGGTAGACTTTGTTGGTTCGCGGACGCGTTGGAGCATGAGTTGCGGCCACAGGATCGGGCGGGCTAATACCGGAATGGATACACCGGCTGTTGCGGTTGATGGTTAGACGCGCCGGTGTATCGCGGGTGAGACCAGCATCTGAGACTTAAGTTGCAGGCGTGTTAAAGTAAAAGGTTCCATGCCTCGTTCCTTCTCCAACCCGACAGTTGCTCACCAGCCGAAGCCTGTGGTGAAAGAGAAAGACCGCGATCCGGTGGCGGCGGGCAAACGAGACGCTGCGTTCAATCGCTCGGCGAGTTTCAACTACTTTCTTTCGGACAAGTTCGAGGCCGGAGTTGCGCTGCGAGGGACCGAGGTGAAGTCGATCCGCGAGGGCAAGGCGAATCTGAAGGATGCTTATGGGCTGTTGAAGGATGGGGAGTGTTTTCTGCTGAATGCTCACATCGGACCGTTCTCGCATGGAAATGCGATGAACCACGACTCGCTGCGGACACGTAAGTTGCTGCTGCACAAGAGCGAGGTGCGGAAGCTCGAAGGTATGACGAAGCAGAAGGGCTATACACTGATTCCGACGCGACTTTATTTTCGCAATGGGCGCGTGAAGTGCGAGCTGGCACTGGCCAAGGGCAAGCAGGAGTGGGATAAACGCGCCACAGAACGGAAGCGCGAGGCCGATAACGAGGCCAAGGCAGCGGTTGCGCGGAGCCAACGACAATAATATCCGCTTAAGTTGCAGGCAAAGGATTCCGGTCGTGATGCGTGTCGCGCTAGGATAGAAGCCTATGGATACGAAACTTCTGTTTCAGGACGCTGCCGGATTTCAGACGCCGTTGCTGGCGGTATTTGCCGTGGACATTGCGGTTGGCAAGGACGCGGAGCCTTTGCCAGCGTTGCTGACGACGTCGGATGCAGTGACCGATGCCGCGGCGAAGGTGCTGGCGTCGGGCGAGTTCAAGGCGACGCTGGGTGAGACGCTGCTGCTGCATGCTCCGAGCGGGTTGAAGGCGGAGAGACTGCTGGTTGTAGGTCTGGGGAAGGCTAATGGCGTCTCAGTGGACGAGGTCCGCAAGGGCGCGGGGACTGCGGTGCGGGCGGCCAAGCCGATGGGCGTGCGCGAGATGGCAATTACGTTTCCAGAGGACCATGCGCTGTCCGATGAACATCTGGATTCGCTGCCGTGTGCGCTGATGGCACGGGCGCTGGTGGAGGGCGCAGAGCTGGGAGAGCCGGATTGGGATACGTACCGGAGCGATCGCAAGGACCGGTCGGTGCGGACTCTCGCGGTCGTCG
>JBDTEQ010000185.1:0-11083 GCA_039922475.1 Edaphobacter sp.
TGCTTAGTCCGGTGATCGCCAGTGCAGCCATGGCGCTGAGTTCTGTCAGCGTCGTCACCAACAGCCTGCGACTGCGCCGGTTGCAACTTGCATAAGGAGAATATGGCTACAAAGAAAGACACGATGAGACCGAGTCCTAATAACGTCAAACTCTGCATCAATGAGATGGGCACAAAGGAGCGCAAGGCGGTCGGCGTCGATCCGGAGATCAAGGCTTCTAATCTGCGGCGGCTGCGGCGTATTGAAGGCCAGATTCGCGGCCTGCAGCGTATGGTCAGCGAAGACCGCTACTGTGCGGATATCCTGACACAGGTTTCTTCAACACAGGAGGCGCTCCGAGCAGTTGCCCGAGCCTTGATGCGCAACCACCTCGCCCACTGCGCTACTCATGCTATTCGAACGGGATCAGTCGAAGAGAGGCAGGCCACGTATGACGAGTTGCTGGCGCTGATTTACAAGAACGCTCGGTAACGGAATGGATGCGCTCAATCGCGCTCTAAATCGCAAAGCCATGGAGCATCGCGCCATTCGGGACGGCCTCATCGCAGCTCCCGAACCGAAGCCGGAGGTTGCGCACAAGACTCCCGTCGGCCAGCCCTCAACAACGATCTCCGCTTCGTTCGCGTTCATCGTAAGCCCCGAACTCATCTCAGCTATCGCTTCACGCTCGACACCCTGCTCCGCACGGCCTACAAGAAGAAATACGTTAGTCACATTTTTTGACGTTCTAACAGAGTCATATCTTTCTCTATTTAAGGAGCGCGTCAGCTCATCCATAGGGGTACCTCAATGTATCAATAGGGCTAAGCCATCTGCACATCATGTTTGCGAGTTAGCATTCTTTTCTCCAATTTACGCAAAACATTGCACATTACACTGGACGCGTTGGCATTATCGCATTGATAAATAAGTAGTTACATGAACTCCGGTTTGGAGATCCACATGCAGTATCTTCAGTCAACGCCTTGATTCTTAGTTGAACGTAAAACTTTAGAGGCATTTAGGAGACTCACGCCATGCGTAAACTGCTTACTCTTCTTGCCTTATGTGCATTGGTTACGGCGCCAGCCGTCATGCATGCCGACACCATCATGACTGGTCAATTCGAGTTTCATGGAACGTTGTTTTCCGACAACGGGTCTTCTCTCTTGCTTAGTTCAGCCGTCACAGGCGTCGGCACTCAAACCGGCTCTTTCGCCACTTTGCTGGGCGACGGTCAGGGGGTTTTCGGCACGAATCCATTCCTTTCTTATACCTCCTATGTCCCGGGCAACGAGGTAATTTTCATTGGCTCGTTGGTAGGTGATCTGGAATCCTTTAGCAAAACCGCACCGGGAATCTTTTCCGGAACCGTTTTGCTCTCAGCTCCCGGCTTTGACAATGCAACTGCGAACTTTGTGCTCACTGCATCTGAGGACAAGGGGGAAGTTATTCCGTACTCAGCGGTCACTACCATCCCTCCATCGGTTCCTGAGCCATCCACGTTGGCGTTGTTGGGAACAGGTATCCTTGGCTTGGCGGGAGTGGTTCGCAGCAAAGTCCTCCGAGGATAGAAACCTCTAAACGAATAAGGTAAGGCCATCTCTGCGGGGATGGCCTCTCTGTTTCTTCCGTCATCTTCTGGCATCACGTAATTCGTCTAATCTTCGCCATCTCAGAAAAAGGCGAGAGAATCATGCTTCAGGTCGTACAGACTCATGAGAGCATGGCCCATGCATTCAGTCTGCGCCGTCTTCGTGCTATCTCTCATAGCGCCGTTGTCGCAGGGGAACGCCCAGGGAAGGCCTCCCAACACACCTCCCAGACTGATCAGTTTACCCACTCCCGATTGCAGGGCAGGGAAGCCCTGTCATGGGAGTCATGGACATGTCCGACTGATCGTCGGTGTTCTAGAGAACGGCAACGTTCGCGATGTCCGGGTTGAGATAGGCGACGGTATTTTAGCCGATGCCGCTACAGCCGCCGCCGAGCAGGCGAAGTTCGTTCCGGGGTCATACTTTGGAAAGCCGACTGCGATGGATTACGTGCTGACCCTTCACTTCTAGTTGTGTAATCTGAAAGACTCGCTCACCCGCAATCCTGCATCCTTTTTTCGGCTGAATTGAGGTCGCTGGAGTATCATCGAATCGTGCCGAAATATTCCATCGTCGTGCCGTTTCACAACGAGGAAGAAAATGTCACCACGCTCTACGACCGCCTCAAGGCAGTCATGGAGCAGGTCGGTGAAACTTTCGAGCTGGTCTTCGTCGATGATGGCTCCCGCGATCGCACCTACCGTCTTCTGGAAGAGATAGCAGCTGTCGACAGCCGAGTCCTCGTTATCAAACTCCGTCGTAACTTCGGCCAGACCTCTGCCCTTGCCGCCGGATTCGATCACTCTCAGGGCGACTATATCCTCGCTATGGATGGCGACCTTCAGCACGACCCAGGCGAGATTCCCAGCTTTTTAGCCAAGCTCGAAGAAGGTTACGATGTCGTCAGCGGCTGGCGTGCACAGCGCGGCGACAACTTCCTCCTCCGCCGCATCCCCTCCCGCGCCGCCAACTGGCTCATGGCGATGCTCAGCGGCGTCAACATCCACGACTTCGGCACCACCTTCAAGGCCTATCGTCGCGAAGTCATCCAGAACATTCCCCTCTACGGCGAGATGCACCGCTTCATCCCGGCTCTGGCCTCCTGGTACGGCGCCAGCATCTGCGAGATACCCATCTCCAACCCGGCCCGCACAGCAGGGAAGTCCCACTACGGACTCTCTCGCACCATCCGCGTCTTCTTCGACCTGCTCACCATTCGATTCCTCCTCCGCTACATGACGCGCCCCCTGCACTTCTTCGGGACCTTCGGCGCACTCGGCATGTTGGCCGGCTCCGGCATGGCAGCGTGGCTGCTTGTCCTCAAAGTCGTGACAGGGCAACACATCATGTCGCTTCACGGGCCTGTCTTTGTCATCGCCGGCGTTCTTATCCTCGCCGGAATCCAGATGATGGGCATCGGTCTGTTAGGCGAGCTTCAGGTTCGCCACTTCTTCACCGCCTCCCACCGCGCACCCTACGCTGTGGACCGCATTCTGCGCCTTCGTTCCGAAGAAAGTCTTCTTCAATAACTCTGCGGCAGGGAATCCGATGATTGCGGCTTAGGCATCGCGGGCGTCTCGGGTCCGCGCAGTTTCTTCTCTGTCTGCTCATCAGCCTCTTTTGCGGAATCCTTATACGCCGAGACATCCAGCTCTTTCTCCCTTGCATCCTCTTCGACCATCGGGTCGGTCAAGCTCTCCATATGTTCCGCAAACTCCCGGATACAATCCTGCTGGTCTTTCGGGTTTGCACTTTTATCTGCCTCTTTGCTAAGTAAGGACTCAAGCCTCAGTGCATCGTCCAGCCCATACGCAATCTCTCCATAGGAGATGCGGTTCCGCAGAGCGAACACATCTTCATGCAGGCCCGTCTCGTTGACGATCAACCCTTTACTCGCCGTTTCATAGGATTGTTTCGCACATTGATTGATAATTGCCGCGCGTCCTTCTTCGGCAAGCGCTCCGGGCTTTACCGCCTGTCCGCCCAGACCGCCAACACGCGAGACTCGTTCCAAGAACGTCTCATCACCGGTCGGGTGCCTCGCGTGGCATCCCGTAACCAGGACGAACATCCCCGTCACCAACGCCCCGCGAACGATCCCAGTGCCCAGTCCCATGACCTGTTGTTCCTTTTTCAATATGCATCAAGTTGCAGCCGCACTCTTTTGCATATTACTTGTGAGAGATACAAGGCTAGCATCTCGTTTCCTCCAATGAACAGGAGAATTGCGAACCGACGCATCCCTCTTTTTGCGCACAAGCAGGAATCTGCAGGAGAATCATGGGTTTATATGTCCCAATTATGGAGCCGACTGTTTGGCCAGCTCCCGCTGGAACGCCTGCTCTCGCTCTGCGACATAGCTCCGATAACCATCCGGATCGACAAACGGGTTCGGCCCTCCCGGAGTCATCCGGGCGAACTTCGCCTCCATCCCGAAGTAGCTCCCATGCGCGCCCAGAAACACATCGCAAGGCAGCGACTTCAGTACGCGGAACGTCGTCTCATAGTCCTGTGCGATATGCGGATAAGCGGCATTTCCCACCAGCTTGTACCCTGTATTCACATTCGGGCTTCCTACAATCACCGCGTTGTACGTCTTATTGTTCTCGCGCACCTTCAGGGTCCAAGTCGTGCATCCCTTGGTGTGCCCCGGCGTCTTGTGCGCGACAAGCACGGTTCCTCCCAGCGTCACCTGGTCGCCGTCATGCAGTACCCGATCCACCTTTGTCGGAGGGAACTGGCTCTCGGCATCCGAACCATATTGAAAGTCCGTCTTCCCGCCCGACTCCACCACCGGCACATCGGCATCCATCACCATGTACTTTGCATGCGTCAACCGCACGATCTCCGCGCTTCCGGCGGCATGGTCCCAATGCGCATGGCTGATCAGCAGAATCTTCGTGTCGCTGAAATGAAATCCCAATGCCTCGACGTTCTTCTTGATCAGAGCAACGCTGCTCGGCAAACTGCTGTTGATCAGAATATTTCCTTTGGGCGTAACAATCAGGTACGACGCCAGGTCCTGGCTGCCGACGTAGTACACGTTGGCCACAATACGAAACGGCTTATGCGGTGTCGTCCACTCAGGGTTGTCCTGCGCAAAGCCGCTGCACACCAGGACGAGCGTCAGTAAAAGAGATCGAAGGATCATGGCAAACAATTTACTCTTCCCAAGCCTAAGTTGAATCCACAGCTCCACAAACAGATTAACCTTGAAGATACCTCGCCCCCAAAGGAAAATACACTCGCCGACACTGTCGGGGCTTCGGAGTGTAAATCGCGAAAACCGCTTTGAATTCGCACACAAACGAATCGCGTTGCTCGCGAACTCTCGGGTCCGTGTTGTCCACGTATCGCTCCGGTGTTGTACTCTGGCATTCACCATGCAAGCTATTCAAATCCTCACCACTGGCTCTGCCGACGTCCTCACCCTCCGCGATCTCCCCACTCCAACACCCGCGTCAGGCGAAGCTCTTATCCGCATCGAAGCCTCCGGCGTCAACTTCATCGACACCTACTTCCGCGAAGGCCGCTACCCCGCAAAACTCCCCTACACCCTTGGGCAGGAGGCCGCAGGCATCGTCGTCGCCACCGCCCCGGACGTCACCACGGTCAAGGCCGGCGATCGTGTCGCCTGGTGTGGCATCCCCGGAACCTATGCCCAGCTCGCCATCGCCCCTGTCGATCGACTCATTCGCATTCCTGAAGGAGTCAGCTTCCAGCAGGCAGCGGCCGCGCTCATTCAGGGCATCACCGCGCACTACCTCACCCACTCCACTTACGCCATTCAGTCCGGCGACGAGGTGCTTATCCACGCCGGAGCAGGTGGAACCGGTCTCCTCTTTATCCAAATGGCCAAAGCCCGTGGAGCCCGCGTCTTCACCACCGTCTCCACCGAAGAAAAAGCCGCACTCGCCCGCGCCGCCGGTGCCGACGAGATCATCTTCTACACCAAGGAAGACTTTGCAGCGAAGGTAAAACAACTCACCTCCGGCCGCGGCCTCCCTGTTGTCTACGACTCGGTCGGCAAAACCACCTTCGAGCAATCCCTCCAGTGTCTCCGCCCCCGCGGCCTCATGGTCCTCTTCGGAGGAGCCAGCGGAGCCGTCCCTCCCTTCGACCTCATCCGCCTCTCCACCATGGGCTCGCTCTACGTCACCCGGCCCACGATGAAGGACTACGTCGTCACCACCGCCGACCTCGAAGCCCGAGCAAAAGATGTCTTCGACGGCATAGCCAACGGCACCCTCAAGCTTCGCCTCGAACACATCTACCCGCTCGCCGACGCCGCCCACGCTCACCGCGATCTCGAATCCCGCAAAACCTCCGGCAAACTCCTCCTCATTCCCTGAACTCACTAACGTCTTCATATTTCTTGTTGTCATCCCCGAAGGGGATCTGCTGTTACATTTGCTGTCGCCCGTTTTCTCTCAAGCGGCACCCTTACAATCGAACCATGCCCCACCCGCACCACCGCAAAGCGACGCTGACCCTCCTCACCCTCGTCGCAGCGGCTCTCTTCACTCTTCCCGCCCGGGCCGTCATCGTCCGAGGCACCGTCACCACACCCTACGGCGTCCCGTTAGGCAACGCTCGTGTCGAACTCGTCCAGGGCCAGAAGGTCATCGCCTTCACCGTCTCGCAGATGGATGGCTCCTACGAGATTCGCAGCTCCGTCCCCGGTCGCTTCCTCCTCCTCACCTCCGCCGCTCCCTACATGCCAAGCATTGGCCACGCCTTCTACGGCGCGCGCATCGCTGTCATCACTCGCAACATCATCATGCAGTACGACTCCGTCACGCCTAAGACCACGCGCACCTCCAGCGGCATCCCCACGCCGATCCAGCAGATTCCTGCCGCCGTCACGCTCATCCCCGAATCCGCTCTCACCACCCAGATCAACATCACCAACGACCTCCGCCAATCCCCGGGCACCAACGTCGTTCAAACCGGGCAGACCGGCGGCCCCATCGATCTCTACATTCGCGGCGGCAGCCCCAGCGCCAACAAAGTCCTCATC
Source organism: Edaphobacter sp. (assembly GCA_039922475.1). GTDB lineage: Bacteria > Acidobacteriota > Terriglobia > Terriglobales > Acidobacteriaceae > Edaphobacter. Next base: position 6,595 of record JBDTEQ010000185.1, read on the forward strand.
GACGACATTCCCGCCGCTAACATTGGCGGCCACTTCGACTTCAGCCCCATCTCCACCATCGCCCTCACTGGTCCCGAGATCTACCGCGGAGCCAACAGCGCCTTACAAGGCACCGGAGCCGAAGCCTCCACCGTCAGCCTCGCTACCGTGCGCAGCAACATCCTCAGCCCTACACTCAACTACACCGGCGACGCCGGCAACTTCTCCACCTATCGCAACGAAGCCAATCTCGCCGGCGCCCTCAACAAGCTCGACTACCTCGGAGCCTTCAGCCGCTTCGACACCTCCAACGCTCTCCGTCTCGATCGCTACCACTCCACCAACGAAGTCGCGAACATCGGCTACAGCATCTTCACCAACACCACCGCCCGCTTCACCCTCCGCAACACCGACTCCGCCACCGGCCTGCCAGGCGCACATGACATCTACGCCATCTCCTCCTCCGGCAAACAATCCAACCAGAACATCTACTCCGGCCTCACCATCGAGAACACGTTAGCAGGGAACTGGCACAACCTCGCCCGCTACGGCATAGTCCGCCAGCGAGAACAAGTCGAGCAGTTCACCCCAACCGGCCAGCCAGTCACCACCATCATCAACGGCGTACCCGAAACGATCTACTACGGCAACACCGTCACTCTTCGCGGAGCCAACGGCTACACCGCCACCGGACAGGCAGCCTTCATCCTCCCCGCCTACGACGCCGTATCCAACCGCGACGAGTTCTCTTACCAATCCAGCTACACCTTCCCCTGGCGCATCGCCGCTCTCTTCAGCTTCCAGTACGAAAACGAACGTGGCCGCCTCCTCACACCCGCCACGCAAAACCAGATCATCAAGCGCGCGAACTACCTCTACACTCTCCAGGTCCAGGGCGACATCAAGCATCGTCTCTTCTACTCCCTCGGCGGCGGCATCCAGCAGAACGAACTCGTCGGCGTCACCGGAACCCCGCGCATCGGCCTCACCTACTCCGCCATCCGCCCCGGCCATCGCCCCTTTCGCGGCACGCTCCTCCGCGCCAACGTAGCCACCGGCGTGCAGGAGCCATCCCTCACCGCCCAACTAACCAGCCTCGCTACGTTGCTGCAACAAACCGGCAGCGGCACCTTCAACATCGCTCCCATCACCGCCGAGCGCTCCCGCACCTACGACCTCGGCATCGAGCAGAACATCCTCAATCAAAAACTAATCCTCAAAGCCGGCTACTTCCACAACCAGTTCAACCACCAGCTCGAATTCATCGCCCCCAACGGCCTCGAACATTACTTCAACATCCCGACGAACATTGCCAAGCAAATCCCCGCTGCCTCGCTCAACTCACTCGCCTATCGTGCTCAAGGCCTCGAACTCGAACTTCAGTACCAACCCTTCAACCATCTCTTCCTCCGCAGCGGCTACACCTACCTCGCATCGCTGGTCGAGCAGTCCTTCGCATCCGACACCGTCACTCCAGCAATCAATCCCAACCTCCCCGCCATCCCCATCGGAGCGCTCTCGCCTCTAGTCGGCAACCGTCCGTTCCGCCGCCCGCCCAACAGCGGCTTCTTCGCCGTGCAGTACAGCGCGAACAGATTCTCTGCCGCCCTCAAAGGTGCTTTCAGTGGCGAAAGCGACGACTCCACCTTCCAACTCAACAACGACCGCAACGGCGGCAACACGCTCCTCCTCCCCAACCGCAATCTCGACTTCGGTTACACCAAGCTCGACCTCAACGCAGTCGTCAGAGCGACAAGCCACATCACTCTCTTCACTCAGCTCGACAATCTTCTCGGTCAGCAACACATGGGCCCCATCGGCTATCCTGGCCTGCCATTCACCCTCCGCATCGGAATGAAGATCCGCATCGGCCGCAACTGATCTCACACAGGCACTCCTGCGCATCGAATTTCTCAAAGCAGTGTCTAACTAAGACGGCCTCTCTAAATCCAGGGAAAATATTGTCTTTTTCCTGTAACTTGGGGTTCGTCCCTGCACCGGTGCATCTCGCATCTGCGTCTAATCGAAGGAAAGAAGGATTACTCGAATGACGAAACACATTCTCGCCCTCACGCTCCTTGTTCTTGCCATCCCTGCCATTCAGGCCCAGCAGGAGGGCGGCACCCCCACGCAGGCGCTCATATCCGTCGACTCCAAAAATCCCGTCACGCCCTCCGTCAAAGACGTCACCCTCAAAGTCGACAATCGCGTCACGCCTCTTCTCAACCTCTCTCCCGTCCCGCCTGACGGTGCGCAGGTCGCTCTCCTCATCGACGACGGTCTCCGCTCCAGCATCGGCATCGAGATGAACAACATCAAGGCCTTCATTACCGGCCTCCCCGACGGCACAGAGGTCTTCATTGGGTACATGCAGAATGGACGCGTAGTCTCAGCCGACAACATGTCCGGCTTCAGCACCAATCGTGCCGCGGTCGCTCAGGGCCTTCGTCTTCCCTTTGGTCTCAGAGGCGCCAGCGCCAGTCCCTACTTCTGCCTCTCCGACTTCGTAAAAAACTGGCCGCCACGCGCCGAAGGTGAAGCCACCCCGAAGCAGCAGCCTACGCACAAGGCCCGCATCGTCCTCATGATCACGAACGGCGTCGACCCCTACAACGGCAGCACCAGCATCCTCAATCAGGACAGCCCCTACGTAGCCTCGGCCGTCACAGACGCACAGCGCGCCGGCGTCCCCGTCTACTCCATCTACTACAACGATGCAGGCTTCCGTGGTGGTCGCGGCAGCTTCAGCGGGCAAGGCTATCTCCAGCAGGTGGCCCAGGGCACCGGAGGCACCACCTACTATCAGGGAGTCGGCAGCCCCGTCTCCCTCGCTCCGTTTCTCAAACAGTTTCACGACGCCATCGTCGAAACCTACGTCGCCACCTTCTCCGTCGATGCCAGTAAGAAGATGGTCTCGCTCAAGCTCTCCACCACTCTGCCCAAAACCAGACTCAACGCACCCCAGCAGGTCCGCCCGGGAACCGTCGTCCTCTCGCAGCCCTGATCGAGCGGGTGCACAGTTCCGGAAAGAAGCACAACCTATCGGATAAGACTGAAGAGATCCTCGGCGCCAAGCGAATGGATCACGCTGAGCAGCGCCTGATGCTGAGTCTCAGTCGTGGACAGTTGACTGGCCACCGCCGCAGGATCGGCCGAAACCAGATTGCTCTGCGCCACCTTCAACTGGCTCTCTTCCGTCTGCGCGAAGGTACTGGTAGCCTGCAGCCGGCTCAAAGAACTGTCCAGCGTGCTGCGTTGTAACGACAGTTGTCCCAGTGCCGTCGTCAACGCGCCAGTATCTGTCGTAAGAGTAGCGCTCGTTGCGCCGCCGGAAAAATCGGAGATCAACTGGTTCAGCGCCCCCAGAACACCGGAGCCCGCCGAACCGAAAACATTAGACCCGGGAAGGTTCACCTGGATCTTCTGCCCGCTCGGAGTCTCAACATATTGCAAGGCGGAGTCGCCGTTGTAGACCGCCGTCGCAGGATTGGTCGCGGTATTGAGAGTAAACGGAGGAGTAGACCCCAGGCTTCCGCCAAACAGGTGCTGCCCCTGGTAGCTCGTATTCGCAAGCGAAAGCACCTGATCGCGAACTCCGCTCAACGTTTGCGCGACGCTGGCGAGATCGCTCGCGTTCAATGTCCCGCTGTTGCCCGAGACCGCGGTCGACAAAGCGGAAGTCACCTGCCTGACCACCTCCCCCAGCGTCGAATCGGTCACCTGCAGCCGCGACGCTGTTCCCGCAGCACTCTGAACGAAGGAGTCGTCCTTGGCAATCGCGCTGCCGAAGAGCGTGCTCTGCGCCACTGCGACCGGATCGTCCGAGAGCGAAGCCACCCGCAGGCCGCTCGACAGCTCGGAGGTAAGCGTATTTAGCTGGTTCGCCGACTGGTCCACGGCAGCCGTAAGGTTCACAATGTAGTTCGGATCGACGCGCATAATCGTGCTCCTGAGTTTCAGTCTTGGAATGCGAGGATGGTTGGATGCTGCCACTAGGCCACCGACGTCTCAACGCCAAGGTTCAGTGCGCTGGCCATGATCGAGTTGGCGATGTTGAAGACCTGTGCCGCCGCCTGATAAGCCCGTTGGAACTGGGTCAGGTTCGACGCCTCCTCATCGAGCGAGACGCCGGAGAGCGAATCTCTCTGCGTCGTCAGTTGCGTCAACGTAGCCTTCTGCGCGCTGTTGTTCGTCGTCGCCGCAGAGGTGTCGTTGCCGATCTGACCAAGAAAGGAGGCCAGAAATCCCGAAGCCGATTGCCCGCCTACAACGTTCGCGGTGGAGAGATTGGCCAACGCTGAAGCGTTTGTATTACCTGCAGACCCTTCTCCCGGCCCAGCAGCAGCAACGGCGTTCGGATCAGTAGTCACAACCTCGATCTGCGCAGCCGCACGTAACTGATTAGACGGAAAACTGAACAGCATGCCGCCGTTATTGCCATTAGCGTCCACGCCCTGCTCATTCTGTTGATTCACCGTGGTCACGATGCCGACGGCAAAACTATCAAGTG
>JBDTEQ010000186.1:0-17820 GCA_039922475.1 Edaphobacter sp.
CCATCGACCCCACCCTCGGCATCCTCGCTCCCCGAACCGAAGTGGCCCGCGCAGGAGAACGCAAAAGCACCGTCCGACTCCTCCTCGAAAAGATGATGGAAAGTGAAAAACAGGAAAGGGAACAGAAAGAAAAGCAGAAAGAAGACCAGAAAAAGGAACACGAAGAAGACCAGAAAGACGACCAGAAAACCGAGAAAGAAGCACCCACCCCACCCCGCCACCATCCCAACCCTCCAAGCCACCGAAGCCTCGAAGCGGATCAGTCGTCAGCACTCCCTGCACCGAAGCTTTGCCATACACAAAGCGATTTGCCTTAGTCCAAAAGATTTACCCGAGAGACGCTCGCCGCCCTCACTGCCCGATTCAATATCCAAAGATGTCGCCTGCAAATGTTTGTTGACACAATTCAAGGGAAGCGCTCCCATTGGAAGATGAGCTCTCTCCATCCCCTGATTAGCGAGTTGGCCCATCGACGGATCAGGACCGCAGGCAGCCATGAGTACGCAATACCCCGAGCGGCCTTGATCGGCTTCGCTGCCTTGATAGCGAGTAGACGATTGCTAATTGCTTAGGGGGACTGCACCGGGCCTAACTGGGGAGTTTTTACTGGAACGGCGAGCCCTACAATCTCAGTCAGAACGTTGGTGGAGAAGTTCGTGATCCAGAGATTGCCGCTGGCATCGATCGCGATAGCCCAACCCTCGCCAATGTTTGTGTCTTTGGCCCAGCCGGCGGTGGGGGAGAGGATCTGGCCGGGAGAGCTTGCGGCAGAGCCGGCCAACTCGGTGATCGATGCGCCGAGAATATTGGTGACCCACACGTGGCCTCCGCCGTCGATGGCGATGCCCTGCGGATGCTGAATGCTGGCCTGGTTGTCGTTGTAACCGCTGGAGATCACGGTCCCGTCGCTGGCGAGCTGGCTGATGCTGTCACCCATATAGTTGGCAACCCAGACGTCTCCGCGTTGATCGATGGCGATGCCGCCTGCCCAGTTGCAGCACGAGTAACTGGTGAACTGGGTGCCGTCGGGAGAGACCTTGGTAACGGTGTTGCCGTAGGTGTTGCCCAACCACGCGTTATGGTTTGCGTCGATGGCGAGGGAGATGGGAAAGCTGAGCTGAGGGGAGGTATACCCGGTGGCTCCCGAGAGCGGCTGGCCGGTGCTGGAGAGAAGAGTGATGTGCTGATTGAGGTAGTCGAGGACCCAGACAGTTGCGTTGGGATCGATGGCGATCGCGATGGGGTAGGCAATTCCTCCGGCAAAGTACCCAGAAGGGCCGGAGATCAGTTGGCCAGTTGAGTTGAGAGCCGTGACGCTGCCGTAACCGTTGTTGACGCCGGAGATGGTGCTGTCTTCGTTTGGAATCCAAGCATTATTTTGAGGGTCGAGGGCGATGCCGAAGGAGTGAAGGAGGCCGCCGTTGGTGACGCCATTCGGCAGGATGGGAGTACCCGCAGGCGAGAACTCGGAGACGGCGCTGTTATAGCTGGCGACCCAGACGTTGCCGGTGGCGTCGACACCGACACCGGTGGGCGAGTTTATGCCTCCGCCGCTGTAGTTGATCGCCATCGTCCAGTCCGACGGCGCAACAGCCAGCACCGGCGAAAAGGCAGAGCTGGCCGCCGATTGCGTGTAGAGCGCGGCGACGTTGGCTCCGGGGTTGCGTACGAGATTGAGCACTGCATCCAGCGTATTGGCTGGAGCAGTCCCGCTGGTGGGCGCCGTTGCGGAGAAGAGCGAATTGCAGCCTGATGGCGAGGACGCTGCGGTGCAGGCGTTCAACAGGTTGGCGAGGGAGTTGAGCTTCGCGGCGGGGGAAACACCGTTTTGGGGGAAGGATGCGCCGGGCGATTTTCCTGTCGTCAGATTCGCGAGGTTTGCCACAGTCGCAACCGCGTTGGCGAAGCCCTGTGCGTTGGTCGCTGTTGCGCCGATGTTGCCTCCGGCGCTGAGGAACTGCGACAGGCTCCAGGCCGTGGCTGCGGTCGTGATTTCATTGACGACGAACTGGGAGGAGGCCGCGAGCTGATTGCATGCGCCGATGGGTGTAGCCAGAGTGATGGCGGCATTGGTCGCAGAAGAGCCGACCTGACCTCCGCGGACGATGACGTAAAGCTGCGAGGAGGCCGCAGGGCAGGCGTACCCGGCAGCGACAGAGAACGCTCCGGTTGCATCGGTGGTCAGCGCAGTTGTCAGGAGTGCAGATGCCGCGGAGCCATTTCCTGTGATACCGGCGGCGTAGAGCTGGACCGCCGCGCCAACGATGGGCTGCGAACCCGCCATCGCCTTCCCGGAAAAAGCAACGCCAGGGTTTACAGGAGGAGGAGGGGGGGTGGTGATGACAGGAGCCGTCTTATCCGCGCCACATCCGGCGAGCGACCAGGAGACAGCGGCCATCATCAGACCGGAAAAAACAACTTGGATGCTGCGGGGAAGTGGTCTCACAGCTATCAAGGATAACAAAAGAGACAGTGACTATTCGCGGCGGTAGGGCTTCGTCAGTCCGTTGAGGTCGACCGATGATAGAAACGAGCGAAGTGACGTCGTCAGTTGCTGGCGCGCCACCTCGGCCGGAAGGGTGGTGTCGATTGTCTCGACACGTAACAGAATGGGGATAGGGCGCTGCGGATCCTGCGAGAAGAGAGCTTGCGAGGTTGGCTTGCTGTAGACGAAGCCGAAGTGCGTGCGATCACTGGAGTACTCGCCGCAGGAGTCGCCGCTACAGATTGTTGTTGCCTCAAGATACTGGGTTGCGCCGTCGTTGAAGAAGGAGCCGGAGAAGCCTATCGGCACACCGCCAGCAGTCGGCAACGTAAGTTGATCGCGCCAGAGCGGGTCTTCTCCGCGAGCTGAGTGGCAGATCAGCGTGTCGTGCGAACCGAGTACAGGCGAGACTCCGACAGAGATGTGCGTGCCTCCGTCATCGGGCGCATATTCAGCCCAATGAAAGACGAGAGGACCGCTGAAGATGTTCTCGTTCCATGTGCGCGCCAGATGATAGGCGCCGACGCGGGCTGGAAACTGTCCCGGCGCATCCTGGTCTGCCCTGATCTGTATTGCATAGCTGCCGCTGTGGGAGCGCACGTAGGCGTGTGCGACTCCATAGCCGCTGAAGAGCACGAGTGCGAGCATTGCCGCGAATCGAAGAGAGAAGGATCTGCTTGTTCCAGGTTTTGCCAGAGGGGCCGAACGTATCGCCGGCGGTTTGATCTGACCGGGAGACTCACTGAGGCGGCGGATAACGTAGAAGAGCAGAAACGTTCCGAAGAGAAAGAGACATGCTCCGATGATGTAGTCACCCATCTCTGCTCTGCTTCGCAGCCAGGTGATGCGCAGAGCGACGATGTAATAGAGCACCAGGATGCAGAGCCGTGCGAAGTTGAAGACGTAGCCCAGAAGCACCGCGCCGGCGACTACAGCAGTATGCGCGTACCAGCGGAATCGATAGACATATCCGACGACCAGAGCGATGAAGCCCATCGTTACCGCGCCGCGAATGCCATTGCAGCCGGGAGCAATGAACATACCGAAGTCCGGCGTGAACATGAGGCGTAATTGGTCTGGGCTGAGCGGCTGCCCAAGCGCGATGGCAAAGGCTCGCGCCACATGCGCCGAGACTCGCTGCAGAGGCAGATCGACGAACACATTGAAGATATGAGGGACAGGATTGACGAACCAGAGAAGAACCAGGGGAAACAAGGCGGCCCGGAACAGTCGGGTTCCACCGAAGAGCAGAACAACGCCAACGCCATACGCAAAGAAGACCAGCGACTGCGGGGGAACATAGATGGACCACTGAGGAGAGAAGACGAAGACGAGGATCGACTGCTCGCGGATATGCACCACGACGGCGGTGGCCACAAGGATGACCAGACCCCACCAGGTACCCCGCATCTCCCATTCCAGCGAACGCCACGCCCTGAGAATCAGGACAAAGCTGACCAAAGGGACAAACATGCCGATGGATTTGAGGGCGTCAGTCGTCCACATCGACCAGAGCGCGAGGACATTCGACCAGATTGTGGCCAGGCCAAGGACCGTGACCAGAGTCACGAGTACTACCGTCCTGGGGACACTGAGTCGAGCCGCTCCAGGAGAACGGAGTGGGCTGACTTCAGCGGCAGCCGGAAGAGTTGACATACAGATTCGCTTCGAGTGAGGTGCCTGGGGAGTAGAGAGTGGTCAAAGGCCAGAGGAACTGCTACTTACGAACTTATTTTGACGAATTGCGACGAGCTTTGATGCGTGCGCGAACCGATACAAAGAACGCACCTGCGGAGCCTACAACAGCAAGGATAGCCGTTGGATTTTCAGGGGAGTTGACGCATCCGTCCTGTCCATACAGCGGGAGGGCGACGGAAGAGAGGATGGCAATGCCGGCGAGTATTAGACAGGTTTTCTTCATTTGTGTCCTCAATTGGGAAGGTACCGTCACAAAAGTTGAATGTCAACGCAGAATGATCCTGACTTCATAACACTTTCTGTGTATCAATAAGATTTTAACCTTTTGCGGAGACACGGCACGCCGGATTCCTGCCGAGTGCCTTTTATGACACTTCCCCCCTTACAGGCCGCGGAGAATCGATCCGTCCACGATCTCTTCCATGACCCCTCCAGGAGACGCGTGAGCCACTCCATTCCGAGGAGAAAGGGGAAAGTACTGATCGACTACAACTTACGTTGTAGCAGTGCGAGTTCTATCTGGCTTGCGTGCCGAGCCAATTGTGAAAATCGTGCTCCTGGGTGGAACGAAGCTGAATGCAGTCGTTGATACTGTCGACGGCTTTGGCGAGTGTGCGCTCGGTCGATTCGACCTTATGCGTGGCGAAGAAGTGGACCACCTCGTCGCGCTGCCGCACCGTGCAGAAGGAGCCAGTTGCCGCGACCACATTTGCGCCGGAGGAGAGGGTCAACTGTGCGTGGACCTTGTCCCAGTTGTTTTGGATGTAATCCCACGTCTGGCTGCGAGTCTCCCGGTCTCGCAGCAGGGCGGCAAAGACTGTCCAACTGTCCTGGGTCCGAACCTCTCCCGAGACGGTGTAGTCGAGCGTGCGTTTGACCAGTGCGGGATCCTGGAAGCGCGCCAGATTGCGCAGAGCGTCCGACTTCTCTCCCGGGTCGACGGCGTCCCGGTTGACGGCGAGTATCTTGTCGTAGAGCCCAGCGTCGCCGTGATTCGTACTGACTTGGACCGCGGCATCCGACATCGTGGCGTCGAGCGTCTTGTCCTTTTTGTTACCGTCCGCGAAGACACGCGCGGTGAGCGCCTGTGCCTGGGCGAGCACGACTGGGTCACGGGCCTCGCCAAGGATCTGGAACAGCGTGCCGCGAAGCTCCTGCCGATCAAACGACTCTCCGTTCGCCGGATTACCCATCGCGGCGTACACCGGCCCAAACTGATGCCGGAGTACCGCATCGAACTGAACGCGATCCTCATCGGTGGCGATGTCCGAGTCGATCTTCTGCAATTGCTGGTGGATGGTGTCGAGGACGGCGGCGTTGGGGTCCTCCTTGAGTGCGAGCCCCAGATCGAGATAGCCTGCTACAGTTCCCTGTCCCGACCGCACCAGGGCCCAGCGGTCGCCGAGCAATCCAATCTTTTCTGGAGGCGTCAACACACTCTCCGCCTTCGCGAGGATCGTACTGTACTGCCCCGGCGTGTACAGAGTGCGGTAGTAGCCCTTGTCGCCACCGTTGATGTAGAGCATCGGCAGGGCGGCATCCATCGGGAGGGGAATGCTGGAGTCCTCCGGCGTGAGCACGCGGCAGATTGGCTTGGCATTGGTCTTCAGGCATACCGGCATGGTCCACTTCTGGTCGCGACCGTTGATGACCGAAGCTGAGAGGAAGAAGCGGCTCTGCGCGGCTGGAACGCTGCTCGCCTGCCGCTCCGAGAGCGTGAGCAGAGGTACTCCGGGCTGGATGACGAAGCTTGACATGATCTTGTCCACGGGCAGATGCGAGTTAGCGGTCTGCGCGTTCCAGAAGTCCTCCGCCGTCGCGTTTGCATAGAGATGCGCCTGCAGATAGTTGTGGACACCCTGGCGAAAGGTCTCTTTGCCGAGATAGTTCTCCACCATGCCCAGCACTGCGCCAGCCTTGCCGTATGCGATGCCGTCGAACATCTCGTTGATCTCGTCGGAGGTATTAGCGGTTGCGCGGATCGTGCGGGTGGTCTTCTGCGCGTCGAGGTCGAGCGTCCGGTCGAGATCCTGTGCGTCGTCCTGGGAGAAGTTCCACTCGGGCTTCCACTCGGCGACGGGCTTGGTCTCCATCCAGGTGGCGAAGCCTTCGTTCAGCCACAGGTTGTCCCACCACTGCATGGTGACCATGTCACCGAACCACTGGTGTGCCATCTCATGCGCGACGACGACGGCTACGCGCTTCTTCTCGGGGATGCTGCCTGTTTTCGAGTCCACCAACAGGTCGGTTTCGCGATAGGTGATGCAGCCGAAGTTCTCCATTGCGCCGGCTTCGAAGTCCGGCAGGGCGACCATGTCCAGCTTCGGCATCGGGTATTTAATGCCGAAGTAGGTGTCGTAGTAGTGGAGAACATACTTCGCGGACTCTACAGCGAACTTTGTCAGCTCGACTTTGTCGGGTGTTGAGCAACCGCGAATCGGTACGCCGTCGGACTTGCCCTCCGTACACTTGAAGTCGCCTACCAGAAACGCTACGAGGTATGTCGACATCTTCGGAGTCGTTGCGAAGCGTATCGTGTGCTTGCCTGCGACGTCGCTGGGCTTGTCCGAGATCATGTTGGTATTTGAGATGACGGTGTCGCCTGTATCGACGGTCAGGGCGATATCGAAGGTGGCCTTCATTGCGGGTTCGTCGAAGCATGGAAAGGCGCGGCGCGCATCGGTGGATTCAAACTGCGTCACCGCGTAGTTGCGAGTCTTCGTCTTGGAAAGATAGAAACCGCGCAGCTTGTCGTTTAGGATGCCGGTAAACTGGATGGAGAGCGTGACTCTACCTGCGGGCAACTCGTTGGCAAAGGTGAAGGTTGCCTGCTCCTTTGACGGATCCAGTGTTGTCTTCGCGGTCTGTGGGTTCTTGTCCGCCTCGAGCGGCGTTAGAGGCCTGGGCTGCGATCCCAGCTTGCCGTAGGTGTAGGCCTGCGTGGGCAGAACATACGCCTTCACCTCGTCAAATTTGATTTCAAGCGCGTTCAGGGTGATGCTCTTCGCCGGCGCATCAAGCATCACGTCAATCGTCTCCTCGCCGCTGAAGGTCGCGGCCTGGAGATCGGGCGTCAAGATGAGGCTGTAATGTTCAGGATGGACGCTGGGGGTGAGCCGTTGTGCGCGAACTGTCGCGGTAAGAGCAAGGGCGAGAGCAGCAAGGGTGAGAAGAGTGTTGCGAACCGGCATGAAGAGATCCTTTGGCGACGTACAGCATGTTTTACGAAGGCAATGCTTCCTTTATTTGACGCGACCCACACAAAGACGCGCGGGCCGATATTCTCTGATTGCGACGGAAGATTCGGCAAGGCCGGCGCTGGCGCACAGACACTGCCAGTCTTCCACAATAAAGCTGCGGCGGATCGACACGGCACCATCGTTTTTGACGAACCGGTGCCAGTTCGTGAATCGCGCCATCATGCGAAACAGGTGATACGGCACCTTTTGGCGATGGAGATCGTTGATAAACCATCCCTGGCGGGCGGTTTGCTCCATCCACTTCAAAAACTGAACAATCTGCGAGTTGGTGAGATGGTGGGTGAGCAACGAAGAGAAGATGACATCCAGGCCGCCAGGAACGGCGTCAGCGAGCGCATCGCCCAGGATAAATTCGATGCGCTGCACGGGCGGCGTTGCCTCGTTTGCCGCACGAATGGCATCCGGGTTCAGGTCGATGCCGGTCAGCACAACTGCGATTCCACGCCTGGCTGCCCAGACATGGATCTGACGCAGCATGTCGCCGTCGCCGCAACCTACATCCGCGATGCGAAGAGGCGCTGCTGAGGGCGGACGGCTTTTCACCAACTCTTCCATCCACGAGATCGTCGGCCGGGATGCGAAGGTAAGGCGATTAACGCGCGCAATATCGTGCAGGCAGGCGCGCAGCTCCTCGTAGCTGCAGGGCTGGTCCATCATTTCGGCTAACTCCGCGCGTCGCGAGAGGTCCAGTTTGGCAGGCGGAGGCGTAGCTTCTTCGTTTCCGGAGGAAGACACGTCAGGATGTGCGGGAGGCGGGATGGATGGCAGCGGCAATGGGCTCGCGACCAGTATAACGATTGAGAACCTTATTCGAGAGAGGGCAATTCAGGACTTCGTGGAAGCAGCTCGCTCCGAGCGGCCCGAGATCTCGGCTGCCCGTGCCTCCGCATAGGCTGCCGCTCCTAGCAGTGCGCAGGTCTCGTCGAGGATGACGCGTACAGGAATCGACTCCAGTAGCGGAGATAGACGGCCCTTATCGAGAAACGCCTGGACGAAGGCGCCGTTCTTCAATGTCTTCAGAATCTTGGGGGCGATGCCTCCACCGAGATACATTCCGCCTGTCGCTAGCGCCTTCAGCGCGATGTTGCCTGCTTCCGCGCCATACGCGGCTGAAAATGTCTTCATGGTTTCAAAACAAAGCGAGCTGGAGCCGTCTTCGGCGCATTGACCGATGACTGCATTCGGGTCTTCCGCCATCATGCGGTCGTGAAGCCATCCGGGTTCGCTAATCTTTTCCACGTCGCGCAGGAAGGAATAGATGTTCTTAATGCCGAGGCCGGAGACGACGCGCTCCCAACTGACACGGCCTTTGAGCATACTGCGCAGATATTCGAGAAGGGCGATCTCGCGGTCGGTTCGCGCTGCAAAGTCGCAGTGGCCGCCCTCTGAGGGAATCGGCCGATGAGTCTTGCCGTCCCAGATCAACAGCGCCTCACCCAGGCCGGTGCCAGCCGCGATCAATCCTGCATGGCCGCTTGCATTTGCATCGCCGCTGTGAAGCAGGAAGATACTCTCCGGCGCGAGCTCCGGGATGCCGTAGCCGTTCGATTCGAGATCGTTGATCAAAAAGATATTCGGAATTCGAAGCGACGCAACGAGATCGCGCGTATCGAGCGTCCAGGGAAGATTCGTCAGCTTCAGGCGCCCGTCGCGAACCGGGCCAGGGCAGCCGAAACACGCTGCGAGAATCTCTTCTCTCTTCTCTTTGCCGCTGTCGAGGAACTGATTGACTACGTCGTCGAGACTGGCGAAGTCGTGTGCGGGAAACTTCTGGTCGCGAACGGATCGCAGCCGACCACCGACAAAGTTGTATAACGCAAGATGGACCTTGGTTCCACCCACATCGCCGGCAAGGATCATCGAAGCTCCAGAGTGCCGGTGGAATCGGAATCCGCCGGTGGAGGCAGCTTAGCTGCTGCAGCTCGATCGAGCAAGAGTGTCAGATGCCCACTGGCCGGACGGATGATCTGTGACGGATAGGTGTCGGGCTGGTAGGGCCCGAGAAAGACATCGTGCAGGACCTGCGCCTTGTCCGCACCTTCGATCAGAAACGCGACTTCCCTACCCTGATTAATGACGGGCCAGGTGAGTGTGATGCGCCATGTGTCCTTCTGCGGTACGTGATTCGGCACAACGATTTGGCTCATCTCATTGAGTGCTTCGGTGTGTGGGAAGAGCGATGCAGTGTGGCCGTCGTCGCCCATGCCGAGAAGAACGAGATCGAAGGTCGGCGTTTCAGCGCCTTCGAGCTTGAACGTGTTGCGGATAGTGGACTCGTAGCGCGCTGCAGCGACTTCGGGGTTGAGTTCCCCCTCCATGCGATGTACACGGTCGGCAGGGATTGAAACCTTCGAGAGCATTGCTTCGCTGGTCATGCGATAGTTCGATTCGGCGTTGTCAGGCGGTACGCAACGCTCATCGACCCAGTACAGATCGATCTTGTCCCAGGGAACCTGCTTCAAAAATGGACCTGCTGGATCGGCGAGCAGCGCAAACATTACTTTGGGAGTTGTTCCGCCGGAGATTGCGATGCGCGCGACTCCACGAGATGTTGCAGCCTTTACCGCTGCATCAAGGAGGAGTTGCGCGGCTGCTTGAGCGGTAGCCGCCGGAGTTGGCAGAACGCGATACGTAACGGTAACTGGGCGAGGCATAGAGCACTTTCCCCTTCCATTAATTAAAGTTTGCGCCACTTACGTCCGTCACTCTTCATCAAAGCGTCGGCGGTTGCCGGCCCCCAGGTTCCTGCGGCGTAGTTGGGAAGATCGCGAATGGGATCGTTTGCCCATGCCTGCAGAATCGGCGTAATTAGAGCCCAGGTCGCTTCCACGCCGTCGCGATGAGCGAAGAGCGTCGCGTCACCAAGCATTGCATCGAGCAACAGCCGTTCGTAGCCGTTCGCTGAAGATTTGCCGAACGCTTCTGCATAACTGAAGTCCATATTCACCTTGCTGATCGTCATCGTCGGCCCGGGAACCTTTGCACCGAACTGCAGTGTGATGCCTTCATCCGGTTGGATGCGCATGGAGAGCACGTTGGGTTTAATGCCTTCACCACCCTTGCCGTGCGTATCCTTAAAGAGCAGCAATGGCGGCAGTTTGAACTGAATGGTGATCTCTGTGACACGTTTGGCAAGACGTTTGCCAGCACGAATATAGAAGGGCACACCGGCCCATCGCCAGTTCTCGATCTCAAGACGCAGAGCTGCGTAGGCTTCGGTCTGCGAGCGCGGATGAACGCGGTCTTCCTGCCGGTAGCCCACGACGGGTTTGCCATCGACAGTGCCGGGACCATACTGCCCTCGCACCGTGTCCGCCGGGTGGATCGGCTGCACGGCTTTCCATACCTTCACCTTTTCGGCGCGCACGGCGTCGGCTGCGAACGAGACTGGCGGCTCCATTGCTACGAAGCTCAACAGTTCCATCACGTGGTTCTGCACCACGTCTCGCAGAGCGCCCGCGGTCTCGTAGAACGGTCCACGGCCTTCAATGCCGATGCTCTCTGCGGCGGTGATCTCGACGTGATCGATGTAGTTGCGGTTCCACACGTTTTCGAAGATGCCATTGGCAAAACGGAAGACGAGGATGTTCTGAACCGTCTCTTTGCCGAGGTAGTGGTCGATGCGGAAGACCTGGTCTTCGCCAAAGACCTTGTTCACTTCATCGTTCAGAGTTCTGGCCGATTCGAGATCGTGACCGAAGGGTTTTTCGATGATGATGCGGACCCAATTTTTACCATCTCCGCAATCTGCCGGCCTGGCCATGCAATGATCGCCAAGATATTTAATGATGTCGGAGAAATACTCCGGCGCAGTGGCGAGGTAGAAGAGACGATTTCCCTTGGTGCCGAACTTCGTGTCGATATCGGTGAGTGTCTTCTTCAGCGCATCGTAGCCGGAGGCATCGTCGAAGTTCATCGCGTGATACTGGATACGGTTCACGAATGGGTCAAGCTTGCCATCGTCGGTCTCGACGCCGCCTCCGCTGACGATGCCTTCCTTCATATCCGCGGCAAAGGTCTTCTCCAGCGGACGGCGGGCGACGCCAACTACCGCGAAGTCCTGCGGCAATAGCCCCGACTGCTCCAGATGATAGAGCGCGGGCAGAAGCTTTCGCTTGGTCAGATCGCCCGAAGCTCCGAAGATCACGACGATGCACGGATCGGGTGTGCGCTCCGGCGACATGGTTGCGGGTGCGACAGCGGTGGCGATGATTTCGGTAGTCGGCATATTCGTTTCCTCTCGAACTTCCATTGCAACTGAGCGGCGCTCCGGGCTTACGATTTTTTCACGTCGTGACCGCCAAATGCGCCGCGCATGATCGAGATCATTCGGTCGGTAAAGTTATTTTCTTCGCGCGAACGCAGACGGCGGATCAACGACTCGGTGATGACTGGCGCTGAGATGTTAAGGTCGATCGCTTCGGTCACTGTCCAACGGCCTTCGCCGGAGTCGGGGACGTAGGCCTCTAGGCCATCGAGCGTCGGGTTCTTTGCCAGCGCATCCGCGGTGAGATCGAGCAGCCAGGAACGCACCACTGATCCCTTCTGCCAGATCTTCGATATCTGCGGCAGATCGAGATCGAGCGGCTTCTTCGCGTGAAGAATGGAGAACCCCTCGGCGTAGGCCTGCATCATTCCGTATTCGATTCCGTTGTGTACCATCTTGACGAAGTGCCCGGCGCCTGAGGGGCCAACGTGCCCCCAGCCCTGATCTTTAGCAGGAGCCAGCGTCTCAAAGATCGGGCGCAGCCGCTCGACCGGCTCCTTGTCTCCGCCGATCATCAGGCTGTATCCCTCTTTGAGGCCCCATACGCCACCTGAAGTACCGCAGTCGATGAAGTGAAAGCCTCTGTTCGTCTCTTCAGCGTGACGGCGCTGTGTGTCCTTATAGTTGGAGTTGCCACCATCGATGAAGGTGTCTCCCTTCTGCATCAGGGGCTCGAGCCGAGCAATCGTCTGGTCCACCGGATCACCGGAGGGAACCATGATCCAGATTGCACGCGGTGCAGCGAGGTTCTTCACCAGATCGACGAGCGAGTTGACTCCGAGCGATCCTGCCGCTGTCAGCTTCGCGGTTGCATCTTTATTGAAGTCGAAACCGACAACCTTGTGTCCGGCAAGACGCAGACGCTCCGCCATGTTGAAGCCCATCTTGCCGAGTCCGATGATCCCCAGTTCCATTCAGTGCTTCCTTCCCTGTGCGGCTTGTGTGCGGGTTGAGTCAGCTTGTCGCTGAACTAGTGTCAGTTACTGAGAGCAGATTGCGGCGTTGTGCAAAAGAGCGATCACTTGCCTTCTGGAAAATCCGCGTTGACGGTGACCTGCTCCCACGCGGCGATCTCTTTCTGCCAGTTGTCGAGTTTGGCGCGCAGACGCTGCAGCGCGCTGGCACCGAGCAGCAGACGCAGCGGAGGATTTGGAGAGTCCACGACCTGCATCATGGCCTGCACGGCGCGAAGAGGGTCACCTGTTTGTTTGCCGTCGTTCTCTGCGAAGTATCTGCGCATGGCACCGGCAGTGCCGTCGTAGTCGTCGATGCGCGTCTTCGCAAGCACACCGGAACGACCAAGAAAATCCGTACGAAACGGTCCCGGCTCGATGATCGTCACTATAATTCCCAGTGGCGCAAGCTCTGCTGCCAGCGATTCCGATAAAGCTTCCACCGCAAACTTCGTGGAGTTGTAAAATCCGATGCCAGGGCTGGCAACCACGCCTCCGATCGATGAGAGATTGAGGATGTGGCCGCTGCGCTGCTTGCGAAGATACGGAAGAAATGCTCGCGTTACTCGCAGCAGGCCGAAGACATTGGTCTCAAACATCGGCATGAACTCCGCCTCCGAGACTTCTTCGATTGCACCTGCAACCCCGTAGCCTGCGTTATTGACCAGAACATCTACCTGGCCGAACTTTGCGAATGCCTGGATGACCGCCGAGTCGACCTGCCCGGTGTCGGTTACATCGAGAGCCAGCGCCTGCGCTCTCTCTGGGTACTTCGCTTCGAGATCCGCAACCTTGTCGAGCTTTCGCGCCGTGGCAATAACCTTGCCGCCACTCTGCAAAACCTCTTCGGCGAGCAAGCGGCCGAAGCCGGTGGATGCGCCCGTGATAAACCATGTCCGGCTCTTGCCGGAAGAAACGTGAGCGGGAGTAGCAGCAGTCGTCATATTTATAGGACGCTCGGGATTCGGTTACGGTGCAACGGTTGAAATTGTCTTCCTGTATCGTTCGCCGTACAGCTTGCCGATCTTCGTAACGCCTTTATCTCCTGCGATCAGCGCGAACGACGCCATTCCCAGAAAGAGCCCGTGCTCGACAACACCGGCGATACTGCTAATCTGCGCTGCTGTCTTCACAGGATCGGGAATGGTGCCGCAGGCGCAGTCGAGGATGTAGTTGTTTTCGTCGGTGATGTAGTTAGATCCGTCCTGCCGCCGACGGAGCTTCGGGTTCAGGCCTAACGCTTCGAGCTTTCGAGTGACGATGGGGAGCGCCATCTTAATGACTTCAACCGGCAGCGGAAAACGGCCAAGCTGAGCGACGAGCTTGCTGGAGTCGGCGATGACAATGAACTTTCGCGCTGCGCTTTCGACGATCTTCTCGCGCAGCAGTGCGCCGCCACCGCCTTTGATCAGAGCCAGGCCCGGACCAATCTCGTCGGCTCCGTCGATCGCGAGGTCGAGTTCGGAAGCCTCGTCAAAGCTGGTGATGGGAATGGAGAGCGATTGAGCAAGCTGCTCACTGGCAATCGAGGTTGCGATGCCGCGCACACGCAATCCCTGCTTTACACGCACGCCAAGCTCCTGAATGAAGATTGCCGAGGTGGTGCCACTGCCAAGACCGAGCAGCATCCCATCCTCGACAAACTCCAGAGCGCGTCGAGCCGCCATCCGCTTTGCTTCATCCTGTGTCATGGGCTTCCAGTCGATGTTTGAAAAGCCAAATTACTTCTTCACCAGCTTCTTTGCATGCTCGACTACATTCGCTACATTGATGCCCAGCTTATCGAGCGCAATAGGACCGGGGGCGGAGGCTCCGAAGCGATCCAGTCCGATGACTACACCATTGTGGCCAATGTATTTGTACCAGCCCAAGGTTGCACCCGCTTCAATTGCGATCTTCGGCATCGCTTCGGGCATCAGGCTGGCCTTATACGCATCGGGTTGCTCGTCGTAGATCTTGAAGCTTGGCATGGAGACGACAGTCGCGTTGATGCCAGCGGCCTTCAATTCCTCCGCAGCCTTCACGATGATCGAAACTTCGGACCCGGTTGCGATCAGAATGATGTCCTTGCCGTTCGACGAGAGCTCATAGGCACCCTTGCGCGAACCGGCCTGGGCGATCTTCGCATCGAGCACGGGAAGATCCTGACGCGAGAGCGCCATAAAGCATGGACTCTTTCGCTCGAGCGCAAGCTGCCAGCATGCTGCCGTCTCGTTTGCGTCCGCGGGACGGAAGTCGGTGAAGTGCGGAATCATTCGCAGGCTCATCATCTGCTCGATCGGCTGATGGGTTGGACCATCTTCGCCGAGACCGACGGAATCATGCGTAAAGATGAAGAGCGAGTGCACGCCCATCAATGCGGCGAGGCGGAGGGCGGGGCGGCAGTAGTCGGAGAAGACAAAGAACGTCGAGCCGAATGGGATCAGTCCGCCGTGAGCGGCCATCCCGTTCACCATCGCCATCATGCCGAACTCGCGTACGCCGAAGAAGACGTTGCGGCCTTTGGGGTCAACGTGAAAATTTGGTGAATCTTTGAAGATTGTCTTCGTCGAGGCCGTGAGATCGGCCGCGCCGCCAAACAACTCGGGGACGATGTTCTCAATTGCGAGCATCACTGTCTGGCCTGCGTTGCGGGTTGCGATTGGCTTGTCGGTTGGGAAGGTCGGAATCTTCTTCTCCCAGCCATCGGCCATTTTGGCAGCGACGACGCGGTCAAACTCTGCCGCAGGCTCCGGGTAAGCTTTTTTGTACGCTGAGAACTTTGCTGTCCACGCTTCGTGTTCCTTCTTGCCCTTCGGCTTGGCCTTCGCCCAATTGGCGGCGGCCTCTTCTGGAACGTAGAAGTTCTTGTCTTCGGGCCAGCCGAGGTTCTTCTTCGTGGCCTTTACAGCTTCGACACCAAGTGCCTCGCCGTGAGCTTTATTGGTTCCAGCCTTCGGGCTGCCGTAACCGATCACAGTGCGAACGCGAATCAGTGAAGGCCGAGTCGTCTCCGCCTTTGCCGCAAGGATTGCTTTTTCAATGGCGACGAGGTCGTTGCCATCGGCGACATGCTGCACGTGCCAGTGGTATGCCTCAAACCGCTTGGTCACATCTTCGGTGTAAGAGAGCTCTGTTGGCCCGTCGAGCGAAATCAGGTTGTCGTCATAGAAGACGATCAGTTTGCCGAGACCGAGCGTGCCGGCGAGTGAAGCTGTCTCATGCGAGATGCCTTCCATCAGGTCGCCATCGCCGCACAAGACGTAGGTGTGATGATCGACGATTTTATACTCGTCGCGGTTATAAACCGCAGCAAGATGCTTCTCTGCCGTGGCGATTCCTACCGCCATGCCGAAGCCCTGACCCAGCGGGCCTGTCGTGACTTCGACGCCTGGGGTATGGCCATACTCAGGATGGCCCGGCGTATGAGAGCCGAATTGGCGGAACTGCTCCAGTTGCGACATCGGCAGATCGTAGCCTGAGAGATGCAGCGCACCATAGAGCAGCGCGGACGCATGTCCATTCGACAAGATGAAGCGGTCGCGGTCGATCCACTTCGGGTCTGAGGGATCGTACTTCATGTATTTGTGGTAGAGCAGATAGGCGATGGGGGCGCAGCCAAGCGGGGCGCCGGGGTGGCCCGAGTTCGCCTTTTGAACGGCATCGACGGCGAGAAAGCGGAGGGTGTTGATGGAGAGCTGATCTAGTTCCTGTTGCTTCAAATCCTGCGGTTCGCTCATTCTTTTCCTTTGCTCGGCGAAGAAACGCGTCACACTTCACGACGCTGAATCTCGATAATCTGGTTGATCTCTGACAGTGTACTAGGCCGGCGCGACTGGACATACCCCTGCACCACACGCGCTGGCAAATCCGTGCTTTCAGTACTGGCACCTACTTATTGGTAGATGCAGGCGGTGCAGTAACGGTGACATTGAGATTTCTCCCGAGCCACCGCTCCTGGCCATCCTGATCGGGCCACGCCAGCGTAAAGACGATCTCTCCGGTCTGATCGGGACCGGTAGAGATATCCACAAATGACCCCGCATACCCGACCGAGCGCGCTTCGGCCGTGAGCGTTGTTGCCCAGTTGTCAACGGTATAGACGACGCGGAAGTGTTCCCGATCGACGATCCGCAACATATACCCGGAGTAGATCGAGGACACGGGACGGGTCACCTCGAAGATCTCGATGTGGTTGGTGAAGGTGCGCTTACCTGTAGCAACTGCATAGCGTGCCTCCACCACCGAGATGCGGTCGAATACGCGCCCGTCGGCGGCCGATCGCAGCAGCTTCAGATACTCTGCGTGGGCCCACACCAGCGGTTGGGCCGAACCCGCAGGACGCCCCAGATACATTTTCTTCGACGGAATATCGCTGCAGTCCCAGATTTGTTCGGGAAGCATCCCACCGGTTGAACTGAACTGCTCAATCGCCTTGATGTGTGCGGTATAGTCGTGCCCGGCTGCGAGTTCATAGTGGGCCCGCTCCCCTGTGAGAATCGGCCATGCGCGCCCCTGACCCGAGCCGTTGTAGGCGTCGCCGTCTTTCTTCTGCCCGTAGCCGTCGTGATTGTACCGCCGCCAGCAGTCGCCGAACGGTGTCTCAATCTTCAGGCAGTGGTCTACGACCTTCAGCGAATCGACGATGAGCGGATCATCCGCGCGGCGAATGCCGTACCGCACCAGTTCCAGAAATCCCGCATCAATTACCCCGCGGGCCTCGAAGTCGCACTTTTCGCCTGCCTCGCGATTGCTGAGGTGGATGAAGCCGGCAGGAAGCTGTGCATTGTGAAAGGGCTCGCTTTCGGCTGGCGGACGTATCCGCATGTAGTGATATCTGATCTCGGGATGCAGCACACCTTCAGTTGTCGTGGTCCACTCGTCGAGATGCGCTTCGATCCAGTCAGCATACGATTCCAGATAGCTGGCCAACTCCGATGACTGACGCGCACGCGCAATATCTGCTGCACAGATAAGCGCCGAGATCACGGCGGCCAGCGTCGAGGGCGAGTAGCCTGCGATCTCCTCCCATCGCTCCTGCTGGGTTACCGGAGCATAGCGAACGAGAAACCCGGCTGCGCGTTCGACAAATGGGAAGATGTCGAACTCTCCCAGGCCGCCCTGTTTCCACAGCCGCCACGCCAGCATGATGGGAAAGGCAACCTCATCGAGCTGAAT
>JBDTEQ010000187.1:0-17888 GCA_039922475.1 Edaphobacter sp.
TGGGGCAGTCTGCTTTACCTCATTCGGTGTCTCTACTCGAACAGTAAATTCTCTACTAGAGCCCTCCAGCGTCAGATGGGCATTGATCTTTATCGCCTTCTCTGGCTGTAGCTTCCTATGGAGCGAAACGGCCTCCCCAATCGCTTCGATGGCCTATTGGTCAGGAACGACTATAGATGTCGCGACAATAATATTCTTGCTTCGAGTTGGAAGCGTGCCGGAAATAGCTGCATCCGTCATGAAGGGATTCATCTGGGCATCCTGCTGCATTGCTCTGATTGCATGGTTGATGCCAACTCAATACGACCTTCGATTGGGTGACGAGGACTTCTTCAACTCGAATTCGATCTGCAACGTTTGCGTGTTCGGGGTGTTCTTTGCTCAGTACCTCATGCGATCTAAGAGATCGAGGTTTGGGCTCGTCACATTCTTTCTGATACTCACTATCCTTCGCAGCTTGAGCAAGACCACCATCGCAGCTTTTATAGTTAGCGAGATCTACCTTGTAATCCAAGACCGCTCGATGAGCCGTCGACGCAAGTTGTTTCTGACCATAGCTGCAGTCCTGGTTGTTCTAATGTTCTGGGGTTTATTCGAGGCTTATTACACCTTCTACACTACAAATGGAAATCAAGCCGAAACATTGACAGGTCGTACCGCAATTTGGAGCTATGTCCTCGATGGGGTGACGGAGCGTCCCTGGATTGGACATGGGTTCGATTCCATGTGGAACGTTGTGCCTGCATTTGGCACCTTTGAAGCAAGGCATGCAGAAAACGAACTCCTCGAGCAGGCCTACTCGTACGGCGTGGTCGGCGTTCTCATCCTCTGCGGAATATATGGCAGTCTTTACCGCAACATTCGGCGGATGGCAAACGACCATTCCAAGGTGATATGCACAAGCATTATCTTATTTGTTATCGTCAGAGGATTTGCTGAGGCCGAGCCGTTTGACCTGCTGTTTCCTCTGTGGGCGGTCGTTTTGTTCGGCATACTGGTTTGCCAGGATGCGGAAGTTGAAACCGCTGCGGTATTGTCTAGTCCGTCGGAGAGTCCGGTTGCTCTAACTCAGCCAGTTGCCACATTGCAGTAGAAAGCCTTATACTCCCCGCTCCGATGCCGCTAGAAGCCACGACCCGCTTCAATTGTCATCCGATTGTCATTTCTTAGTGAGGGAGCATTCATTCCAGAGCTGGATCGACCAAAATAGAAGAGAGGCCTACGATCATGGCGATGGATACAGATCTTATGGAAGATGAGGCAGAGTTTAAAACCGTGCCGTCGGCGAGTCTCGGAACCATTCTGGTCATCGAAGATGATCCGCGTATGCAGAAGGTGCTCCGCAGAAGCTTCGCCAGCGAACATTACACCGTCGCTGTAGCGGGCGACGGTCAAACGGGGCTGGAGCTGTTCCGTACCGAACGTCCGGTTGCCGTCATCTTGGATCTGATTCTACCCGGCATCTCAGGTCGCGATCTCTGCCAGACCTTCAAAAATCTATCCAGCGGAACGCCGGTGATCGTCCTGAGCGCGATCAGCGAAGTAGTTGATAAAGTTCTGCTTCTGGAACTAGGCGCTGACGACTATGTCACAAAGCCATATAGCCCGCGTGAGCTTATGGCCCGCGTTCAGGCAGCAATTCGGAGGCAACGCAAACCTGCAGACTCGACCTTCTTTCGTTTTGGTAATTGTGAGATCGACTTCAAGAGCATGACGGCACGGACAGACGGAATTCCAGTGGTCCTCACCGCTCACGAGTTCAAGCTGCTAAAGTTCTTTACAGAGAATGTGGACCGAGTCTTGACACGGGAACTGCTGCTAAACGAGGTCTGGGGATACAACGCGTATCCGACCACACGAACCGTGGACAACCAAATCTTGAAGTTGCGGCAAAAGCTCGAGCCCGACCCGGCGAATCCGAAGCATCTGCTCACAATCTACGGTGCAGGGTACAAATTTGTCCTATGATCCTCAAACCGTCCACCCTCCAGAACACGAACGCCCTCCAGCGCTGACTTCGGGACACCGGAAGCAAGGCATTCGAACTCACATCTTGCTCGTCCTCGCGATGGCTTTGGTGACCGTGATTGTCACCTCGCTGTTTCTGGTGCTGCTGCGACATCGATTGCGCGCTCAGGTAACCGACGATCTCTCCCAGGATCTCAATCACTCCGTCATAACCTTCGAGAACCTTCAAGCTGAACGGCTGGCGGCACTCGATCGCGAGAACGCGCTTCTTGCTCAGCTTCCGACGCTTAAAGCGCTGATGACGAGTGGCGATGATCTCACCATTCAGGATGGAGCCGTCGAGTTCTGGCAGTTGAGTGGCAATGACCTGTTCGCCCTGGCCGATTCCTCCGGAAGACTTGTAGCGGTGTACAGGAAGAACGGCGTGTCCGATTCTTCGCTTCTCCAAGCTCTGAAAACTCTGCTTGCATCACCCGGCAAACACTACTTGATTGACGGCAGATCGCTGTATGCCTGCTCACTCCGCCCACTCTATTTCGGCGGCGATGGAGACGGGACGTTGCTCGGCTACGTTGTCAGTGGTATTTCGATCGAGCGGACTGTCCGCCAAATCAGTCAACCCACAGGTGTGGAAGCAACGTTTCTCAGCGACGGGCATGTCGTAACGAGCACGCTTGCCGCGGGGAAACAGTCGAGGCTCTCTGATCCCATATTGCTCTCTGCCACGCCACGGACACCTGCAAGGGTGAAGCTCGGAAACACCGAGTTTCTTGCCGCCACGGAGAATCTCTCGAACACCGCTACATCTCCATTGCAGTTGGTACTTCTCAAATCATTCGAGCCGGCGGAGGTCTGGATCAGCCGCATGGATCGCATGGTCTTGAGCACAGGACTTCTGGCCCTTCTATCAGGCACCTTGCTCATGATTGCTCTTGCACGTCTGCTGACACGCCCGCTTGAAGAGCTTTCCAGGAGTGTTCGTGCTTTCGGTATGGGTGACAACCGATATCGTATCCCCGCTCATGGCACCCAGGAGGTGCGGCAATTGAGCGAGGCATTCGCCAGCATGCGCGACGAAATTCAACAGAAAAACCGCGCCTTGCTCGAATCCGAACGGCTTGCAACGATTGGTCGCATGGCCAGTTCTGTATCACACGATCTGCGTCACTATCTTGCTGCCGTGTATGCCAATTCAGAGTTCCTCGCCTCCGGACGTCTCTCAGAGGAGGAGCGTAATGAAATATTCGGGGATATCCGTGCGGCCGTATACGGGACGACAGACATGATCGAATCCCTTTTGATTTTCAGCCGTACTGGCGCGAGTGTAAAAAGATCGCCAGAACTGATGTCTACTCTTGTTGACCAGGCAGTTACGTTGATCCGCGCACATCCAGATGCAGACGGTGTAAAGCTCGTGAGCAACTACGGAGATTCGGCACAAACAACAGTGCAGGTGGACGGCAAGCAGATTGAACGCGCGCTTTACAACCTCTTGCTCAATGCATGCCAGGCTGCGAGGATGAACGGAGTGGAAGGGAATGTCACGATTATGCTCGAGGTGCAGAAGGAGCATATCGTAGTGCGGGTTGTCGATAATGGTCCTGGGGTTCCTGAGAGCATTCGCAACAGCCTCTTCGAGCCGTTTGTGAGCGAAGGAAAGCAGAAGGGTACCGGCCTCGGCCTTACACTCGCTCACTGCATTGCAGAGGAACACGACGGCGAAGTTATTCTTGCCAGCAGTCGCCCAGGTGAAACAGTTTTTCAGATGAGGGTGACGAGAGAGCTTCGGACAGCAAGCGCCTCCGCAGAGTCCGAATCGAAACCCTCCGATAGGGTCAACACACATGAGAAGGTATGGACATAAACACGAACTGAATCTCCCTTCTACGTTCCGCTGCGTCTGGCTGCTAGTACTCCTCTCGGCGCCATTGCTCGGTCCTGCCGTAGCGACAAGCCGCGCGCAAGCCGCAGCTCAGGACAGTATTTCCCAGCAGGTTCAACATCTGAATGCCGCGATGGTGCAAGCGCAGGCCCAGATCGAAGAATCGCAACACCAACTGAGTGAAATGCGCCGTCAATTAGCTGCATTGCAGGCCCAAATGGCAGGAACTCAATCCAGCACGCAAACCCCGCCTTCGAACGCCTCCACTCCCTCACCTTCCTCCTCGAACAACACACCAGAAACGACTGCATCGGAGATTCAGGATCTCCACGAGCGTCAGGCAATTCAGGAGTCGCAAATCGCCACACATGAACAGGCGAAGGTCGAGAGCGAGTCGAAATACCCAGTCAAAGTCACCGGCCTCTTACTCCTGAACGGCTTCATCAATACGCGTGCGGTCGATATGCCGTCGACACCGACCGTTGCAGTTCACGGCCCAGGCAGCACAGGAGCTACGGTGCGTCAGACAGTCCTTGGCATCGATGCGAATGGCCCCCACCTGTTCGGTGCCCGCAGCTATGCGGATCTGCGTGTGGATTTCGACGGAACTCCAGCGAACGGCGGCGCAACTGGACTCTACACCGGCTATTACAGCGGAAGTACGACGTTGCTGCGTCTGCGCACAGCACATGCCGGCCTGCAGTGGGATCGTACAAGCGCTTATTTCTCGCTGGATCGGCCGCTCTTCAGCCCCGATTCGCCGACTTCGCTGGCCGCTGTGGCCGAACCTGCACTTGCGTGGTCGGGAAATCTATGGACATGGAACCCGCAGGTCGGTGTAACCCAGGATCTTGCATTCGTCGGTTCTCATAGCTTGAGACTCCAGGCTGCTTTGGTGGATGTAGGTGACGCGCCAGTATCGCCCGTTGCCGCGCCTTCGCCAGACCCGAGCGTCACTCAGCCAAGTTCCGCTCAGCGAAGTCGTTGGCCTGGCGTAGAAGCACGTATCGCAGCGATTGGATCGAAGGAACGCGAATCGGGTAATCATTTTGGCGTGGGCGGATACTTCGCACCTCACCTTACTTCATTCGGCAGGCGCTTCGATTCCTGGGCAGTTACCGGGGACGCGCGGCTGCTCCTACCCGCGCACCTGGAATTCACCGCGAGCTTCTACCGCGGCCTTGGGCTTGGAGGCCTCGGTGGTGGAGGATACAAGGATTTCTTATATCATATGGATACAGGCGCGCCTCGCTATTACTTCCGGCCGCTCGATGACGTTGGGGGATGGGCTGAGCTGAAAGAGAAGCTCACTGAGCGCCTACAGTTTAATGCTGCGTTTGGCATGGACAATGCTTTCGCAAAGCAGATCCGTTCTTATGCAACTCCCGGTGCTGGCACATACCAGAACCTGGCACGGAATCGTACCTATACAGGAAACGTGATTTATAGCCCCAGTACGTATTTGCTCTTTTCTATCGAGTATCGTCATTTGAATAGCTTTCCTGTCTTAGGACTATCCGAGGGAACAAACATCGTTGGCCTGGCCGCAGGGTACAAGTTCTGATGAAGAACAGGCGACTCACAAGATTTCTCATTTCTGGATTCGTCCTGATGACAACGTTAGCTTCCGGGCAGCAGTCCTCACCAGCACGCATGGCCGAGGTGCGTCTTCGCATTGTGTCACCCGAGTTGGGCAAACATCACAGCGTCCCCTCCGTAGCCTGGCTCGTGCCGCTTGCAGGAACGCCGGCTCTGCCATTCCCCCCGCAAGGCCACTACACCCTCCTGCAGAAAAACCGCACCTTCATCCCTCATCTTCAGGTGATTCCGGTAGGCAGCGTTGTTCAGTTTCCGAATGCTGATCCGTTCTTTCATAATGTTTTCTCGCTATTCGAGGGAAAACGCTTTGATCTTGGCCTGTATGAAGCTGGATCGAGCAAGGCGGTTACGTTCTCGCGCGAGGGCGTTTCTTACATCTTCTGCAATATTCACCCGGAAATGAGTGCGGTCATTGTGAGCTTGTCCACTCCGCTCTACGCCATCGCGGATGTGAACGACTCGATTCTGATACGCAAGATTCCACCTGGCGACTACAGGATCCAACTATGGGTTGAGGGCGTACCGCAATCGT
Organism: Edaphobacter sp.; assembly: GCA_039922475.1. GTDB lineage: Bacteria > Acidobacteriota > Terriglobia > Terriglobales > Acidobacteriaceae > Edaphobacter. The sequence goes on from JBDTEQ010000187.1 coordinate 5,982, forward strand.
CCCTTGCAGGATTGAGCCGACGAATCCATGTCAGCGAAGGGACATTGGACCTCGGCGAGATACGGGTTCCAATAGGCCCCAATCCGACTCACAAAAATGAGTTCGGAAAGCCCTATGCCCAGAATTCCAAGTCCCCTTATGAATAGCTTGAGGTCTCATCGCTTAGGAATTTAACACGAGCGGGAACAAGACTTCCGCAGGTTGTTGAATTGTTTGGTGGACCTGATCGGGATCGAACCGATGACCTCTTCCATGCCATGGAACGAACGAAAACGCAAGTTATTGACGGCAAGAGACTTATTAGTCGGCTGAGTCGGCAAAACCGGCCTAGTTTGCTACCAATGCTACCAATTTGCTACCAAAAATTAGCCGAGCGGACTTGGGCTGAACCCGTGGGGGGAGCAGCCCAAAAATCTTCCCAGTAGTTCCCCAGCGGCTGTGCGATAGCTGAAGCACTCAGCCTATCGCAATTGCTGCGTAGCGTCTCACCTTCACTGTGATGACCGGTTAGTGGGTCAGTTTGAATCCACGGCGACGAAAACTATCTGTGTTGGTTGTCTTAGGGAGATCATTGCTTCGCACGTATGAATGATAATGGACATTATCATGCGTGAACATTCGGTGTTCGAGTATCCCAGAACTCGTCTGGATCACCAGCCACGCTTTCCGGCAGCAACGTCAGCCCACTGGCGGAAGCCCTCAACTGGCCCCTGCTCGTAAAGGCTGCGCCAAGCAAACGCTTGTTTCGCGTTCACTCCATGTTTACGAGCCACGCGTGTCACCGAAGCACCCGGCTCAAGCGTCTCTTCCACAATCAGCCGGCGCTCTTCTACACTCCGTCGCCGGCAAGCCACTAACGCTGTCAGTTCGGCGTCTGCAACATCCCTCCAGCTATGCTCGGTGCAGCTCCAGAGATCGGCGCGAGTGCAGTTTATATTTCGATGTGAGTCTCTCATAGCTAAGCGTTAGAGTTGCACTATCGACCGAGGGCTTATATTTTCTCTGCAATCTCTTCCAAAATTGTTGAGCACAGCAAGCGAAACGTACTGTCGGATGAGACCTTGAGTTCAGCAATTTCAAGAGCTAATTGGGCATCCTGCTCGGCTTGTTTCACGTCCCCGCAAGAAAGTAGAAGCACAGCGCGACTTTGCAGCGACTTAGCATATTCCGGATGCTCTGTCGCCCCGCACATCTGAAAGAGTTCTATGGCTCTGTTATAACTGAGCTTCGCCTCGGCTTCTTGTCCTGAACACTTCAGTGCAACCGCACGACTGGACAAAAGTTGCGCTTCCAAAAAGCCGTCTGATAGCTCTGGCGACTGTCTGAGAATGTCCGCGGCTTCCTCGTAGAGATGAATCGCTTCTGCGAATTGCTCTCTTTTCCTCTTCAGACGACCCCGGTGCATTAGGATGCACGCCTTGCCCTCAGAGGACATCTCAGACTTGTTGGCATAGCGAACCGAACTTTGAAACGCCAACTCCGCCTCCAGCAAAGAGTCGACGCTTAAGTGATTGAGGCCCAAAAGATCAAAACGAATTGCATTCTCGAAGTCCGTCAGTTGTCGAGGCAAGAACCCTGAAAGCTCTTTCAGGGTGTCTAGCGAATCCTTATGTCTTCCCGCAAAATGGGCAAGTTCAGCGCTCTGCAAATACCCCGCAATAACCTCCGACGCATTCGCGATCCGGTGTCCTGCTTCGGCTATCTCGCTCGCTTCGGCGAGCATTGCACTTGCTCTTTCGTACTCCCCGGATTGGCGATAGTACATGGCTAAAGCTTCGAGGTTTGGCAACAAATCCGTACCGCGTGGGCCTCGCGTCTTCCGGAGTTCGAGAGCTTGAAGAAGCGTCGTCTCTCCGTCACGTTGCTTCATCGCAACCTTGACTCTCCCCAGACTCAAGAACGCTTCGTCTTCCAGTTCCGAACTAAGAGGTGTAGCGGTCAGCAACTCCGTAAGCAGTAGCTCTGCTTCTGAGTAGTGGCTTTGCTCTTCCAAGTGCAAGGCGCGAGCCACAATCTCGTTATAGGTCTCTGTGTTGGGAGCCGCATCCGTCATGTCATCAGATACCGAGGGGCGGTCGATCTCGTGATTGGTCTGAGAATCAAATATGTTTTGAACTTCTGTAAACGTCGCCGCAGGCCGCGTTTTGTATTTGACTGCAAGTTCGCAGAGTTCAGACCAGGTGACGTGATCCCTCTGGTTGCCACTTTTCTGAGAGGGACGTTTTAACAGAGATGTCAGAATCTCTGGAGTGCATCCGTGGCCGATTGCACGAGACGCCCATTGCAATGTGTATTCCGTGCGGAGTGGAAAATATGGCGTCTTGCACCGCAGTCTGCGTGCAAGATCGCGTTCGTATTTTGGGGTGAATGGCGAGAATACTGTATCCGAATCGAGCAGCAGTGATCGGTCATTTCTTGATAGGTACAATCTAACGTATGTCGAGATGAATTCCGGCCGCGGGTTAGGCATGAAAACATACGATGGCAGCATTTCGAGGGCCAGGTAAGAGGTTTCAGCCGTCTCTTTGATTAGTTGAAAGATGGCCTCTGCAATGCTTCCTTGGAACTCATCTGGGCTTCCATATACGACTTTCAAGCATTCGATGCCGTATTTGAAGCACTCTGCTATTCGAACTCTGACGGTGCGCTTGGCCTCAGCGCGAGTCGTACCGTGTAGATCGAGAAAAAATTCGCTATTGTTCGATGAGTATCGTTGATCTGCCATACGTCAGAATTGATCCCTTTGCATCCTGAATCCATCTGGCAGAGTGAAACTAGGATCAAGCCTCAGCGCGATAGTCATGTGGTGGCCAGCTTCTTTTGGGCGGGAAGCCATCCTGTATGCAAGAGCGAGATTGTAGTGGCAGGCTGCATACTTTGCATCGCTATCGAGACATTCTCGGAAGTACGCTATGGCCCTATCAGCTTCTTGCGCTACATCTGCCCGGCTTGCGATTCCTGAATTGTGAAGTCGCACCGACTCATCAAGCGAAATGTTCCCTAAGTTATAGAACGCGGATGGATAACCAGGAGCGACCTGAATGCCGCGCTTGAAAGCTTCAGAGGCGTCCTGTGTTCTTGAGAGATCGAGGTACGAAAGACCGAGATCAGTCCAATAGACGGCATTGGTTGGACTCATTGCCACCAACTCTTCAAAGCCACTGCAAGCGTCTTCATGACTTCCTGTTGACCGAAAAGCCAAGGACTTCGCTCGCAGTTCCTCTTCTTCTGAAGTCACCTCAAAGTGCCACTGCTTTCTACCAGCCGATGTCGCAGGAGAAAGGCGGTTGCAGCAAGCATTGCGATGCTTACCACTTCCGCAAGTACAAAGATTTCGTCTGTGTTCACCCATTGTCTTAGGCTTTCTCTTTGCTCTGAGTGAGATTTTGAAGCGAGCGTCGATTCAGTATAATTGGCAGCCCTCACGATGATGACCACCATGTCGGACAGAGCCGCCAGATCGGCTTCCATCTTGGGGTCTGAGGTGCGGTGGAACGGAAAACCGGGTTAAGGTAGCCAAGACGCATAGCCAATTGAACGCTGGCCAAATTACATTGCGTCTTGCTCTTCTTGGCCGCATTAGTTATGTTTTTCCGTGAGCCTCCCACATTCAAAACAATTCTGGCACTATCGTCCCGGTTGTTCTCGGCCTCAAGTCGCAGCTCACAAAGTTTGAGGCACGCGAATCGCTGGAACGAGAGATCACGAAACAGAACGGACAACCGATGTCTATATGCAGGAGATACCTGAAAGCGTGCAGGCAACGGTCAACTCCATCCATAGCGAACTGAGGTCGAAGTCAGCATCTCGGGGAGCGCAGGCATGGACGGCGGCGCGGAGAGCAGAGGCGTCAGTGAGGTCGAAAGAAAGAATTGCTGCAAAGAAAACTTCCGCCGTAGGGCGGAAGAGAGAGGAAAGCGGACACGTTTCTGAAGCCGCGTTTAAAACAGGTTTTTGTAATTTGCTACCAAATGCTACCAAACGCTCTGAGGAGGCTGGAGCGTCATGTCGCTAACCTATTCATTTGTAAGGGGTTGTTTGGTGGACCTGATCGGGATCGAACCGATGACCTCTTCCATGCCATGGAAGCGCGCTCCCAGCTGCGCCACAGGCCCACTCTCAGGAAGGACTCTTTCTATTCTGGAGGAGTGTTGCGCTTTCGTCAACGTAGGCGGGAACTTATCGGGTATCCCCCGGTGTCTAACTACAGTAGAGTGAGCGAGCACTCGGTCGGCGCCGGCGCAGTTTTCGTCTCGTTTCTTGAGCCTGTGGGCTCGGTTGCAAGTTGTTTCATCAAAGTCGTACCCTAGAGGGCACCCGATATGCAGGCGGGAACTATAGTGGGCAATCTAGCCAGCGCGATAGGCATCAGCACCGAAGACGCAGCCCTTGTGGCCGAGCTCAAAGCCGGTTCCGAGCAGGCGTTTGCTCTTCTCATTGCGCAGTACCATCAGCCGCTCTACTCGCTGATTGCACGCAGTCTGAATGACCCGACCGACGCGGCTGATATTACCCAGGAAGTCTTCATCAAGGTCTTTCGCAGCATTGGCGGCTTTCATGGCGAAGCGAGTCTGCGCACGTGGCTCTATCGGATCGCGCTCCGCGAGTCTTCGAACCAGAGACGCTGGTGGTCGCGCCACAAAAAACAGGAGATCACCATCGATTCGCCGTACGAGTCCGACTCCGACGACGAAAGCGGCGGTCTGTGCCTGAGTGCCACTCTGGCGGACCATGCCGACTCACCTTTCGACCAGGCTGCTCAGGCTGAAGTTCGCGAGCGTGTCGAAGCCGCTCTGAGCGAACTACCGGAGGTCTTCCGCACCGTCGTCATCCTGCGCGAGATTGAAGGCTTCGCGTATGAAGAGATCGCCGAGATCCTGAATGTGAACCTGGGCACCGTGAAGTCCAGACTTACGCGGGGCCGCTCGGCGCTGCGCACGCTGCTCAGTACCGAAGGTGTTATTCCCTCGTCAAACTCCGCATCGTATCCTCATGCAGAGACATCCAAGGAAACGGTGACGCAATGACTCCCCAACTCTGCGAAAAAATCCAATCCTCTTTCTCCGTCTATCTTGACGGCGCTGTCAGCGGACGTCAGATGCAGCAGATTGCGGGGCACCTGGAGACCTGCGCCGGCTGTGCAAGCGAGTTCGCTGCTCTGCGCTCCATGCAGCAGTCTCTCTCGGCCCTTGGCCCCGCGAAGGCTCCTGCCGATCTTGGCCTGAAGCTTCGTCTCGCCATCTCACACGAACTGGCGAAAAAGCAATCCAGTTGGCTCGATACTCTGAGTCTGAAGTGGGACAATGCTGTTCGCCCGATGCTGGTACAGGTATCGGCAGGGTTTGCTGGAGCCGTGATCCTCATTGGAGGAATCGGGCTTCTTCTTGGCATGGTCGCCGCACCCGAGCCGGTGATGGCAAACGACGAGCCCCTGGGCGCCATGACTGCTCCGCATTATCTCTATTCGACCGTCAATCCGAACGCCATCGTCAGCGATCGCGACTCGGTGATCGTGGTGGAAGCGATGGTCAATGCGCAGGGGCAGGTCTATGACTACCACATCGTTTCCGGACCGGAAGATTCGACGGTCGATAATCAGATCGTCAACCAGCTACTGGTCAGCGTCTTCCAGCCAGCGAGTGTCTTTGGGGCTCCTGTCCGAGGCCGTGTTGTTCTTACCTTCTCCGGAATCTCCGTACACGGGTAACCAGCTTCGTTCCTTAGAGGCACCCCCCTCCCCCCTCCCCCATTGTCCGGGCACAAAGCTATTCGTTACAGCAGCTTAGCGAACACGCCTCCTGCTAAATATGGGCAAGCAAAGGGGTTATCGCTAAATATGGGCAAACAAAAGGTTTATGGGTTAAATGTGAAACCCCGGTGGTTGGCCGGGGCTTTTCTGATCTCTATATATCCATTATAGCTTGCGGGATCAAACTAATACGCCAACTCTATTCCCTTTTGTTTGAATGGTTTAAGTGGTTTTGGGGCTTGACATGCGATTTCTGGGCTGAAAACGCAAAAAATAAATTTGAATGGACGCAGATGTCGGAAAAGAAACGGGATAAGTAGAGAAGTCTTCTCTCAGGTGTAATGTTTTCACCGGACATCTCTAGGTCGCGCCTTCCAGCGCTCGGTGTCTCATCTCCCGTAACCCAGGCCTGTGGCCCAGGCTGGTATGGGACGCACCTTCAGCGCAAAGAAGCTGAAGACCAGACTTGAATGAATTCGTTCTATCCCTGAAGAGAAAAATGCTCTATATGTCGATACTGCCTCGACAGGTTCTTAGACCCAAGTCGGGAGAAGTGACGGGAGATTACTTGTTCATCTTCCTGCCTTTTTCGGGATTAAGGCTGCATGACGCGTTAGTCAATCTGGTGGACGGAACCTTGAGTTCCGGCAAGTTATTTTTGACCAGCACTGCGTTGAAGTCTTTGATCTGTTGCTGCATCCCGTTCCAGGCGGCCAGAGTGCGGTTGTAATTGGCGCAGTCGCTTTCCCATGTGGCGTTCTGGGTTGGCGTGGGCGTCATGTCCAGGCCGACCTGAATCATGCTGACCATGGTGTTGTAGGAGTTGTTCAAGTCGGCGAAGGATTGCATTGCCTTGGGATCGGGAGGACGGCGATTCCCGCCGCCATCACCGCCGGGCGTTGGCACTACACCGCCAATCTTCGTCAGACTGGCATCGAGCGTCTTCGCCTGCCTGGCAACATCGTCGGGCGGGGTGCTCTTCAGCAGGGCTGCAAGCTGGTTCCTGACTAGATTCACCTCATCATGGCCATCGAAGCTCTGTTTCATCCCTTCAACCGAGAGCAGTGTGAGCCTGTTCTGGCTGCGCAGGGCGGTCATCAGTTCGGGGCTCTGGCCGACTCGCGGGTCATTGACGACGGTGACAGTGCTTGTGTAGACCTTGCCGTCCACGGTCAGCTTCAGCGTGTAGACGCCCGGGATCACCTGCGGTCCATGCGGACCGGGAGTGGTAGAGCCCGGCGTCATGTTCATTTGATTTTCCAGGTCGTGCCGCAGGGCGGGTGGGTCGTCATAGTACAGGTTCCAGTTGATGCGGTTGAGGCCGACGTGCGTACTAAGGGAACGCGACTCCGGCGTGGCCAGCCAGTAGTGGGGATACATCGCGTCTTCGATGGGTGGCGGCAATGTGCTGGAGATGGTGCGCACCAGATTATTGTGGTCATCGAAGATCTGCAGCTGAATGGGTCCGTCGGGTTGGCTGCTGAGGTAGTAGTCCACGAGCGCGCCATAGGGCACGTTCATTGCATGGGGTACTTCGATGGAGAAGGGCTGGTCCCAGTTGCTATTGATACGAGCGCGGATGGCGTCTTCAGGTTTGAAGAGATAGGCGGAGGAGGAGTTGATGGCCTGGGCGTTCCTTGCGATCTGGCGCAGCGGCGCGATGTCGTCGAGAACCCAGAAGCCACGGCCGTAGGTGCCGATAACCAGGTCATTCTGGTGGTGATCGGTGTGGATGTCGAGGTCGCGGATGGAGGTGCTGGGCAGATTCTGGCGCAGCGACTGCCAGTGATCGCCATTGTCGAAGCTGGTGTAGACGGTGGTTTCGGTACCGGCGAAGAGCAGGCCGGGTTGCTGAGGATCGGCGCGCAGACTGTTGACCCAGCTTCCGGTGCGCTCGTCTCTGGGCAGGCCGTTGACGATGCTGACCCAGGTCTTGCCGCCGTCGGTGGTGCGCCAGATGAGCGGCACGTTGCCGTCCTCGTCGGCGGGAAGAGTCGCGCCGCGCTCGGCGGCGATGTGGCCGACGACATAGGCGGTATTGACGTCATGGCCAGTCTCAATCGTATTGAAGCTGAAGTGTGGCGGCACGCCGACAATGTTGCTGACGTTATTCCAAACCTTGCCATGATCCATCGTGTTGTAGATCTGTCCGTTGCTGCTCGCGGTCCACATCACACCCGGCTTGACGTGGGAGATGGAGAAATCGCTGATGGTGGGTGGGGTTGGAGGCCGACCTTCGCCCGTGGGCTGTTTCGGTTGCGGGGGTTCCGGCTTCTTCGCGCCGCAGGCTATCTGTGGTGCTCCCTTGGCTATCGTCAGATCGGGGCTGGCAGCGGTGAAGGAATGGGCTCCGTTGCGCGTGACGAGCAGACACTGGTAGGCGACGTAGAGAGCGCCGGGTTCAAAGGTGACGTCAAATTTCTTTTGGAATTCCCTGTTGGCGTTGTACCTGGTGGAATCGACGCCGAAGTTCGGTGCGACGTTCTGCCACTGTCCTGTCGCCATATTGATTTTGATCAGACCGCTGCCGCCTCCGCCCGGGCCGTAGCCGACACCGTAGATGATGTTTGGGTTTTTGGGATCGGGGGTGATGATGCCGAATTCCGAGGAGGGCACCGGATTCCAGTCGGTAAAGTTGACCTGACCCCAGTTGCCGCGGCTGCTGATCATGACTGCGCCGGTGTCCTGCTGAGCAGCCATGATCCGGTAGGGATACTGGTTGTCGGTGGCGACATGGTAGACCTGCGAGATGGTCTGGGTGTACCAGAGGCTCCAGGTCTTGCCGTTATCGAGAGTGACGGTGGCACCCTGGTCCGAGCCGACGAGCATGCGTTTGCCGTTGGTCGGATCGATCCAGAGCTTGTGGTAGTCCTCGCCGCCGGGTGCTCCCTTGAAGGGCTCGAAGGTGAGGCCGCCGTCGGTGGAACGGTACATGGCGGTGCTCATGGTGTAGAGGATGTCCGGGTTCTGCGAATCCACGAAGACACCGCTGCTGTAAGCGCCCTGGCCGTTGCCGATGCGGGTGTCTTTTCCCGCCATGTGCTGCCACGTGCCACCGCCGTCGTCGGAGCGGTAAAGTCCCGAGCCGTGTTCGATGTTGTTGCCAACGATATACATGCGCTGGGCCTTGGTGTGCATGGCGACCGCCACCGCAACGCGGCCTTCAAAGGGAGGAATCTTGATCTGAGTCCAGGTCTTGCCCTCGTCGGTAGATTTGAAGACCTGGGCCGGCTTGGTCTTCGGCCGCGGGCCGGCAGCAGCACCACCGCCGCGCTCGCCACCAGTGCCTTGCGTGGCGGCCAGCATGACATTCGGCTCGTCGAACGCGTACTCCAGGTCGCGCGTGCCGTCATAATCAGCGGCCTTCAGGACGTTGGTCCAGCTTTGGCCACCATCGGTGGAGCGGTAGACTCCTCCGCCGTGGTGGGTGGTGTCTCCAAGGGCGGAGACGATCACCAGGCTGGGATCGGCAGGATCGACAAGGATACTGTCGATCTTCACGGTGTCCTCGAGCCCGATGTGCTGCCAGCTCTTGCCGGCATCGGACGACTTCCACATGCCGTTGCCGAGGCTGCCCCCGATGGGATCGCCAGCACCGGCATAAACGATATTGGGATCGGAGGGGGCGACCTGAATGGCACCTACGCTATCCACGCTTGTCTCCTGATCGGAGATGGGAAACCACGTCACGCCGGCACTGGTGGTCTTCCAGATGCCGCCCTGGGGGGAGCCGAAATAGAACGTACCGGAGTCGCCGATGACCCCGGTGACGGAAGAGATGCGGCCGCCGTGGAAAGGCCCCACATTACGCCACTTGAGCCCCGCATAAAGGTTGGGATTCAATTGCGCTGACGCAGCCAAGGTGGATGCAAGAACACCGGAAAGAACAAAACCCCAACAGGCTGCGCGCAACGTTCGCGTCATCATGTAACCTCACGAAAATCTTTTTGATTTCAATTATTGTACGTTGGTCACGCCTCCCAGGACGCATGGCGGCACTGAATCGTTGCCGGAAACAGGTCTCTCATCGCTTGACGATCGCAACGATAAAGACCTGCAGTTGAGGGCAAGAGTTGAGGGCAAGGGAGATCAGCGGGCGAGGATCTGGCGGGTGTGGATGGAGGATGCTGTCTCGGGGACGGTGCCGTCGTTGACGATGACTTCGGTGGGGGTGCCTTCGAAGACGATTCGGGTGGAGGCGCTGGAGCGGGCGGCGATGCGTAGACGCTGGGTTACGGTGAGGGTTCCGGAGCGCAGGGTTATGGGTACTTCGGCGGCTGCGTCGCCATCGTTGCGGACCTCGATGGAGACTAGATAGCCGGAGCCTTTGTCGCCGATCTGATCGAGAGGGCGCGGGGTTATGCTGGCGATGGTGAGGTCGGGCAGGCCGCGGTCGCGGTAGACCCAGTCGTCGAAGAACCAGTTGAGGTCTCGGCGGGAGGTCTGCTCGAGGACGCGTTGGAACTCTTTGGGGTCGGCGTCGTCTTTGTCGTCGCGGTAGAGCTTGAGCGCGTGCTTGAGGGCGTCTTCGCCGACGATGGAACGCAGCATTTCGAGGACGGCGGCGGCCTTGGTGCGGTAGTAGATCTCGTCGCTTGCAGCGATGAGGCTCTGTCCGGCTGCGAGGGAGTTGGCGTCGCGAACTGCGGCGGGCTCGGCCAGGGCTAGCGCCTTCGCCTCTTCCTGCAGGTGGGCGACGGTGACTTCGCGGCCCTGGGTCTGCTCCATCCAGAGGAGAGAGAGGAACTGCGGGACGCCCTCGTCGAGCCAGATGTGCGAGGAGCGGAACCAGGCGTGGCTGAGGGAGTGGACCAGCGATGGAGCGAGGGTGTCGGGCGCAGCAGCCCGCATGGGAGCGACTACGAGCGCGTTGTCTTCGAAGGGCTGACCGTCGTGGTCGAGGATGGTGAGGACGCTGAGTGGGCCGGGGCCTAGCCAGTCGGTGAGGAGCGGACGAAGTTTTTCGGAGGCTGCGTCGTAGTTGGGGAGGGCGTCGTAGTGGTCGGTGACGGCGGAGATGAGGCTGTTGGTGGTGAGGGTGCCGGCGTGGTCGGTGACGAAGAGGCTGGGGGTGCGGAAGCCGAGGGTGCGGGAGGCGAAGTCGGCGGTGGCGATGCCGGGGGATTCGGCTACGGGAAGGTTCTGGTTCTCGCTGGTGATTTGGAGTTGCTCGCGGCGGCCGCAGAAGAAGGCGGCGTCGGGTGCGTCGCCGACGTATTCCATGGTGAGGCGGAGGTGGATGGTTGCGGCGGTCTGTTGGAGTTTGGTCTGGCCGACGCTTTGGAAGAGTTTGGCTCCGTCGCCGAGAAAGGCCGGGGCGGCGGCGGTGGGATACCAGAGGACGTTGCCGTAGCCGCGGAGTGCGATCCAGGTGGGGGTGATCTGGTCCCAGTCGGCGCGTGCTGCCTGTTCGGCGGGGGCTCCGATGCGTTCGAGGCGGTTGGAGGATTGGGTGATCTGGCCGGAGTAGAGGGTGGTGAGTTCTAAGGTTGCGCGGGGTTCAAGGGGTTGCGGGAGGGTGACGATGGCTTCGGTGGCTTTGCCGGTGTGGTCGGCGTCGGTGTTGGTGGTTTCGACGGTGAAGGGGACGGTGGCGAGGTGGCCGGCGGTGTCGGTGGCGAAGGTGTCCCAGTGGAGCGAGGAGGAGATTTGGAAGATGAGGCGGGGGAGCGGAGCTTTGCCAGTATTTTTTACGGAGAAGCGGGCGTGGACGGCAAGGTGCGACTGCGCGGGGATGAGGTGGACATCGAGGTCGTAGGCGGTGAAGGTGAGGGAGGCGCGCTCGGTGTCGGTTACGGTTGGTTCGGTTGGGGTGGGTGGTTTTGCAGCGGGATTTTTTTCGGTTTGCGGGTTGTCCTGATCGCGGTTGAAGAGGATCTTGCCGTGCGGGGTGGTTGGGTTCGTTCGATCTGGCTGGGGTGTTTGAGGAGTTTGGGCTGGAGTTTGCGGCGGTGTCTGGGGTGTCTGGGGTGTCTGGGGTGTCTGGGGTGTCCGGGGTGTCTGGGGCGTTTGGGAGATTGCGAATGAGGTGAGGAGGAGAAGGGTCGCGGAGAGAGCGGTGCGACGAAGTACAGATGCTGCTGCGATATTGTTCAAGATCCCAATCCCTTACGCGGTTTCGCCGGCTTTGGTGCGGCAGGAGGCGCTGCGGCCTGACG
>JBDTEQ010000188.1:0-4651 GCA_039922475.1 Edaphobacter sp.
AAGATCCGCGTCCTGCCGGGCATCGAAGTCGACATCCTCGCGGACGGCTCGCTCGACCTGGACGACTCCACCCTCGCCCAGATGGACATCGTCGTAGCCAGCGTCCACTCTCACTTCAACCAGCCCGTCGAGGAGATGACCACCCGCGTCCTACGCGCCCTCGAAAACCCATACGTCCGCATCCTCGGCCATCCCACCGGACGCAAGGTTCTCAGCCGCGAAGCTTACGCCATCAACATCGACGCCATCCTGAAGCAAGCAGCCAAACTGGGCGTAGCCGTCGAGCACAACGCCAGCCCCGCCCGGTCCGACCTCAACGACCTGCACCTTCGTCTCGCCAAACAACATGGCTGCAAGATAGTCGTCGACACCGACGCCCACGCCACCGAAGAGCTCGACCAGATGCGCTACGGCATCACCCAGCTCCGCCGCGCCTGGCTCACTCCCGCCGACATCCTCAACACCGAACCCACCGCCGTGGCCCTGCTAAAAAACCTCCGCCCCAAACCATAGCTCGCACTCATAGTTGAAAGTTGTCATTCTGGGCGCAGCTCAGAATCCCGTATATCGCCTTTGTCTTTGCTTTTGCTTGTCTTGTTGCCCGGAGCCATCGAAAATGCACCAAGATGGTACAACCGAAACAGCATTTTCCTACCTTGATAAACCAGCCTTTGCGCTACCCTTTCCCCAACGGAGATCGATCGATGAAGAGATTCACCCTCATGTTCTTAGGCATTGCACTCCTCTGCACCGTCGCGCTTCCGTTGCAGGCCCAGTCCGGCTGCGCCCAATCCCCCGAAAACCCGACCGCTGTTCTTGCCCTCGTCGGCTCCGCGGGCGCCCTTTTTGTCTCGGCACGCGCCCGCATCAAAGCCCGCCGCCGCTCCCAAAAGTAAATTTCAAAGACACCAACAGACGCAGCAAAAATCCTGGCCTGCGCCAGGGTTTTGCTTTCCTCTGAGATCCGCTCCGAAGAATCCTCAACCAGCCTGCTTCTTCATCCGCTTCACTACCCCAGCCAGCGAGTGTTCATTCATCGCAGCCACCGCATCTCCCCGAACCTTCTTCATCCATCCACTCACAGCCTTGTCGTCCACGCTCAGCCAATCCCCTGCCGTCGCCTCAAACACATCCCCCAACCCGATCTGTTTCGCCGTCAGTTTCAGCTTCGCCCCGCCATGCGGTCCCTTCCGCTGAACAATCAGTCCAGCCTTATGCAGCAGCAGAAACGTCCTCCGCACCATCACCGCGCTCTCTTTCAGCGCCTCAGCAATCGCCGTCGATGTATGCATCGTGTCCGGCTCGCTCGCCAGCACCGCCAACACCCGCACGCTCAGTTGAAACCGCCCACTCTGTGCCATGCTAAAAAAGCTACCACACCCACCCCATCGTCGTAGCCTGTTTTTATTCGTGATTTTCCGCGCCAATCTGCAGTCGCCTGCACACCATGTAAACTTTTCAAGTGAATATCCTCTTCGTCGGCGATGTCTTTGGCTCCGCCGGCCGCCATATCGTCCGCGAACATCTCCCCCACGTCCTTGAAACCAACGCCGTGGACCTCCTCGTCATCAACGGCGAAAACGCTGCTGGCGGCTTCGGCATCACCCCCTCCATCGCCGACGAGCTCTTCGACTTCGGCGCTCACGTCATCACCACCGGCAACCACATCTGGGACAAGCGCGAGATCTTTGAGTACATGACCGTCCCCGCCAGCTCCCACATCCGCGGCCGCCGCGTCATCCGCCCTGCAAACTACGCCGTCGGCACACCTGGCTTCGGCCTCTATCAAGGAGAGCTCCCCACCGGTCAGCCCTACGCCGTCATGAATCTTCAGGGCCGCGTCTTCATGTCCTCCTGCGACGACCCCTTCCGCAAAGCTGACGACCTCCTCGCCCAGATCGAACGCGAGTCCAAAGCCAAAGTCATCCTCCTCGACTTCCATGGCGAGGCCACCAGCGAGAAAGTCGCTCTCGGCTGGTATCTCGACGGTCGCGTCACCGCTCTCCTCGGCACCCACACCCACATCCCCACCGCCGATGAGCGCATCCTCCCCAACGGCACCGCCTACCAGACCGACGTAGGCATGTCCGGCCCTTACGACTCCGTCATTGGCGTAGAAAAAGAGTTAGTTCTCGCCCGCTTCCTCACCGGAATGCCCGGCAAGTTCGAACCCGCAAAAGGAAACCCAAAGATGTGCGCCGCCCTCATCTCCTGCGACGGAGCCACCGGACGCGCCCACCGCATCCAGCGCATCATGCTAGGCGAATAATCCATTGCCATTGCTGTTCTGGTTGTCATCCCCGAAGAGGATCTGCTGTTGCCTGTTTGTCATTTCGAGCGAAGCGCTCACAGTCTCATCGTGAGCAGCGCGGCGGAGAAACCTGCTTCTCCAACTTTGACCCTCGGTCAGCGCTACCCAAAGAACGCCGACAACGCCGAGCTCATCAGGATCAGCGCCCCACCGATCACTGCCAGCCGAAGCCAGAACTCCCGTGTCTTGTCCGTAGTCCGCGTCTCTTCCATACCCAGGATCATGCGACTCCCGCAACACCACATGCACTCCCCCGAACGGGGTATAAGTCCTTGCATAACAACCGGAGAACAGACATTCGCCAACGCCCTCGTGCGGCTTACCACCTGGTCTGGCGTCACCTTCGCTTTCCTGAGAGCAGCTAAGTCAATAGCGGTGGTGGGACCAATCACCTGTGGGAAAAATTGAACCTCGGGTTTTGTGGTGGGTTGTGGTGAGTTTTGGTTTTTTCTTCGGCTTCCGGGGGGTTTTCAGCCTGAGATCCTTGGGTTTTCTGAGAGAAAACGAGGCCGTTTTGAGCGCAAAATCGTGGTCAAAACGTGGTGGTTAAGTGCAAAAACGTGGTGGTTCGATGGTTGTTAGAAGAAGAAGATCAACTGTGCGCGCCCAGAAGGAGTCGACCCTCCGACCTACTGGTTCGTAGCCAGTCGCTATCCAGCGGGAGGTACAAATGGAAAGAGGCAGCCATGAAGGCTGCCTCCTGGCTCACGCCATAGAACTACCGCCCTGGGCGACGGGCCGGATGATGCGCAGGCGTCGGCTTAGTCGGCGTCTTCTTCGGCAACACGACCGCACCATCGCTCATCATGATCATGATCGGCTTGGTGGTGTACGAAGCATACGTACCAGTCAGTGTCACCTTGGAACCAGCAGTGGTAGCAGCCGCGATGTCTGCAGCATTCTTCTCAGCTTCCGCCACGGCTTTCCTGTAAGCAGCCTTTTGAGCCGGTGTCGCCCTGGCGGATGGTTCCGCGGGGGTGTCCGGCGCCTTCATGTTGAATGTGAAGTCAGCCGTCTTCGACTGCACTGCATCATCCGATACAGCGACCGTCAAGGTTGTAGGGGTAGAGGAGATCACAAGCACATCCGGCAACTGAACCGACTTGCCTTTGATCGTGTCCCAAACCTTTGCGGCATCGTCTGGCTTGCCATTGGTCAGGATGAACTCCTTATCGCTGACCGCCAGCGTCGACAGATCCGGCGTCGTAGCAATCACGTTCGCCACAATGTCCGCTGGAGACGGTGCCGGCTTGATCGTAAAGCCGGTCGGAGGATTCAGGTTCGCCTGCACGGCCGCCGTCACCGCATCGTATCCATCGTCACCGCCGTGGTACTTCTTGTAGCAAAACTTAGCCAAAGGAAGCATCTGGCTCTTGTAAGGCTCAGGCGCAAAGTTTGCTGCTCGCGATGCGTACCAGGTGCAGTTCACGTAGTCCGGAGGAGTCATCTGGTAGTACGCGTGCCCCAGTTCGTAGGTATCCTGCAATGTCAGTCCCGGCTTCGAAGTGTCAGCCACCGGCACACTCGCAATCGCCAGCTTGAAGTTGGTCACCGCCGTCGCAGCATCTTTCCTGCCCAGCGCTGCAGTTGCAATCGCCCTGTAGAAGCCAGGCTTAAGTTGTTCCTGAAGCTTCGTGAAGTCAGCGTCGCTCATGTCCTTCGGCTTGGGAGCGGCCAGACCCTTCTCAGCATAGCCGGCAGCCTTGTCCAGCGCAGCCTGCTTCGCCGCGGGATCGGTGATTGAGTCCGCGCCCGTCAGACGGAAATATGTCTCCAGGGCCAGCGCTCGTACATTGTTCGGATCAACCTGTAATAGCCTATCCGCTGCATCCAGGCTCTTCGCAGGATCGAACGCACTGTAAGCACCCATCAACTGCTCCAGCACGCTCCCCTTCACCGCAGACTGGGGGTAAGCCGTCAGATACGCCTCAAGAGCCGGTGCCTTGGTCTGCGGTGTCGCCTGACTAATGGCGCTGTTATACGCGTTATATTCCGCCGCAGACATCTGCACGCCGGCGTTGGAAGACTGCTGGTTGGAGCCAAGATTGACCTGAGTTTGTGCCACCGCAGATCCCGCAACACACACCATGCCGGCAACGGCCAGGAGAGACGCAACGACTACCTTCTTCATTCCACACTCCTCAATAAATCTTCTTCTTAAAATGTCGCGACGATGCTTCCAGGGGTCGCTTGTACCTGCAGACGAAGCACTGCCTGATCATAGTGCATCCGGCTGAAGTCCTCGCCGTACCCGGCCCTTCGACCGAACGATGGAAGTTTTCGTGGCATCTCAGGATGATGATGCGGATTATAGAAACCCTGTTGCTCAAAAGGCAAGCT
>JBDTEQ010000189.1:0-4174 GCA_039922475.1 Edaphobacter sp.
GGTGCCCCCGTCCATCAACACAGGTATCGCACCAATGCCAACAAGGCCACCCCACGTCCTCTTTCCAACCAGCGTCACAACCTTCTCCTGAACCATGAGCGAGCCGCCGCAGAAGCTCCGGCCATTACTAAGCCATCAAAACCTAAAAAAACAAAGATTGCCACCACTTCTCGTGCCAAACTAACGCCATGAAAGACCCGCGCATCCTCGACACGATGACCATTGCAGAAGCCTCCGCCTTCGTTGAGCAGGATCAACAGACGCTCCTGCAACGATGGGCAGAAACATTTGCTGTCTCGCTCCAGGATTTTCATATCGGCCACATTCTCACCTATAACGATGACCGCTCTCTCGAAGTTCCACCTGACACGGTAAACAAGGAAGTCGAGACTCTGATTCTTCTTCTCCTCCAGCAGGGTCTAGGCGAGGAGATCATCAAGCGTTACCAGCCGCCTCAGGATGCCTTCGCTCTCAGCAAAACCGAACTGCAGGCACTTCCGCTTCGCGCTCGCCTTCACATCGAATATCTTGAACGTGAAGTCCGTGAACTCCGGATTACGACCAGCACTCAAAAAGACCAAATCCGCAAACGCAACTGGGCACGTTCCTGATAGTTATCGGGTGTCCCACTCTGCCGAAGGCCGGAGTGAAGGCGCAGCCGCAACGACTGAATTGCATTCTTCGATCCGGCCACTTCTCTCGCCAATCACCTACCCCAACCGCTCAAGCAACTCAGCGACCATCACCCCCAACACCGGATGCACCCACTCCGGCGCAATCTCCGCCAGCGGCTCAAGTACAAACCGCCGCACCTGCATCTCCGGATGCGGCAGCGTCAACTCCTCCGCCTCCATCACTGCATCCCCAAACAACAACAGATCGAGATCGATCACCCGCGGCCCCTTAGCCACCGCCCCCTCACGCTCCCGCCCCATCGCCCGCTCGACTCCGAGCAGCGCCCGCATCAACGCCACCGGCTCCAGCTCCGTATCGAGCAGCAGCGCCCCATTCAAAAACCTCGGCTGCTCCACGAACCCCACCGGCTCCGTGTCATAAAACGACGAGACCGCCCGCACCTCACCCCACTCCCCGATCCGCCGCACCGCCTCCCGCAGGTTCGCCTCCCTGTCCTCAAAACAAGACTTGTCCCCAAAACTTGACTTGAGATTCGACCCCAGAGCCACCGCCGCCAGCCCGCTCACCCGCACCCCCGACCCAGGCAAACACCACACATCTCACCACGTAAGAACCACGATTTTGCACTAACCACCACGATTTTCACCACAAATTACACCACAGTTACAGGCTGCAAACGACCCCGAACCGGTGAACTCTCGCTCACTTCATCATACCCATGAGCCAGCTCCCACGCCGACCGATCCCTCATAAGCCGTTGCACAAGAGCAGTATGCATCGCATGACCCGCTCTCTCGGCAACCACCCGACCCTGAATCCGCCGCCCCGCCAGCGCCAGGTCCCCAATCAGGTCCAGAACCTTATGCCGCACAAACTCATCCTCAAACCGAAGTGGCCCATTTTCAACACGTTGCCGCGATAAAATAATCGCACAATCCGGCGAAGCCCCCCGGATCAACCCCATATCCCGCAACATCCTCTCATCTTCCTTAAACCCAAAAGTCCGCGCCGGAGCGATCAAATTCACATAATCTCCCGTCGCCAGATTACCAGTAAACCTTTCCACACCAATAGGTTGAGGGAAGTCGATCGTATATTGGATCCGATACCCAGACCCCGGATAAACCCCAATAAACTTCGACCCCTCCCGAACCTCCACCTCTTTTAATATCTTCAAATACTCCCGTTTCCGCCTCTGCTGCTTCAACCCAACCCGTTCAAATGCTTGCACATACGGCAAAGCACTCCCATCCAGAATCGGCACCTCCAGATTGTCCACCTCAACAATCACGTTATCCACGCCATACCCAATTAAAGCGGATAAAAGGTGCTCAGTCGTTGAAATCAAAACACTTTGCCGCATTAGGCTCGTCGCATAACTCACCTTAGCAACATTCCGCCCCACCGCAGCAATCTCAAAATTATCTAAATCCGTCCGTCGAAAGACAATCCCCGAACCAGCCGGTGCCGGAATCAATCGCATCGAGACAGGAGCACCGCTATGCAAGCCGATCCCACTGAACTCCATCTCCGATCGAATTGTCCGCTCAAAATGAGCTTCCAAGGCCACGAAACCAAGCCCTCCCGCGAAACCATCGACAAGGCTACAGCCGATCAACGAACCAGAAGTGTGGTAAATATGCAACAATTCCATGTTAGACTAACCACTTTTTACTTCGTTACGGACTGGAACTAATTCATTAGGCTCCTATAACATCCGTGCATGGACCCAAAAGTGATCTCGCGTCAGGTCGAAAAGAAAGCAGTCTGGATTCGCACTGCCCTCCGCGAGCTAGTTCAGCAGGAATCCCCAAGTGAGGACCGGCAAGCAGTTAACGCCGCCATGTCGTTAGTCGACCGACGAGCGCGCGAACTCGGAGCGCTTCCCAAATATCACAAGCAATCCAAATTCGGAAATGTGCTCGAACTCCGCTTCGGCCCTCCACGCTCAAAACAAAAACCCATCCTCCTGCTTGGCCATCTCGACACTGTATGGCCCATCGGCACCTTAGCCAAAATGCCTTGGCGCGAAGCCGATGGCCGTTACTGTGGTCCAGGCGTACTCGACATGAAAGCCGGCGTCGTCATGGCTCTCACCGCGCTTAGCACTCTTCGCGAACTGAAATCCACGCGGCCCGTAACGCTCCTGCTAAACAGCGAAGAAGAAGTAGGCAGCCCGATCTCTCGCCCCATCACCGAGCGACTTGCCCTCGAGTCGGCCGCCGTATTTGTCCTCGAACCGGCGCAAGGCCTCGCTTACAAAACCGCTCGCAAAGGTGTAGGCCATTATCACGTTCAGGTTGTTGGCGTTGGAGCGCATAGCGGAGTCGACTTCGAGCGTGGCCACTCCGCCGTTCTCGAACTCGCAAAACTGATCCAGACCATCTCCGGCTTCACCGATTTAGCGCGCAAACTGACGGTAAATTGTGGTGTCATCGCTGGTGGAACGCGGTCGAATGTCGTCGCTGCGAGCGCTCACGCCGAGGTCGACGTCCGCATCGCGAAGGCACATGATGCAGCGTATGTAGAAAAATTATTTCGGCGCCTTAAGGTCTCAGATCCACGCTGCAAGCTCACCATCACTGGAGGCATCAACCGCCCTCCGATGGAGCGCAAGTCTGGCACCATCGCACTCTTCAAAAAAGCGCGTTCACTCGCAGCCGAACTTGGCTTCGTGCTCGACGAAGCAGCAACCGGGGGCGGTTCGGACGGCAACTTCACCGCGGCCCTCGGAGTACCCACCCTCGACGGCATGGGCGCAGTCGGCGAAGGGGCCCACGCAGCGCACGAATCGGTCGTCATCGAGCATCTCATTCCGCGCACTGCTCTGCTCGCAACCATGATTGCCAACGTGGAGTAACGAAGCAGCAATAAATCGTCGGAGCAAGCTGGCAACTAATTGTCAGCAAACCCAGCCTGCGCCAGCAAAGCAATGGTTCGAGCAATCGGAAGACCCACCACGTTGAAGTAGCAACCCTCGATCCGAGGAATCCACCGTGCCGCATAGCCTTGAATCGCATAGGCTCCCGCCTTATCCATCGGCTCGCCGCTGACGATGTACTGTGTAATCTCCCGGTCGTTGAGTTGATTGAATGTCACCTGCGTAATCTCGACATCGCGAACAATCTTCTGTCCTGTCACGGCGGCAAGACCGGTCATCACGGCATGTGTCCGCCCGCTCAGTAGCTCCAGCATGCGTCGTGCGTCGGCACTATCGGCGGGCTTGCCCAGAATATTTCCATCGCAGACCACGCAGGTATCGGCCCCAAGCACGACAAGCGGATCCTCCTCTGCATCCAGGGATTTGTTCAGGGTCCAGGCCGCCTGGGCCTTCTCCTCCGCAAGCCGCTGCACATAGGCAGCAGCCGCTTCGTTCGGCAGTCGATCTTCATTAATATTGGCGGCGAGAATCGTAAACTTCAGCCCAGCCTGCAACAGAAGTTCATGACGCCGAGGCGAAGCTGAGGCTAGGATTAGCATCATAGTTTCCAGACTAGGAGCAGAAGGGCGGTTGAGTAAAAAAACAAAGTAGTTACTG
>JBDTEQ010000190.1:0-3483 GCA_039922475.1 Edaphobacter sp.
TGTGGGTGTGGTCGGGCATGACTACGAAGCCGTGGAGTTGGAAGCGGCTTTTGGCTTGATGCTGGAAGAGGGTTTGGATGAAGAGTTCGGCGTTGGCTGTGCGCTGGAAGTGGCGATGTCGCTGGAAGGTCAGGATGGTGATGGCGTAGGTGCTCTGCTTTTGACGGATTGTGGGCATTCTGAAGAGAGCATACCCCAGGGGCTAAAGCCCCTTTTCTTCTTAGGCTGCGGGAGAGGGCCAAGCCTGAAGGCTTGGCTTACCTAGAAGCAAAGGCGGCGCACCTGATTCGCCGCACCTAATTCGCCGGAACCGTCTTAATAATATTTGCTAGTGCAAATCCGTTGGCAAGTGAAGCTGACATGCACCAAGCATTCTGCAATCCATCTAAAAGATGTGGTGATTCCTCAGCAAAGAGCTTTGCCATCTTAGTTCGATCTAACTTCCAAGAAGAAAGATCTGCATCGGATTGGGTTGTAATCCATTCTGTCAAAGCTTCGGACGGTCCTTGCGCCTTTACCTGCGAAATGTAGGTACCACCGCCGAATTCCAATATCACAGTGAATAGCGAGGTCATGCTTAGTCCAGGAAGCGTTTGGCTATGCCTTCGTAGGCGTCGATGCGGCGGTCGCGTAGGAAGGGCCAGTGTTGGCGGGTTACTTCGATTAGGTTGGGGTCTAGGTCGGCGATTAGGATTTCTTCTTTGTTGTGGCTGGCTTTGGCGAGGATGCGGCCGAAGGGGTCGGCTATGAAGCTGCCTCCCCAGAACTCGATGCCGGATGCTGAAGTGTGGTCGTCGGGGCCGTGGAGTTCGACCGTGGCGGGGTTGCCGTCGGCGGCGGTGACTTTGAATTTCAGGTCGCCGTGCTCGTGGCCTACGCGGTTGACGGCGCAGACGAAGACTCCGTTGGCGATGGCGTGGGCGCGCTGGGCGATCTGCCAGGCTTCGTACTGGGCGGTGCCGAACTCATCTTTCTCGGAGGGGTGCCAGCCGATGGCGGTGGGGAAGAAGAGGATCTCGGCTCCTTTGAGCGAGGTGAGGCGGGCGCCTTCGGGGTACCACTGGTCCCAGCAGATGAGAGTGCCGATGGGGCCTTGCGTCGTCTGCGTGGATTTGAAGCCGAGGTCGCCGGGGGTGAAGTAGAACTTCTCGTAATAGAGCGGGTCGTCGGGGATGTGCATCTTGCGGTAGGTGTCGGCGATGCTGCCGTCTTTCTCGATGGTGACGGCGGTGTTGTGGTAGAGGCCGGGGGCGCGGCGCTCGAAGATGCTGGCTACGAGAACTACTCCGGTTTCGCGGCAGACGCGGGTGAGGGTGTCGGTGGAGGGGCCGGGGATGGGCTCGGCGAGGCCGAAGAGGGCGTGGTCTTCGCGCTGGCAGAAGTATTGGGCGCGGAAGAGCTCGGGGAGGCAGACGATGTGCGCGCCGAGGCGGGAGGCTTCGTAGACGCGCTCGGCGGCTTTGTCGAGATTGAGCCTGGTGTCCGGCTCGCAGGACATCTGGATGAGGGCGACGCGTCTGGTGGTGGAGAGATTGTTTGTCGTCATGATCGTCTCATTCAGTTTATAGATGATGTTGCCAGCGTTTTGCAGGACGTTTCTTTTCGTGCGACGAGCGCGTGAGCGGTGCCCAGGGGCGATGCACCGATTTTCCGCAGAGGGCGCTTTTTTCCGATTGCAATATCTGATACCGTTGAAGGTACCGGGGAACCCACGACGCTTCCGCGGCTCATCCATCCTTACAGTAGTGCTTTCGGTTGCCGTGACGTGCGGACGACGTGTATTTCATCTCAGAAGGAGTGCAATTTTGAGCGAGCTTCGTGAATTTCTGGAACTTTCGTATGGTGAACTCGAGGACCTGAACCTGCAGGCGAAGGAGCAGCGCAAGAAGCGCGTTGCCGCCGATGTGGTTCAGGAAGAGCGGCTGAAGTATTTGACGGATGAGCGGCGGATCAAGGCTGTGACCGTGCTGTTCAGCGACCTCGAAGGCCGGCTGCATATGCTGGACTACGACAAGAAGTTTCTGATCAAGAGCTATGACAACCTGACGTTCGATGGCTCGTCGATTCGCGGATTTACGGCGCAGCGGGAGAGCGATCTGCGGCTGGGGATCGACTGGAGCGCGTTTTACTGGGCGCCGGCGGATGTGTTCGGGCCGGGCAAGGTGATGGTCTTTGGCGAAGTGATCGACAAGAACGGCGAGACGTATAGCGCGGATATTCGCGGCGTGCTGAAGCAGTTCTCGAAGGAGCAGTTCGATAAGCAGGGCTACACGCTGAATGCGGCGAACGAGATTGAAGGGTTTCTGTTCGAGGGCATCGACTCGGAGCGGAACTACCATGAGACGGGCCGGTTCGAGTATGTGAACAAGGGCGGGTACTATCACTCGCTGCCCGGAGATCCGCTGCGTGAGTTTATCGACAGCTCAGCCGAGGTTCAGCGGGCGATGGGGTTCGAGAATGAGAAGGACCACCCGGAGGTTGCGCCGAGCCAGTTTGAGATCAACTACAGCTATGGCGAGGTGGTGACGGCGGCGGACCAGATCCAGTTGTACAAGCTGATCTGCCGTCAGGTCGCTACGCAGATGGGGATGACGGCGAGCTTTCTGCCGAAACCTGTGGTGGGCGTGAACGGCAGCGGCATGCACACGAACGTGTCGATTACCAAGGGCGGGAAGAACCTGTTCTGGGACCCGAAGGGCGAGGAGAAGATCTCGAAGATGGCGTGGCAGTTTACGGATCGCATTCTGACGCATGGCAACGATCTTTGCCTGATGTTGAATGCGAGCGTGAATGCGTATCGGCGGCTCGATCCTCACTTTGAGGCTCCGAACCAGATCAAGGCATCGGCTACGGATCGCGGGTCGATGGTGCGGATTCCGATTGGGAATGAGAAGTCGGCGCGGGTTGAGGTGCGTTCAGTTGGCCCGGATGCGAATCCTTATATGGCGCTGTACTCGATCTTCAGGAGCGGACTGCAAGGAGAGACTTCGCGGATCAAGAACCTAAGGCAGGCGGAACGGTATCTGCCGGACAACGTCTACACGGCGATGGAGAACTTCCGCGGGTCGGAGTGGACGACTACGCTGCTGGGTGCGGATGTGAAGGCTCGGTATGCGGATCTGAAACAGGCTTCGGCGGACCGGTGTGCGCGGCTGCTGGGCACGATTGTGAAGGCGCCTGAGGTGCAGTTCCACCACGATGTTTATAACCAGTTGCTTTGGAATATCTTTTAGGTAGTATCGACATATAGAGGACTGGTTGTTGCCGCAAATGGGGCAAGACGAGAGTGGCGCCACGAGCAAACCGCAGGTCCTTCGACTCCGTCTCTCGCGATAAAGCTGCGAGAGACTGCGCTCAGACTGCGCTCAGATGGGATGAAGGGCTGCGGGTGGCGTACCTTCCTGGTACGTGCTCGAAGCACAGATATTCCAACCGGAGGAAGATACGCCATGCAGACCCACATTGGAGTAGATCTACATCAGC
>JBDTEQ010000191.1:0-8077 GCA_039922475.1 Edaphobacter sp.
TCACGAAGGTCTGTTGGTAGCGCCGCGGACGAACATTCAGATAGTCGGCAAGCGAGTTGAAGTCGAAGCGGCCGTTGACATTGGCCTCTCGCCGCTCATGCGCCGGGTCGTAGGCGAAGTTGCCACCGACGCTCAGCAGCGTTCTTCCCCGGCTGATCGAAACGCTATCGCTCAACTGCAGTTGGTCCGAGGTATAGAGATGCTGTCCCAGGCTGTCGCCGCCAAGAGTGCCGAAGCCGTTGATGTTCACCTCAGGAGCAAACGAATTCGGCGACAGATTGCGATGGTCACCAGCCCACGAGACCAGCAGTTCGTTCACGCTGCGCTCGTTCAACACGCTCGTCCATTCGGTCTTGCCCCACACGCTCTGCCCACTGAGCGAGTCGGCATGATCGCCCGTGGCAATGCTGCGCGTCGAGCCATCGCCAACGTCACTGGCGCGAATGCGATTCAGACCAAGTTGCAGGTTCAGCGTATTCTGCGGGTTCAGCACCTGATCAACACGCGCGAAGAAGGCGGTTGGCGTGCTCCGCTGAACAATCTCTCCCTGCAATCCAGAGAGATCGCCGGGAACTGTAACACTCGCCGCCTGAGTCTGGAACTGAGACCAGTACGGTGCATGCAGAAAGTCCTGCTCGATGCCCGTGTAGAAGAACGAGTGATCGCGCCGAATAGGCCCGCCGACCGATCCACCAAAAGTATTCTGCAGATTGTCGAGCGAATTGCCAAAAGCATCCGCTGAAGTGAATGCCGAAGGACGTCCTGTGTAGAAGGCCTCGCCGTGATATTTGTTCGAGCCTTCCTTCGTCACCACGTTGATGAAACCGGCGTTCGTTCCTCCCGTCTCGGCGCTTACGCCGGAACGAACGATCTGAAACTCGCGAACGACCGTCTGCGGCAGAAAGAACGCTCCATCGCTGGCTCCCCTGCGCCCACCCAACAACGGATCGTTGAAGCTAGCACCATCCACCTGCGTGATAAGAGCGGAAGAGCGTTGACCCGCGACGATCACGCCCCCCGCATCGGCATCTTCCTTCACCCCCGCCGCCAGTTGCCCAAACTGGCCGAAATCACGATCCCGGTTCGGAAGGTAAGTCACCTCCATACCGGGGAAAAATGTCTTCGCCGCCGCATCGTCCGTATTCACCGGAGGAGCAGTCGTGTTCCCCTCGGACGTCGGGTTTCTTCCCGTGACGGTCGCCCTCTGCGAAACCGTCGCAAGGCTCAACTTGACGATAACCTGCACCGTACTTCCGAGGCCGAGAGTCAGCCGCACCGGTCGCCTCGAAGACAGGCTCTTAGCAGAAGCTTCAACGGTGAAAGCGCCGGGAACAAGATTGGACACCCGGAACCCGCCACTCGCATCCGTGACAACGATCCGCTTCGAAGAGAGATCCGTGTTGCTGACAACAACGGTCGCCCCAATCACCGGCCGGCCTTGCGGATCGACCACATTGCCGCTGACGGACGCGGTGTTCGCCTGAGAATAGGCATACGGCGTCATCGCAAGAAAAACCGCAGCGGCTAGAGAAATGATCGCCCTGATTCGTATGCATCGATGTTGTTCAAATTGCACGAAGGACATTTAGAACGATACCTTGCCGGAGAATTGGAACGATCGCGCAGGCAGCTGATTGGTCACGCCTTGAAGCGGCAATCCGAAACCTACCAGAGGAGTCGATCCGTTACCGTAAGTTCCGCTATATCCAACAAAGTTGGCATGATTCAGGAGGTTGAAGGATTCAGCCCGTAGATCCACCAGGACACGATCACCAAAGATGGGGAAAACACGACTGACGAACGGGTCAACCTGATAGATCGCTCCGCCACGCCCTGTATCGCGGCCAACAACGGCTCCGTTGATGACCGGTCTGTCAGTTGTTGCTCCGATATTGCCGCTGTTCGTCACCCCGGTCACGAAGTTGTACGGAAGACCGCTCGCCAAAGTCGTAACGCCGCCGAGCCGGATCTTGAAAGGTGCAATATACGTTCCGCTGAGAACGAAGCGATGACGCTGATCGAAGATCGCATTGCCGTTCTCCGTGTGTCCCGTGAAGTTTGCATCGTTAGGGTTTTGGCCGGGCACATCGGGATCAACGTTATCGATGGCATGCGACCAGGTGTAACTTGCCAACATCGAAAACCCATGACGGAAGCTATGCCGCAGGTTGACGTCGAGCGCGTCGTAGTAGGAGTATCCATCATTCACATCGGACTGAATCACACTATAAGGCGGTTGCGGGGTGCTTGCCGCAGCCGGATTGCAGGTCTTCCCCGCTTGCGCATACCAAGAGATCCAGTATGGCCGCGTGCAGTTGGCTTGCTGCGCGGTTCGAACTTGATTCGGAAGCGTCCGAACGAAGGGAGAAGGAGAATCGACATCTAACGGCCGGTTGATACGCAGGGTATGCGTTCCCACATAATCTACTGCCAGTGTCCACATAGGAAACAGTTGCTGTTCGATACCGATGGTCCACTGCTCCGAGTAAGGGTTGAGCAGCTTACTCTGATAGCCAACCAGCGTTGACGTTGGAAAGAACCGGTTGAGATAAGCGCTTTGGCCGGGACGAACATAAAGACTGCGGAGTGGCACCCGAGCGCCAGAAGGAAACGCCGGCAGCGGTGCAGAAGCCACTGTCGAAGGGAATCCAACCTGTCCGGGTGCCGCAGTGTAGTTGAAGACGCCCGTAGGTCCCGTCAGTGCCCAGTTTGCAGCGGAGTTATCGACAACCTGCGAGTGATAGATACCAAATCCGCCTCTAGCAACGAATTTTCCATCACCTCGCACATCGTAGACGAATCCGACGCGAGGAGCCACATCCCCACGTGAGTCGGTGAATGTCTGTTGCTCATAGCGTAGCCCGAGGTTGACCGTCAGTTGGCGATTGAGATGGTAGTCGTCCTGCGCGAAGAGCGACCAAAGCGTGTCATCGACCGTATAGTTCGCATTTCCGTAGCTCTGCTGATAGCTCTGAACCTTGGTAATGTCGTTCAAATAGGCGGGACTCTCGCAATACGCCGCAGTCTGATTGGACGGGCAAGCAAAATAGGTAAATTTTCCGAGATAGATCGGACCGCCAAACTCTTTGCTGTTGCCCCCATTGTGAGCGTAGATGGCGCTGCCGCCGAATTTGATCTGATGTCTGCCGCGAGAGAGAGCAAGTGTGTCGGTGATCTCATACTGTCGACTCATCAGAAGCGCCGACTGCGATGTGCCGGAGGTAAAAGTTCCGGTTCCGATCGGAACGACAAACTGTGTTCCATTTATCGCGGGATCGAACTGGGTGATCGGAGAGGCAAGTTGAAACTGCAGACGCGCGCTATTGACCATCACGACACTCAACGCCGTCGTATCTCCAAGTTCAGCCGAGTAGGTCTTCCTTCTAAAGGTGCGAGCTACGCTGGGAAGGTTGTTACCACCAACAGTTCCATTCGGATTGGTGTCATAAAAGCCATCGGCGCTGCCACGCAAAAATACATTGTTCCTCCCCGAAATCTGACGATCCAAACGCAGAGTGCCAAGCCAGTCGCGATAATGCCCGATAAAATTTCCGGGCGCCAGGGCAGAAGTGACTGGTGAGGCGCGATCCTGGCGACTGTATTCGCCACCAAGAAAAAAGTGAGTCAGCTTCTGTGCTCCAACAGGGCCCGAGATACTGGCTGAGGTTTGGCCAAGCGTGTCGTTGGTAATGTCATTACCGGCGGTGGCGTTACCGGACGTAAATCCGGAGAGCGCAGCTTCCGGGCCGGAAGGACGCCATAACTCGAGAACTTCGCCGTGGTACTCATTGCCCCCGCTCTTGGTAATGACATTGACGACGCTGCCCGCACTGCCCCCATATTCAGCAGAGAAGCTGTTCGTAAGTACCGACATCTCGTCGACAGCAACCAACGGAATATTGGTAAAGATAGTCTGCCTTCCCCAGCTATCATTCGCGTTGCTGCCATCGACCTCAAACCATGCCTGCCTCCGGCCAGATCCGTTGGTGGTAAAGAGGTTTTGATTCATGAAAATATCACCCTGATTGACTGCAGGCCGGTTGGCAGCGTTTAGCAGCGGAAGAAATGTCAGCTTGCGGCCGTAAAGAGGCGTGTCTTGAATCTGGCCTGCGTTCAAATGGATGCCGAACTGAGGCTGATCGATTCTCACCTCATCCACCGCACCGGTAACGGTGACCTCGGTCCTGCCGCCGGCGACGTTGAGCATTAGTTCTACATTTGCACTGCTGCCGCCGATCAAAGAGATACCTTCTCTTTGTGCCGAAGCGAAGCCAGTCTTCACCGCCGATGCGCTGTAGCTGCCTGAGACAGGCAAGCCGCCAAGATAGAAGTTCCCGGCTCCGTCTGTCGAAACGGTCTGGTGCAATCCAGTAAGACGATTTGTGACGGTCACCCTGGCCCCAACGATGCCTGCATGCGTCTGATCCACCACCTGTCCGCGGAGCATGGCGGTATCCGGTGTTTGCGCAAAGACAGAAAACGATGCACAAACCAGGAGGGAGATCACAAAGAAAAGATATTTAAACATGAACCCTCTCATATATACGGTGCCGCGACTCGTTCATCGATGCGATGCAAATACATGAAATTCTACGAGTCGAAACACTCAATTTTATTTTAGCCTGCGAGGATGTGCGGCGAATCGTCCCCCAGGCCGTCTGAAGGCATCATGCAAAGAAACGCCCGAATACTAGCTTCTGTCGATAAGAGGAGTACGAAGAAGTGATTAAAAAAGTTGCGAGAAAATGAATGACGAGTTTGTCGGCAGTGTATGTTAGGAGGATCGAGTATCATTCGATTCCGTGTTGCATGGCGAATCAACAACCTGCCGATAGTTGACGATGACCGTACTTGATCTATGTTCCTATCTTGGACTCGGCGCTGTGGGTGCCGCGACCCTCACCCTATTGCTCGGGTTGCTGATCGCCCTGCGCTACAGCCCGGTTCGGCAGTGGCCCTACCACCATCTGAATATCTTCGCCTTGCATCAATGGACCGCCTACTGCACAGTCGCACTCGCGGTGACCCACCCCGTAGTGCTGCTCTTCCAACATGCTCCTCGCTTTCGAATCATCGATCTTCTCTGGCCGTTACATTCTCCGCTTCAGCCGAAGCTCAACTTTGCCGGAGCTATCGCGCTTTATCTTGTGCTGATTATCCTCGTCTCGTCTCTGCTCCGTCATCGCATCGGACGCCCCGTATGGCGCAGGCTGCACTATCTTGCCTTCCCTGCTGCGTCGCTTGTGTTCCTTCACAGCATTCTGACCGATCCGGCATTGAAGGATGGGAACCCGGATCTATTGGACGGAGGGAAGATATTCATTGAGATCGCATTTGTCTTGAGCACCGTCGCTGTCGTGGCCCGGCTGCGTATTCGGGGCAAGGGCCTGCGCCGAGCGTCCAAAGCCTAAGAATGCCCAGGCCATGTTCGAACTCATGCGATGTGCGTCTT
Organism: Edaphobacter sp.; assembly: GCA_039922475.1. Taxonomy (GTDB): domain Bacteria; phylum Acidobacteriota; class Terriglobia; order Terriglobales; family Acidobacteriaceae; genus Edaphobacter. The sequence continues at coordinate 5,453 of JBDTEQ010000191.1, forward strand.
TTCAAGAGCGTGATGCGTCTGCCTGAATAAATACAAATCCTACGGGCGATCGCTTTGGAATAGACTTCCAAATGAAGACCCTTGAATCCATGCACTATCAGGAGCACACGTGACAATCCTCGCTCGTAAAATCCTTCTTTCCGCGCTGGTTGCGATTGGTGGCGCCGCTATATGTTTTGCGCAGACCCCCTACTCATCGAAACTGTTCTCCGATATGCGCTGGCGAGAGATTGGACCGATGCGAGCCGGTCGAACCCGGGCTCTCGCCGGTGTGCCGAGCGAGCCTGCAACCTTCTACCTGGGAGCAGTCAACGGAGGCGTTTGGAAGACCACCGATGCCGGAGCAACATGGCACAGCGTTTGGGACAACCAGCCCTCAGGGTCGATCGGTGCGATTGCGGTTTCGTTGAGCGAGCCGAACACCGTCTACGCAGGAAGCGGAGAGGGGCTGCAGCGCCCTGACCTGTCCACTGGCGATGGCGTCTACAAGTCGACCGACGGCGGCGCAACATGGGAACACCTCGGGCTGAGCGATGGACAACAGATCGGACAGATTGCCATCGATCCGAAAGATGCCAACCGGGTATTTGTCGCCGTGACGGGTCATCCCTATGGACCGAACGAGGAACGCGGGCTGTTCCGCACCACGGACGGAGGGAAGACATGGAAAAAAGTTCTCTACGTAAATGACAAGACCGGTGCCTCCGAGGTGCAGATCGATCCACAGAACTCGAAGATCGTCTTTGCCGGAATGTGGCAGAGACAGGAAGCTCCCTGGGAGAACGGCTCGTGGATCGGCGCTGATGGCGGCCTCTTTCGCTCGACCGATGGCGGCGATACCTGGACGAAACTTACAGGCCACGGACTGCCGGACGACATTCTTCAGGTGCAGATGACGATCTCGCCCAGTGATTCAAGGAGAATGTATGCGGCGATCGCTACGGTGCGCGGACCGGTTGGAATCTACCGCTCCGACGATGAGGGATTGAACTGGGTGCATGCGCCAGATAATGATTCGCGCCCCGAAGCTCGCATCGGCGGCGGTGATGTCCCTGTGCCAGTGGCCGACCCCAAGGATCCCGATACTGTCTATGTCGCTAGCGTCGTTACCTGGAAGTCCACCGATAAGGGAAAGACATGGACAGGCCTCCGCGGTTCACCGGGTGGCGACGACTACCAGAACATCTTCATCAATCCCAACAATACGAAGATCATCGCGTTGGCGAGCGATCAGGGCGTCATCATATCTCAGAACGGCGGCGAGACCTGGACCCAGTGGTTCAACCAGGCGACTGCGCAGATGTATCACGTCACCACAGACAATGCGTTTCCGTATCGAGTCTGCGGCGGACAGCAGGATAGCGGCAGCGCTTGTGTTCTGAGTCGCAGCGACGACGGCCGGATTACCTTTCACGACTGGCACCCAGTGGGAATCGAAGAGTACGGCTATGCCGCTCCCGATCCGCTCGATCCCGATATCGTCTACGGAGGCAAAGTCACGCGCTACGACCGTCGCACGGGCCAGATTCAGGACGTTGAGCCGAAGCCGCTCCGTAGCTATCGCGTTCTACGTACTCAGCCTCTTCAATTCTCACCGGTCGATCCGCACAGCCTCTACTTCGCTACCAATACATTGTGGCTCACCGGAGATGGCGGAAAAAACTGGAGAGAGATCAGTCCGGACCTGAGCCGCGAAACCTGGGAGTTGCCTGCAATCGACGGCGACTATAAGAACACTCCCGCTGCCAAGCCAACTCGTCGCGGAGTGATCTACTCGCTGGGTCTCTCTCCGCTGGATATCAACCGCCTCTGGGCTGGCACCGATGACGGCCTCATATGGACAACGATCGATGGCGGAGCGCATTGGAACAATGTCACGCCGCCCGAGTTGAAGCCATTCTGGAAGGTCTTCAACATGGACGCCGGACACTTCGACACCATGACGGACTACGCCGCAGTCAACACGATGCGCCTCGACGACATGCGACCCCATCTCTTCCGTACGCATGACGGCGGCAAAACGTGGAAGGAGATCGACGACGGCATCACGGCCGGAGCCGCCACGAGTGCGATTCGCGAAGACCCTAAACACAAGGGACTGCTTTACGCTGGAACCGAGACCCAGGTCTATGTGTCATTCGACGATGGTGATCATTGGCAGTCGCTGCGTCTTAACATGCCGGCAAGCTCAGTGCGTGATCTGGCCGTCAAGGACGATGATCTTATCGCTGCAACCCACGGACGCGGTTTTCTCATTCTCGACAATCTCACTCCGCTGCGACAGATCGCGGCCAAAGTTGCCGCTTCCAACGCATACATCTATACGCCGCAGACTGCGATCCGCATTCGCAACAATATGAACCCGCCTACTCCGTGGCCACCGGATATGGCCACCGGGGAAAACCCACCGGCCGGAGCAATGATCGACTACTACCTGGGCTCCAACTTTTCCGGCAATGTGAGCCTTGAGATCGTCGATAGTACCGGCACCATCGTCAGCCGATTCAACAGCACGGATCCTGTACCGCCACTCGATCCGCGCTATCCAGATCCCACGCTCTGGGCGCGTCCCCCACGCATTGTGTCGACGACACCCGGGCATCATCGTTATCTGTGGGACATGCG
>JBDTEQ010000192.1:0-12701 GCA_039922475.1 Edaphobacter sp.
TGCATGACCTGCAGGAGAGTTCGAGAAGTAACTGATGAACCCCGCCACATAGTCATTCACCACCAGCGGAAAGTCGGACTGTGTCGTCTTCAACTCCGCCGTAACCTTCGCAGTCAACGCAGCGTTCACCGGAAAAGTAACTTCATTGGCAGCGTCCAGCGGAGCTGCTTCAAGCACCGGAGAAAATCCATTGCCCTGCTTCAGTGCCGCCATCTCCAGCGAGTTCACCGCATCCAACAGATGATCGAACTCATCTGCCAGTTGTGGGTCCGCCTTCACATCCATCCCGCTGGTCAGCATCAGATCCACAGCAGAGTCGAAGTCGATACGAGCCGCATCCAGATGCCCAGCCCGATAGTTGTCCACGCCGCTGCGATACTCTGCCTCTGCTTTGCTGATGAGCTGTTGCACCTTGGCGGCATTTTCAGCGGCCTGCGCAGCAGACTCCGCGGGTGACTCAGTTGTCGCCGATCCAGCGTTTGTTCCCTGCGTGATTGTCGGAGCTGTTGCCTGGGCCGGCATCTTACCCGGCGCGACAGCTCGATCCTGCGGACAGCCTGCCAGCAGCACCAGCGGCACGCAGCCTGCGAGGAGCACCCACCGCCGTATCTTCTCTGAGGTCGCCTGCGCCATCATTCCTGCTAATTGTAAGACGCATGATCGAAAAATGCGTTCGTTGGTGAACAATCGTTTAGAGGGCATCGGCAAAGGCAAGCCCCAATTCACTGCGCTAATGAGGGCACGCAACTGCAGAGCAGCAGGCAGCGGACAACGCGGCACCTGCGCCATTCGAGTGTTAACATGAATACTGAGGCCACCCAGCTACAACATGGATCCAAGTCACATTCGCAACTTCGCGATCATCGCGCATATCGACCATGGAAAGTCCACACTTTCGGATCGCCTCCTGGAACTCACTGGCTCGCTGACTGCGCGCGAGATGCAGGCCCAGGTCCTCGATGTCATGGATCTCGAGCGCGAGCGCGGCATCACCATCAAGGCCCACACCGTCCGCATGATGTACAAGGCGCACGATGGAGAGACCTATCAGCTCAACCTCATCGACACCCCTGGCCATGTCGACTTTTCGTACGAGGTCTCGCGTTCCCTCGCATCATGCGAAGGTGCGCTGCTGGTCGTCGACGCCTCGCAGGGAGTCGAGGCCCAGACGCTCGCCAACGCCTATCTCGCCATCTCGAACGGCCTTGAGATTATCCCCATCATCAACAAAATCGATCTCCCCAGCGCCGACATCGAGCGCACCAAGGAGATGATTGAAAAATCCGTGGGTCTTCCCGCTGCCGATGCCATCGCTGTCTCCGCCAAAACGGGTCTTAACGTGGCAGACATCCTCGAAGCCATCGTCGCGCTGCTGCCACCACCAGAGGGCGATCCCGAAGCTCCGCTCCAGGCGCTGATCTTCGATAGCTGGTTTGACCCCTACAAAGGCGTCATCGTCCTCGCCCGCATCATCAATGGCAAGCTTCGCAAGGGCATGAAGATCAAAGTCATGTCCAACGATCGCCGCTTCGAGGTCGATTCCATGGGCATCATGACTCCCAAGCCCGTTGAGATCGCCGAGCTTACCGCGGGCGAAGTTGGTTTCTTCGTTGCAACGATTAAAAATGTGGCCGACACAAAAGTAGGCGACACAATTACCGAAGTCGACCGCCCCTGTGCCGAAGCTCTCCCTGGCTTCGAAGACATCAAGAGCATGGTCTTCGCAGGCCTTTACACCGTCGACTCGCACGAGCATGCCATGCTCCGCGACGCATTGGAAAAACTCCGCCTCAATGACGCGTCTTTCTCCTTCGAGCCGGAGTCTTCCGTCGCGCTTGGCTTTGGATTTCGCTGCGGTTTCCTCGGCCTGCTCCATCTTGAGATCATTCAGGAACGTCTCGAGCGGGAGTACGGACTCGACCTCATCACTACCGCGCCCGGCGTTCGCTACAAGATCACTCTCACCGACGGTTCCGTTATTGAGGTCGACAACCCCTCACGCTGGCCCGATCCATCCGAGATCGAGTCCATCGAAGAACCCGTCATCATCGCAAAGATTTTGACGAACGAAGAGTACGTAGGCAACATCCTCAAGCTCGTCGAAGACAAGCGCGGCCGCCAGCAGAATATCGAGTATGTCTCGTCCACGCGTGTCATGCTCACCTATGAACTGCCGCTGAACGAGATCGTCCTCGACTTTTACGATCGGCTCAAATCCGTCTCTCGCGGTTACGCCTCACTCGACTACAATCTCGCCGGTACGTGGAACTCGCCGATGGTCAAGATGGATATTCTCATCGGCGGCGATCCAGTCGACGCGCTCTCCATCATCGTTCATCGCGACTTGGCCTACGATCGTGGAAAGGCTCTCGTCTCCAAGATGCGCGAACTTATCCCGCGCCAGATGTTCGAGGTTGCCATCCAGGCTGCCATTGGTGCAAAGGTCATTTCACGTGAGACTGTCACCGCGATCCGCAAAAACGTTATCGCCAAGTGTTACGGCGGCGACATCAGCCGCAAGCGCAAACTCCTCGAGAAACAGAAAGAAGGGAAGAAGCGCATGAAGCGGATCGGCAAGGTTGATATTCCGCAAGAGGCTTTCCTCGCAGTTCTCAAAGTGGGCGAGGAATAGTCTGTTAGCAAAAATGAAACATCGCCTAAAAGGCAATGTTCAGAGTCCATCATCAGCAACGCTGCTGCCAGAGAACGAAATTGTAACCTGCCAGTAACTCTGATCTGTGGAAACCCTTGAAACAGCTATACTTGCTGACACTCCAAAAGAACGATTGGCAAAATGGTCAAAGACCCTCACCAACCCCATCATTTACATGCAGATAAGCTGAGACCCCACCATCTCACATTCTGGCGGAATCAAGAAAAGCGTGTCTTTTTGTCTTGCTGACGCGAGCGCGATCCACAGGTTTTTCCACAACCGTACCTTGCTTGAGAGGTCCCGCCAGCCCAGGCAACAAAGGCGAAGAGGAGATTCAATAACTCCTCTTCGCTGATGATTGTTTCAGGAAGGAAATCCTCTAAGACCCGGTTTGAAAACTTGAAAAGAAGCTGTCATCTCGACCGAAGTCGCGCAGTCTCATCGCGCGACGCAGCGGAGAGATCCCCGTATCTCGCTCTTGCCTTTGCTTGCTTTTTCACGTCGCAGAGCCACAAGCTCCATAGCTTTAAACAGGTTCTTAGTACTATTTTGGTGTCGAAGACTTCGGAGCCGCCGCCGCACGTGGGCGAGCCGCAGCAGGTGCGGTCGGCGCAGAGGGCATAGGAGCAGCAACACCGGAGGAGGTGTTGTATGCCGTTACCACAGCCTGCGTCACATCGGTACTCTGGTTCGCCCACATCACATTGCTCTGCTGGCTGCTCACATCGAGCAGTAGTGTGTAACCGTTGTCGCTGACATATTTCTTCAACGTGGCGGAAACCTTCGCGGCCAGCTTGCCATAGGCTTCCTGCAACTCGGTATTGTAGGCAGTCTGGGCGTCCTCGGAGTCGTGGTTCAGGCGCTTCTCTTTGGTATCGATCTCCTTCATCTTGGCAGCGCGGTCTGTGTCCGACAACGTAGCCGGTGCGCTCTGCAACTGCTTCTTCAGCGAATCGACCTCGGTGGAGAGCGTGTCTATCTGGTCTTTCTTCGGCTTGTACTTCGCTTGAATGCTCTGCACGTCGCGCTGCCCCTCGTTTGTGGCGAAGACAGCCTGTTCGAACGCAACCAGCGCAATCTTTGCAGGAATGGCTTGCGGTTCGACATGAGCTGCTGCTGCAGGTTGAGTTGCAGAGGAAGTCGGTGCCGGAGTCTGTGCCATTCCGGCTGCGGTCATCAATCCCGCGCCAAGGGCGGAGACAAGAACAAGAGTGCGGTTCATTTGGTTTGTTGTACTCCTTCGAGAGATCGTTACATCGAAACTTAATCGGTCTTGATTCGCCATCGCCGCTTCTACGAGTCTTCAGGTTAAAGAAGGCCTGCATCGCAGGCCCTCTTCAAACAGCCGGAAAATCGTAGTGGCCTTATGCAGCGTTACGGCTTTGGCACTGCAGGCTTCGCAGGTGTCGTTGTACGCGGACGTGTTGGCGCAGGGGCCGATGGTACTGCCGCAACTCCGGACGAAGCGTTATAGGCGTCCACAACAGCCTGGGAGATGTCGGTCGTTCCCGGCTCTGTCCAAAGCACTGATAGTCCGCCCTGTTGACCGGTGTTATCCAAAAGTAATGTGTAGCCCTTTTCCTGCACGTACTTGATCACAATTGGCCCCAGCTTCTTGGCAACCGTGCCAAGCGTGTCCTGCAGCTCAGCATTGAAGGCGTTCGTGGCATCTTCGCCGTCGCGCTGGTACTGCTTCTGTTTGGTGTCGATCGTTCTTGCTCGCGAAGCGCGCTCTTCCTCGCTCATGGTTGCCGGCGCACTCTGCAGTTGCTTGGTCAGAGAGTCGATCTCTGTCTGCAATGCCTGCAACTGGGCTTTCTGCGGTGCATATTTCTTCTGCAGCGCCTCGAGCGCTCGTTGACCTTCGTTGGTTGCGGCAGTGACCTGCTCGTACTCAATGATGGCAATCTTCGCCGGGACGATCTGGAGAGCGACGGGAGCATGTGCGGTGGCTGGTGCTTGTGGGCCAGCAGTCTGGGCGACTCCAGCAGCGGACGCCATTCCCGCGGCAAGGGCGGTGACAAGTGCAACGGTACGATTCATGCGGTGTGTGGTACTCCTTCGGGGATTGTTCTGGCTTATCCGGCCTTAGGCGCACCATCGCGTGCCTTCTCAGCCGTTCCTGCATACTCCTGATCAGCGCCCTCTTTATACATACAGAGTTCGCCACCGTTTACCTCGATCCGCCCGACTCCCATACCAGCAAATCGGCAGCAAAGCGAGAGAGCTGCCGGAACACATCAGATTATAGGACTCAGCCCTGCAGGGGTCAATCCAGCGCTCTTCCATTTCTATCTCCCAAAAAATGGAGGAGCGCTCCCTCAAGTCTCCCGTTTTTTCAAGCCTAATCCGATAACTTATGCATTTTGGCCCAAAAGTATCGCAGCATCTTTGGCAATCCGATTGCTCCCTCCATGGGCAGTTGCACGCTGGTAGAGGATTCGGAGTGTGTCGTTACCTTACCCGGCTTGAAATGAAGCTGCACCCGATCGATGGTGCAGCCATCAACCCGGAGAGTTCTACTTCCTTTACCGGAAGCTTTCAGGAGGCCAGTGACTGGCCATCAAGGAATGGGCCGCTTCCCTCGAAGCAGCCCATTTTGTTCCAAGATCAGTCCCCGCAGAAGAGTAACCGGGAAGTCGTAGAAGAGAGTTCTTGCCAATCCCTCTCATTGCGCGTACCCTAAAAATTGCCTTGTGAACGGCTGTGGGTGCCGATCATTGTGTGCTTGCCAGAAAGTTTCCTTTTAGGTACGTTTAGGCAACAAAGACACAGGATTACAGTGGACCGAATTTATCGGACTCTGTCGCAAACAGGTGAGGGTGAAAATAACTAAGGTTCGCCGCTGTCAGGCGCTCCAGGCTGCGCGTAGCCGGTAAGTTACTGGTTCGGTCGCAGCCAATATCAATAGAAGACGTCCGTTCGAGTACAACTTGAGACCGTTTCCTCCGACGCTGCAATTCCGGTTTGGTTCCTTCTCCGTGATCTACACGGAGAGCAGCAGCCGTTATGCCGTGGGAGAGTGAACCGCTAATTGCGATCTAAAGCAATAGGAAGTGGAAGCATGACCTCAGAGCAGAATGCACCCGAAGTGGAATCCCACCAGGGTTCGACAATGTCACCCGGCCAGCAGGACGGGGAGGCGCAATTCACGCCCCAGAATGTGCAGCACGGCATGGGACAGTCCAAAAGCAGTCGCCGCCGCCGCCGCAAGCGCAAGAACAAAGGCCCCGCGGAAGCACAAGGCGCACCGGCCGCAGGCGACCAGGGGCAACCGGTAGGCTCCATCCAGGGCGTCGCAGCCCCTCAGGCATCGCAGCCCCAGAACTCCCAGACAGGCGGCCAGCAAAACAACTCCTCGGGCAAGCGCTGGAAGAAGAAGTTCCGCGACCGCGACCGTCAGCGCTCTCCAGAGAATCCCGGCAACGTCGCCAGTGGAAGCAATGGTGGCGGCTACAGCAACAACGGCGGCGGATACCGCGACCGCGATACGCATCAACCGGGCAATAGCGTCGGCGGTTTCAAACGCAAAGGTGGCAAACAACAGCAGCGTGGCCCGCGCAGCTTCGTCGGCCCAATGGATCACAGCTACCGCGTCGCCAATGGCAACTTCGCAGACACTCCTCCGTCTACCATCGAAGCAGGAAACAGCAACTATGGCCGCAGCAACGGTCATGGCGGCGGACGCAGCTATCAGGGCGACTCCCAGCCCATCGACTACTCGCAAGGCCGTACGATTCCGATCCCGGAGAACGCGCCAACCAAAATCTTCTTCTTCATCGAAGACCTCTTCTTCATCGCCAAGATTCAGGAGACCGCCCGCAAACTCGGCGTCAAGGTCGCTTTCGTCAAGAATGAGAAAGAAGCTATCTCAGCTCTCACATCGGGCGAAGAAGAGGATCTGCCCGGCCTCATCGTCTTCGATCTTAACAATGTGAGCGCCAAGCCCCTGACCTTGATTCCAAAGTTGAAGGCCAAGCTCAAGCGCAACACCTCCATCGTTGGCTTCCTGTCGCATCTCCAGGGAGACCTCAAGGCCAAGGCCGTTGAAGCAGGCTGCGACACGGTGATGCCGCGTGCCGCCTTCTCGCAGAACCTTCCCAATCTCCTTCGCCGCTACGGCATGGAAGAGGAAGAAGAGCCGAACTTCAACCAGTAAACTCACTGGTGGAATCAATTCCGCAAGACGAATGCCCGATAGGACGCTCTATCGGGTATTTTTTATTTCAAGTAATCGGACGGCGAAGTGTTATCCCGGAGGCCACTTCATATGCCTGCCACCGAGCAGGTGCAGGTGCAGATGGTGCACCGTCTGACCGCCATCGTCACCTGTATTCACAACGATCCGATAGCCGCCATCCAGCTTTTCTTTCCGCGCAATCTCCGCTGCCGCAGCCATCAGGTGGCCCATCAACGCCGTATCTTCGGTCAGCGCCTTCGCCGTCGAGCAGATATGTTGCTTGGGGATGATCAACAGATGCGTAGGTGCCTGCGGGTTGATGTCGGGAAAGCCGATGCAGAGTTCGTCTTCATACACGCGGCTCGCAGGAATAGTACCGTCGACGATCCTGCAGAACAGGCAGTCGGAAGACGCAGTAGGGCTAGCTTTAATCGTCATGGTTGAAATACTTCGGATGCTCTCCGGATACCCACGGGTTGTAAGCTGCGGCAAAGGCAGCGCGTTTGGCTATCGATGGATGACTGTAGGTCCAGAACTCGACGAACGGATGCGGAGTGGGATCGGCAAATGAAGTTTCGCCGAGCCGTTGGAACCCCTGCTGCATGGTCGTCTGCGGATCGGCGACAATCCCATGGATCGCCTCCTGCCCATACACATCGGCGGCGTGTTCAATCGCCCTGCTGAACCTGTTTTCGATCGGCTCGGAGAAGAAACTCAAAACATTCAACACCAGCATCAACACCGCCAGGCAAGCCCAGGCGTTTTGCGAAGAGATATGCCAACCTGCTCCATACCGCTTCAGTAGCCACTCCGTAGCTCGCTGTCCCGCAAAAAAACCAACCAGCAGCAGGATCGCAGTAAACAACAGCCCCAGCGCAATGTGATGCAGCGCATAGTGTCCCAGCTCATGTCCAAAGATGCCGGAGATCTCACCCGGAGTTACTGCTGCAATCGTCGTATCCCACAGCACCAGCCGCTTCGACGGTCCGAACCCCGTCACATACGCGTTCAGGCTCGTCACCTTCTGGCTGGCCTGCATAAAAAACATTCTGTCCGGCGGCAGGCTCACACCGCTTCGAGCCACAACCTTCTCCAGTTGCGTCACCAGAGCAGGATCGTGCTGCTGCAGCGGCTCAAACTTGTTGAACAGCGGATCGACCAGAATCGGCGAGATAAACACCCCGAACAACACAGCAGCCATCGTCGGAATCCAGAACCAGAACCACCAATGCTTCGGCGACCGGCGAATCACCCAGAACAGCAGCATCACCAGCAACCCGCCGACAAACCACGCCAGCAGAAAGCTCTTCGTCTGGTCCCAAGCCCAACTCCCCCAACCCTGCACCGACAACCCATATGCCAGCGCAACATGGTGCCCATAGATTCGCAAAGGAACGTCCAGCAGAGTAATCGCCAGCAGGAAGAGAAACACAAACCCAAAACATTGCCCCCAGCGGTTCGTTGTCAGCTTCTCAGCAACGCGCTGCATCCAGGCCGGCACTCCCAGTGCAAGCAACAGCACCAACTGCAGAATCGTCCACCCTTCACCTGCAAAATGCAATGTTGTCTCTGCCCGAAACAACTCCTGAGCCGGCTTCAACTTCTCCGCAGGCAATGTGTACGCCGTTCGATTCTGTCGAGCTTCCTGCAGCGCCTGCGCCTCTGCCGGAGTCGTCCTCCCCGTCCAGCGTGGCGCCGTCACCAGCGCGACCAGAGCAACCAGCAGAAGCAGCGCAGTGCGCAGACTCACCAATCAACACTCCAAAGCAGCGAAGCCAGTGTGCACGATTCCTGCGCAGAGAGCAACGGCAGATGACCAATCTACCGATCCAGGCCGCTCCCCGGCTCCGCTCCAACCTCCAACCCGAAGCGTGACAGTTCGCGCTTCTGCAGGTGGTAGTCGATAAAGAAGCCAATCCCGATCGCAAATGGAATTATCCCGATCGCCGCTCCGGCCAACACATCGCGCTCCTGCAAAATAAGGCTCAGCGTGACGAAAAACAGCGTCAGCCCAACTCCAACCGACACCAGAACGATCCCTGTACGTCGAGCATTTCCCAGACTTCGCAGTGGGTCTTTAACCGGCGGCCTTTCGTCGCCCGCGCCCAGCATCTTCTCGATTTCGGCCAGCGGCACCCCGCGCGAGATCATCGCAATGCGCTCCTCCGATTTGATCCGGCGCTTGTGGCCATCCAGCCAGATACCCGCAACGATCGCCACAATTCCGACCAGACAACCCGCCACCGGCACAATATATGGGCTAAATATGAAGTTCATAGCACTACCTCCAGTTTCTGCCCGCGTTAGACTGGCCCACCCCTGCAAAGTTTCACTAGCCCGAGTGAAACTTTAGGAGCACTCTATGGTCTAACCCTGCTTGCACGCCGATCTCACCTTCGAGCAAGTGGTACGCGACCATCAGGACATGGTCTTCCGCACCCTTCTGCGCCTCACCGGCAGCCGCGAACACCTCGACGATCTCGCCCAGGACGTCTTCCTTCGCCTCTACCGCACCCTCCCCAACTTTCGCGGCGATGCTCTCATAACCACCTACCTCTATCGCATTGCCGTCAACGTCGCCCAGGACGAGTGGAAGCGTCGCCGCCGCGATCGCAACACGCACATCTCCCTCTCCGACGACACCTCCGACTGGCAAGATCGCCTCCCCCACCCCGACCACAACGCCGAGCAGCAGATACAAGAGCGCGAGTTTCAGCAATCTGTAGAAGAGCAGCTCCAGCGCCTCAGCCAGGTAGAGCGAACCATCCTCGTCCTCTATCATCAGGAGGAGCGCAGCTACGAGCAGATAGCCTCTGCCCTGGGAATGCCCATCGGGACCATCCGAACCCATCTGCACCGAGGCCGCAAAAAGCTGCGAGAAGCCCTTCAGCAGCGTCAAACGAAGGAGAGGAGAACGACATGCACGACGAACAGCTAGACCACGACAACTCTGCCGCAATCGAGCATGACGACAATCTCGACCCGCGCCTCACCCGCGCCCTCGAAACCGTGCCTCTGCCCTCCATTCCCGCCGACTTTGCCGCCCGAGTAGCCAACCTGCTTCCTGCCCGCCGCCCCGTCTCGCTCACTCCCACTCACTACGGCCAGAACGCAATATTGATGGGTATCTTCCTCACTCTGGCGGCTCTTCTCCTCCTGGCCTTACATGCCACAGGCCATGCAATGTTCGATCTTCTAGAGTCGCTCCTGCTCGCTCAATTCGTCGCGCTCGCCGTATGGTTCACCATCTGGCGTCATAGCCTGCGATAGCCTCCCGTCAACTTAAGACAGGGTTCGTTCGTCCAATCATCAGGCCCTGTAACGAAAGCGGTACGCATCACGCGAACCGGTGGCACTTCCGATACACTCGGCAGCAGCCGTATTCTGCAGGCGAAACGAGTTCCCATCAGCATGAAGACAAAAAGAGTGGCAGTAGCCGGCGTCAGTTTCGCCGGTCTGGCAGTTGTGGCGATGACCCTCCTCGTCCACTTCGCAGTAGCGGAAACCCCAAATCCATCAACCCCCACAACGATCCTGATCGACACTATGGAGTCCGAACTGCACCGCGCCATGGGCTCCCTCGGCAGCACGGCCACCGACGCCAACCAGCCCAAGCCCTACTTCCTCAGCTACGCCGTCTCCGACTCCGACAGCATCGCCATGTCGGCTCAGTTCGGCGCCATCGTCGGATCCACCGGGAGCCGCCGCCGCATGGCCGACGTCCAGGTCCGCATCGGCACCCCCGCCGAAGACAACACCCACGGCGACCATCGCAACAGCGCCATCACCACCGTCCCTCTTCCTCTCACCGACGACGGAGCCGCCCTCGCGCGCAGTCTCTGGTTTGCCACCAACCGCGGCTACGGCAAAGCGCTCGACGGCTACCTCAAAGTCAAAACCGAGCAGCAGGTTCGCGCCAGGGAAGAAGATGCATCCGCCGACTTCTCCAGCGAAAAGCCCACGACCGATCTACTCCCATCGCCTCCTCCTTTGGTCATCGATCGCACCGCCTGGCAGAATCGCCTCCGCGAACTCTCCGCCCTCTTCAACCAATATCCCGATGTCTTCTTCAACAACGTCTCCCTCGAAGCCTCCACTGAGACCGACTACTTCGTCTCTTCCGAGGGTACGAAGGTTGCGACACCAAATCACGTCGCCCGCCTCGTCATCGTCGCCCGCACTCGCGCCGCGGACGGCATGGACCTCTTCCGCGCCGAGACCTTCGAGGCCGACGACGTTTCCCACCTCCCAGACCAGAAAGCGGTTGCGGCCAAGACCATCGCGATGGCAAAAAACCTGGAAGCCCTCCGCGAAGCCCCAGTCACCGAGCCCTTTGACGGTCCCGCCATCCTCAGCGGACGAGCCTCCGCAGTCTTCTTCCACGAAGTTCTCGGCCACCGCCTCGAAGGCCAGCGTCAGCGCGGCGACGATGAAGGCCAGACCTTCACCAAACTCCTCGGCAAGCAGATCCTGCCCCCCTTCCTCAACGTCTTCGACGACCCGACTCTAGCCACCTTCGAAGGCACCTCACTCAGCGGCCACTACGACTACGACGACGAAGGCCAGCCCGCCCGTCGCGTCGACCTCATCAAAAACGGAGTCCTCGACACCTTCCTCATGTCGCGTCTGCCCATCGCCAGCTTCTCCACTTCAAATGGCCACGGTCGCGCTGAAACCGGACACATGCCCACCGGTCGTCAAGGCAACCTCATCGTCACCTCATCCAAGACCGTGAGCGACGCCGAACTCCGCGACATGCTCAAAGCCGAAGCCAGGAAACAAGGCAAAGCCTACGGCCTCTACTTCGAAGACATCTCCTCAGGCTTCGCCGTCACCACGCGCCGCTCGCCGCAAGCCTTCCAGGTCATCCCGCTCGTCGTCTACCGTGTCTACGTCGATGGCCGGCCCGACGAACTCGTTCGTGGTGTCAGCATCGTAGGCACGCCGCAGGCAGCACTCAACCGCATCATCGCCACCGACAACCACGAAGAAGTCTTCAACGGCATCTGCGGCGCCGAATCCGGCAGCATCCCTGTCAGCGCGGTCGCTCCTGCCATGCTCGTCAGCGAAATCGAAACCCAACGTCAGGCTCAGGGCACAGCTCGACCCCCCATCCTCCCACCACCCGGCCACGCCACAGGCGGAGAGGGAGGCCAATAATGAACAACTTTTCTCTCCTCCAAAAGAACTGTCATCATCAAACCGACAGTCGTCATCAAACCGGCAGTCGTCATCAAACCGGCAGTCGTCATCCTGAACGCACCCCCAAAAGGATCGTCATTCTGAGCGCAGCTCAGAATCTCCGTATTTTGCCTTTGCTTCTGCTTGTTCTGTTCCTCCTCCCCAGCGCCCCTGCATTTGCCACCGCCCCGGTTACAAACTCCGGCAACGCACAAACCGACCCCGTCCTCCACGCCATGCAGCAGGAGCTCGACCGCGAAAAGGGTCTCATCCTCCCCGGCATGCAGCACCCCTACTTCATCGAGTACCGCCTCGACGACATCGCCACCTACGAGGCCGTCGCCAACTACGGCGCACTCACTCAGGAAGCCACCAATCATCAACGTGTCGTGCGAGTAACCGTTCGTATCGGCGACTACACAGCAGACAGCAGCAGCAGTCGCGGCGACGGCACGATCGAGCTCGCACCCACCGACGACAATCCTCTCGCGCTTCAATATGTTCTCTGGACCGCGACCGACACGGCGTACAAAAATGCCCTGCGCGCCTACTCCGCCAAGCAGGCTGCACTCAAACAGTTCCAATCCGCCCAGAGCCAGCCGGACTTTGCTCAGGCCAAACCCATCGTGCAGGTCTCCCCACTCGTCTCGCTCGATCTCGACCGCAACGAGTGGAAGCGCCGCATCG
>JBDTEQ010000193.1:0-18501 GCA_039922475.1 Edaphobacter sp.
ACTACGGCATGTTGATGCTCCTCGAAAAAGGCCAGCGCATCAAGCGCGAGGACATCACCCGCCGCCTCGTCGAAATCCTCTACGACCGCAACGACGTCGACTTCCGCCGCGGCACCTTCCGCGTCCGCGGAGACATCATCGAGATCTATCCCACCTACGACGAAAACGCCTACCGCATCGAACTCTTCGGCGACGAGATCGACTCCCTCTCGCAGATCGATCCACTCTTCGGCACCGTCAAACAGAAATACTCCCGCCTCCCCATCTACCCGAAGTCCCACTACGTAGTCCAACCCGAGCGCAAGACCACCGCCATTACCTCCATCCTGGAAGAGATGGAGTGGTGGGAAAAAGAACTCGAACAGCAAGGCCGTTTAGTCGAATCCCAGCGAATCCACCAGCGCACCCGCTTCGACCTCGAGATGATCAAGTCCGTCGGCTACTGTCACGGCATCGAAAACTACTCCCGCCACTTCTCCGGCCGTCTCCCCGGCGAACCCCCACCCACACTCCTCGACTACTTCCCCCAGGACTACCTCCTCTTCATCGACGAGTCGCACGTCACCGTCCCGCAGCTCCACGGCATGTGGCACGGCGACCGCAGCCGCAAACAAAACCTCGTCGACTACGGCTTCCGTCTCCCATCAGCGATGGACAACCGCCCACTCCGTTTCGAAGAGTTCGAGTCCCGCACCGGCCAGATCATCTACGTCTCCGCCACGCCCGGCCCCTACGAACTCACCAAATCCGCAGGCGTAGTCGTAGAGCAGATCATCCGCCCCACAGGCCTCATCGACCCGCAAGTCGAAATCCGCCCCGTCAAAGGCCAGATCGACGACCTCCTCGCCGAGATCCGCGACCGCACCGAAAAAAATCAGCGCGTCCTCGTCACCACTCTCACCAAGCGCATGTCCGAAGACCTCGCCAGCTACTACACCGAAGTAGGCGTCCGCTGCCGTTACATGCACTCCGAAATCGAAACCCTCGAACGCATCAAGCTCCTACGCGACCTCCGCAAAGGCGAGTACGACGTCCTCATCGGCATCAACCTCCTCCGCGAGGGCCTAGATCTTCCGGAGGTGTCGTTGGTAGCAATTTTGGACGCCGACAAGGAAGGCTTCCTCCGCAGCCAGGGCTCCCTCATCCAAACCATAGGCCGAGCCGCCCGCCACATCGAAGGCCGCGCAATTTTGTATGCGGATAAAATGACCGACTCCATGCAGCGAGCGATCAACGAAACCGACCGCCGCCGCGAAAAACAAGTCGCCTACAACGAAGAAAACGGCATCACGCCGCAATCCATCATCCGCCCTCTCGCCATGGGCCTGGCCGGCATCCTCCGAGCCGACTACACCGACCTCATCGACGAAGCCGAAGGCATGCCCGACTTCTCCACCCAGCAGGAGCTAGACACCTACATCAACAAACTCGAATCCGACATGCGCGAAGCCGCCAAAAAATTCGAATTCGAAAAAGCCGCCAAACTCCGCGACACAGTAAAAGAACTCCGCACCAAAGAATTCCTCTTCAGTTGAGCAATCTACCCCTTGTGATTTCGATTTTGAGGTCGACGATCTCAGACTCGAGACATGTGGCACCCGGCTCACCCTATTTATTTAGTTAGGGAGCAATTCAGAAGCATGGGTGATCCCAAAACCATTCCTCCACCTCTGCACAGGACAGTGACGCTGTCGCCTTTTGCCAGGGCAGCCGCTGGCTGTTCGGCATCATTCACCAGATTTGCGTGAACATCCATGAATTCGTTTGGTGTCGCCAGCAGAAGATAAGGTTCGCCGAGGAAGTCTTTACGGATTCCGTCAACAGATCCCTGGACGGAAAGGAGCTTGCCCTTGTACAGATTGTCAGCTGCCAATTCGTTCCTTTGATAGTCCGCATACAACTTCAACGCGGATACCTGGACTGACTCTTCCGCCTTGACTTCTTGTAAGGGAGGTTGACTAGCGATATCCGGCGCTGGTGTGCTTTTCGGCTGACTGGCGGCCTCTTTCTCAATCTGTTGAATAATATTCGCCGTCAAATCAGTCTGGTTAGGCGGAAGCCTTACGGAGAGCTGCAGAACGTCTGTATCCTCCCCTATGAGCAGCATCACCACGCCGCTGATCGGTCGATCTCCCTTCAGTAAGTACGAATGTGTGCCTAACCCGTCCGTCAAGGCGGGAGTCTGGTATTCGACAACTTCATTGTCTTTGTACGTCAATTGATCTTTGGGATAGGGGCCTGACGGAAAAGATGTTGCATCCTCGATTCCTTCGCTCACCACATGAGAGACGAAGTCCTGATGGGCAGGAAAGACGCGAGCAATTGTTCTGGCAACCTCGAATCTTCCTGATGTGTCCCCCAACGAATGAGATAATTGAACCAGTGGCCCCGCGAATCCCTTCTGTTTGTCAGAGAACAATATCGACGAATTGATCGGTTCTGGGCTCACAAACAAACTGTTTCCATTTGATCCATAGGTGCCAAAGCAGAACCAGCCACGCGGAGCGAGGACTCCAAAGTTCTCATCCGTTTCGTAGTAGGCAAGTTTCTGAGCAGCCTTTGCCTCAATAAGTAAGGATTTCGGCGCACCATGTGGTGCCGGGAGGTTCTCAGCCTGGCCACCGGATTCGCAGCCTACGACTGGAACGGTAGTCCAGCTTTTCTGTGGCTGCATGGCTGTCAGGTAGTCTGGACCGTCAACAATCTTCGCCGGTGTCTGCGGTGCAGGCCGTTCCGATAGCCTGATCCCGATGACGACGGCAACGAGCAAAACGAGACTGCAAACAAACAGATACCTGACGACCTTATGCTTCGTTTTCTCTTCCATCGCTTCAGATTACCAAGACCAGCTTACTGGCGGGTCGCCCCATCATCTTAAGTGCCCCATTCATGCCCTCGCACTTGGGGCATGAGTGGGAACGTACAAAGCTAGGGCCGCCCCAGCAACAGACAAGTCTCTTCATCTTCCTCCAGGAAACGGCGAATCATCTCGTGGGCGGAACCCAGCAACCTCTCCACATCCTCCGTGGAACAGTTGCCAAGTCGAACCCAGATGATCTTCGGCGGATAGCTATCCAACACACTCCGTGCAGCGAAATCCGAGTCTTTGGACACAATCGCAAACCCATGCAGCTTGGCATAGTCCCACACCTCGGAGTCATTAGCGCCACCCAGGTTGAGATTGTGAACATGCTCTGAACCCGGATACAGATCGCAGACAGACTCCACCAGTCGCGGAGAAAGATTCTCATCCAACAGAAGCTTCACGCTACCAGAGTCTCTGACTTCCGCTCGCGATCAGCCGCAAATGCCAAGCTGGCTCGAATATCCTCTTCGGTCAGATACGGAAAGTCGCGCAATATCTCCGCATGTGTCATCCCCGACGCGAGGTACCCCAGCACGTCCCCTACGGTGATGCGCAGACCGCGAATGCAAGGCTTCCCGCTACGCTTGCCCGGTTCCATCGTGATGATCCGCGAGTAATCCATGATTACCTAAGGTAAGCGATACCAAGGGCAACAGTAAAGGCAATTGTCCACACCCGATGGGTGGGAACCTTCTACTCCCGCTCCCCCGAGATCGTCGCGCGAGCCCTCCTCGGCAAGCTCATTCCGCGATCTCCACGGCGAGCGCCTCACCTGCCGCATCATCGAGGTCGAGGCCTACCTCGGCCTCACCGACCCCGCCTTCCGCGGCCTCACTCCCAACAACGCTCCCCCTCTTCGGCCCACCCGGCCGCACCCACGTTTACTTCATCAACGGCATGTACTACTGCCTCAACGCATCCGCCCATCTCCCGGGCGAAGCAGGCGGAGTCCTCATCCGCGCCAACCCACCACCTCGATCCGTGGAACCTTGCGCTAATTTGGTGACGGCTTCTCGATGTGATCGACGACGAGGACGTCGACCTGGGCCTTGATTGGCACGAGTTTCAGCCCAAGTTTTTCTCGAAGGACAGTAAAGATAGACGGTCCTGCGTCGTTCGTGCCCTCTAATTCGTCGGGTGCCCATTCGATATCGATGTCATATCGTCCAGTGAGTCCGGTCTTATCGACTACCGGATGCTTAGTCATGGTTGAGAGGCCTTGTATAAGCAACGTCATGGGGGCGGCGCTCAGATGTATAAGGCCATGCCGGATGTTCATCTGATGGCCCTCACCTGCGGCTGCTTCCTTCACTTTGGGCCCATGCTTGTCTACAACCAATGCATAAACGTGGCGATCTAGTTTCTCGTAGTGACTTTTGAATTGGAAGCGATCAGCTAGAAGTGCCCTCAGTATCACTGGCTCACGTTGAAGTTCCGTCTGATGTGCTGGATCGTCTTCCAACTTGGCCTGTATATCGAATCGAGCATTATTGGTCCACTCCGGCACGTTAGAAATATAATCGGGTGTAGAGATGTGATAGGCGATATTCACCATTATCCTTACACTTAAATTGCTTGCCACGAAACGGTCCCCGATTATATTGGTTATTGCCGAATCTGACGGATCTGGGGAACTGGGCCTGATCGATGCCACCTCATATACTTTAGGCTGCGGGTTCGAAGTTTCTATCGCCGCCTGCCCTGCATAGCAGGCGACTGGCACGGCGAACACCGTCAAGCACACCATGAACAGTAATTGCAGCAACGCATCCGATCTGATCTGGCTAGCTGCTACTGTCACGAGACATCTGCCAACTCTATACATGCCTGAATCCCTCCAAAGGCAGCGCGCCTTTTCTGAACTCATTTGACTTATAGAGTCAAGAATTCAGCCCATCCACCATCCGGATTTTCGAATTTAACCCACAAGAAGGCTTAGATCCAGACCAGGATATGCCCCACAACATACCGAAGTCCAGACCTAAGCCTTTTCATCACAAGACTTTGCGCAAAAAAGTACCCAGGGAGGGGGTACCCATGACCAAGACCATCGAAGTCATCAAGCCCGTTCCTAAGCCGCCGCTCCCCCGCCAGGCATCGGCTTCTTCCGCATCAAAAGAAATACAGCCAGCGCAATCCCAGCCATCGTCACCATCGCAGCAATCCCCAGCAGCCGCAGCACATCCACCGTATACCGTCCTGCCGAAGGTACATAGTTGCAGCAGTAAAGCAGAAACAGGTCCTTCACCGTCCCAATCTTGTGTTGCGACGCATTCACCAGCGCCAGCCGCACATCACGCGAAGGATAATCGATCCCCGAAAGATACTCCGACATCCGTCCATCCGGCGTCGCAAACATCACCACGCTCGAATGCGCAAACTGGTCCATCTTTCCATCCGGCCCCGGCACCCGCACATAGTGAAATCCCGTCGCGCCACTCAGTGCTGCAATCGCATCCGGCTGTCCCGTCAAAAAGTGAACCGAGCCTGCGCCCGACGCATCGCCCAACTCCGCAAGAAACGTCTTCTTCGCCGCGCTTGCATCCACCGGCGTATCCATCGGATCGATACTCGCCACCACAACGTCATAGTCCTTACCCACCACAAACCCGGTCGCCTTCAACGCCGTCGCCATCCCATGCAGGACCTGCGGACACAGCATCCCGCACTTGAAGTACACCAGCGCCATTGCCACGGGCCGCTCATGGAAGTACTCCTTCAACGCAACCGTCTTGCCCGTGTCATCGACAAACGTCGCCTCCAGCGGCAGCGGCTGATTCAACCTCTCCACCAGCCCTGCATTCTTTAGATACTGCGGCATCACCTGCGCCGTCGCCCCCAGCGGCTTCTCTGCACCAGGCAACTGCCCATAAGCCGAAACACCCAGCACCACCCCGAGCCCCAGAACCAATCCAGATCGTATTAAGCGCACAGCATCTCCCCGAAATATCTATCTCTATGCTACGCCCTTACGCTTCGGTTGTTTTATTTCCGCACCGCCGCTTACTACCGCCAGCTCACCGCCAGATGCCACCGCAGTTCACGCTCCATCGTCTTCTCCAGCACATGAGCGTACTCCAGAAGTTCTGAAAGCACCTGCTCGCCCTCACTCCCCAGTTGCTGCGGATCGGCATCCAACGTTCTCAGTAGTGCCCGCACCGTCCTCAGCCCATCCTCCGGCGAGTACCACTGTGGCGGAGGCAACCGTCGCATCAAATCCCGATTCCCCGCGCCTTCTTCAATCAACAACGACATCGAATTCTCATCGGCAGAAAAGAACTCGATCAGCGGTCGAACCCCCAGTCGCAGCGCCAACCGTTCCAGCGCATCCTCATGTCGAGCCAGCGAGCGCCCATTCACGAAGATGTCAAACCCCGGGTCTTCACCCTCGACCACGATGTACATCGAAGCAGCCATTCCCCGCAGTGTATCGCGCAAAATGCCAACCGAAAAGTATCATCGCAGCGACAGGCCCGTCTCTTCTTCCGTTGCCTTCCAGAACAAAAGCATCCCCACGCCAACAGCCAGCAGAACCGTCCCAAACCCCATTCTCAAACTCCACGCGGGCCGCATCAAAACGTAACTCTCAAGAACGGTCAGCAGTGGAATCAGCAGGTAACGCGCAGCAAATCGCACCGGCGACATCTCCCGCAGCAGCCACACGATCAACAACACCTCAACCACATCGACCAGCGAGGAGATCGACACCACCGAAACCAATCCACTCCCTCGCCAGACAATCTCGCCGCGAACTGCACTCCACGCCAGCAGAAACACCGCATTCGCAACCTACAACTGCGACGGCATCCGCAAACTCCACACCACGCAGCAGCCGATACAGCCACACACTCGCAATCCCCACCAGGGTCACCGCAACGCAAACCACACCCAGCATCAACCAGCCACGCACCGAACCGGAAAACTGCAAAGGCAGCAGCAACAAAAAACCACCCAACCCAACCAGCGCCGGAACCAGAAACCGCCGCGCACCCCGCTCTTCATCGGCAGTAGCTTCACCGGCAGCAAGCACCATCACAACCACAATCGGAACCATTGCAAACAATGCCGACCTGCTGATCGCCGGCACACTATCCCGCACATACTCTGCAACAACTATCGGAACCCCAAAGAATCCGACCGCCGCGACTGCCAGCCACCAACCTGTAATTCGAACCCGAATCCCGCGTCCAGCAAACACAAGGAAGCCAGGCCGATCACACCAAACAAAATCCCCTGCTGCTCCAGTGTCGGCAATCCAACCATCGTCTCCACCGGAATCACCCACGATGTTCCCGACAAGACACAAAGCACAGCAAAGGCGATCCACAAAGTCCACCGCATAACGAAGCGCGTCCAGTCTCAACTGAATTTAGAAATCACTTCCACACATGAGGCACAGGCCCCGCAGGAGCATGAGAGATCAGCTCCAGATAAACCGTCTCGATATCCCGCTGCAACCCATTCGGTCGATCAGGAACCCAGTTGCTGTCGTCATCCGGCAACTTGATCTTCATCTCGGCAGGCGTCTCCGCTCAGTTCAAAGACACAAAAGCCGCGCAACCGCGCGGCCTCTGTGACAAGCGTTGATGAAGCTCTAGCGATTGCCGCCTCCACCCTGCGGTCCACCAGAACCCGAACCCGGTCTACGTCCCCCACGACGACGCCGGCTGCCAGGCCGTTTCTGTCCGCCAGGGCCACTCGGTCTCTCGCCGCCGCCACCCGCTGGAACCGGAGGAGCACCATCGGCACGATTGAAGTTTGGCTCATCCGTCGACTCTTCTCCATCGTCGTCGAAATCTTCGCCATCCTCATCGCCTTCGCCATTCGGTTCATTCGCATGAGGTGCAGGGGCAGCCGCTTCGACGTGTCCGCCATCCGTGCCAACCTGTCCCGGCTCCGGCAATCCAAGCTTCGCGCGTTGCTCTCGAAGAACAGCCTTCCGCGAAAGCTTGATCCGATTCCCTTCGATGGCAAGCACCTTCACCAGAATCTGATCGCCCTCGCGAAGCTCATCCTTCACTTCCTTCACGCGATGCTCAGCGATCTCGGAGACGTGCAGCAAACCATCGGTCCCCGGGAAGATCTCGACAAACGCGCCGAACTCAGCCAGCCGAACCACCTTGCCCAGATACGTCTTGCCAATCTCCGGCACCGCAGTAAGATCGCTGATCATCTGAATCGCTCGCGCCAGTCCATCGGCATCGCTCGAAGCCACATTCACGCGTCCCGTATCATCCACATCGATCTTCACGCCCGTAGCATCGATGATTCCGCGAATCACCTTGCCGCCCGGTCCGATCAGGTCGCGAATCTTGTCCGTTGGAATCTGAATCGTGTGAATGCGCGGCGCAAACTGCGACTTCTCTTCGCTTGCACTCGCAATCACGCCGTCCATCGTATCCAGCAGGAACACCCGTCCATGCCGCGCCTGCTCCAGAGCTTCACGCATGATCTGCGGCGTGATCCCCATAATCTTGATGTCCATCTGCAGCGCCGTAATTCCCTTGCGGGTACCGGCCACCTTGAAGTCCATATCGCCATAGTGATCTTCCGCGCCGGCGATGTCCGTCAGAATGGCGTAATTATCGCCTTCCTTCACCAGACCCATCGCAACACCCGCAACCGAACCCTTGATTGGGATACCCGCCTGCATCAACGCCAGCGAAGCACCGCACACTGTGGCCATTGAAGAAGATCCATTCGACTCCAGAATGTCCGACACAACCCGCAACGTGTAAGGAGACTCATCCTCAGCCGGCAACACAGCCTCAATCGCCCGGTACGCCAACGCGCCATGACCAATCTCACGCCGCCCCACGCCGGTCATACGGCCAACCTCGCCAACGGAGAACGGAGGAAAGTTATAGTGCAGCATGAAGCGTCGCTTCTGCTCTCCTTCGTAGCTCTCAAGCCGCTGCGCATCGTCGGTCGTGCCAAGCGTCGCGCTCACCAGAGCCTGCGTCTCGCCACGCGTAAACAGCGCCGATCCATGCACCCGAGGCAACACGCCAACTTCAATCGTCAGGTCGCGAATCTTATCGAACGCGCGATGGTCCGGCCTAATCCGATCCTTCAGAACCTGGTCGCGGAAGATATTTTCGCGGAGCAGTTCGTAGTACTTGCTCAGCTTCTTCGGAGCATCCGCATCGCCCTCTGGCAGCTCCTTCTTCAGCTCGTCCTTGATCGCCTTCACCAGCGCGTAGCTCTCAAACTTCGGATGCTTCTGCGTGTCCAGCGCATCCTTCAGTCTCGCGCCAACCTTCGCGGTCAATCCATTCAGATACTCATGATCGATCTCAACCGCAGTCACCTGCCGCTTGGTCTTTCCAGCCCGCTTGACCAGGTCCTCAATCGCCGCGCAGATCTTCTTGATCTGTTCATGCGCAAACTCGATCGCGTCAACCACGCGGTTCTCAGTAATCTCCTTCGCACCCGACTCGATCATCACAATGCCGTCCTTCGTTCCGACGACCATGATGTTCAGCGTGCTCTTCGCGCGTTCGGCATACGTGGGATTCACCACAAACTGGTCATCCACAATTCCAATGCGCACTGCGCCAACCGGCCCATGAAAAGGAATATCGCTCAACGCCAGAGCGCAACTCGCGCCGTTGATGCCCAGCACGTCCGGATCGTTCTCTTTGTCCGCCGAATAAACAAACGCAACCACCTGCGTCTCATTGCGAAACGCCTGAGGAAACAGCGGACGAATCGGTCGATCGATCTGACGGCTGGTCAAAATCTCCTTCTCGCTCGGGCGTCCTTCACGTTTGATAAACCCGCCAGGAATCCGTCCACCCGCATAGGTGAACTCGCGATACTCCACAGTCAGCGGGAAAAAGTCGATTCCCTCTTTCGGGTCCGGCGAAGCTGTCGCCGTTGCTAAAACTACATTGTCGCCACTTGTCGTCAGCGCCGCACCGGGAGCTTGTTTCGCCATGCGTCCGGTCTCGAATTTAATTTGCTTGCCGCCGGCAAGCTCAACTGTCACGTCCTGTTTCATGTTGCCTCTCTTCTCTCGTCTTCATTGATTAAGCTTCAATCGCGGCTCCGTTCAGCGGGCGCGAAAAAGTACAGCTCTCCCGTGTGGCTACTTGGCCACCGGAGAACTGCACTCGTATAAATCGTTGGGGGTAGGGCATACTACGAAGCCGCAAACCGCGAAGACTACGCCGCCGTCCCTCATCGTCAGCAACTCCAGCCGCAAGGTCGTATCGAGCCTTGCAGGAATGTTGCAGCCGATTGTGAACGGGCCGTGTGTACTTCCATAGTTTGGACGGTGTCTCCGGAGATGCTGCGGTTACTTGCGGATTCCGAGTTTGCCGATGACCTCGCGGTAGCGGTCTGCGTCGCACTTCTTCAGGTAGTCCAGCAAACGTCGCCGCTTGCTCACAAGCATCAAAAGCCCACGGCGCGAGCCATGGTCCTTCTTGTGCTCTTTGAAGTGTTCCGTCAACTCGCCGATGCGCTCGCTCAAAATCGCGATCTGAACCTCTGGACTCCCGGTATCTGAGTCATGCGTACGAAACTTTGCAATAATGTCTGTCTTTTTAGCGGATGCCAACACAGCTGATTCTGCTCCTAATCTTCTAGTCCATTCTGAGTGTCTACATAAGGATAGCATTGCCGGTCAAACGCGGCAATCAACTCGGGCGGGAAACTCTACATCCTCTGCAGGCCACTCAGGCAATGTGATCCTTCAAAAACTTCAGACTCCGCTCCCCTGCCAGCTTCGCCGCTGCAGCGTTATAGTGCCCCGGATCGACATCCCGATTAAACGCATGCCCCGCACCCTCATATACAAAGATCTCCACCTCAGGATGCGCCGCGCGAACCGCCTCACTCTGGT
Organism: Edaphobacter sp.; assembly: GCA_039922475.1. Classification (GTDB taxonomy): domain Bacteria; phylum Acidobacteriota; class Terriglobia; order Terriglobales; family Acidobacteriaceae; genus Edaphobacter. The sequence goes on from JBDTEQ010000193.1 coordinate 10,716, forward strand.
CCTTCCCGATATGATCGTCCTTCGCCCCAAAGTGCAGCATCACCGGACAGCTAGGCTCCTCCTTCGCAACCGAGCCAACCCCACCCGGATAGTACCCAACGCAGCACGAAGGCTGCATCTTCAGATTCTCCCCTCGCGTCGCCGACAGCCAGCTCATCAGTCCGCCATAGCAGAACCCGATCACACCGATTCCCTTCCCAGCCTTTTTCGCCTCGACATAGGCCGCTGCAACATCCAGCAGCGTCTCCGCCGACTTCAGCTTCGGATAAAGCTCCATCGCCCGCTTCTGCCCGTCACCCTCATACGTCAACTCAATGCCGTGCCCGAACCGGTCGAAGATCGCAGGCGCAATCACCAGAAATCCATCCTTCGCATACCCATCCGCCACGCTGCGAATATGCGCATTGACGCCATAGATCTCCTGCACCAGAACGAGCGCTCCAATCGCCTCGTCCTTCGGACGCGCAACATACGCACTCAGTTCATGACCATCGCTCGCCTTCAACTTGATCCAATCGCTCATACTCTCCATCATATCGAGCGCGCTCCCTCTGTGCACTCGCCGGGGTGTCAAAACAGAGTAAAATAGCGTCGGAAAATACCCCGTCAAACAAATTTGTGACGAAATCAAACCGGCAGTATCGATAGAGGACCGGGACGCGAATCGTGATTCATATAAGAAGTGCCGTCCTGATAAGAAGTGTCGCCCTGGTAAGAAGTGGCGCTTAATAAAAGGTTTCATCCTGAGTGGAGACTGAGCGGAGACTCTCCCAGTCTCATCGTGAGCAGTCGCAGTCGAAGAGCCTGTCCTGAGTTTGTCGAAGGAACCTGCGGTTTACCCGTAACGCCACGAAACATCTAAGAACTTGTTTAGAAACTTGAAAAGAAGCTGTCACCTTGAAAAGAAGCTGTCATCTCGACCGAAGTCGCGCAGTCTCATCGCGCGACGCAGCGGAGAGATCTCCGCATTTCGCTCTTGTCTTTGCTTGTTCTTTCAAGTCGCAAAACCACAAACCCCAGAGTCATTAAACAGGTTCTAAGGCCTAGCAGCCGGGTCCGAGTACGTAATTCCTGGAAGTGTCATCCTTCTGAGCGAAGCGTCTCGCAGCTTTATCGCGAGACGCAGAGTCGAAGGACCTGCGGTTTGCTCCTGGCGCCACAAAACTTCTAAGGCCTAGCAGCCGGGTCCGAGTACCCCTTCATCTCCCGAGTCCATCGCAGAAACCGAAGCAGTTGTCTCTTCTCCGCCCAGAAAAGATTCCAGAAATCCCGCGCCTGCACCGTCTCCGCCTTCTGCCCCGAGTAAGTCTCCAACCGCCACCGCAGATAAGGGCTCCGCCACGGCCTCAGCCGATTCCCCCGCGTCGCATTCCAAAGAAACCGAAGCTCCTCACCCATCGCAGCCCTTCCCTCATTAAGTATATGGCGACAAATCCGATCTATGTAGCATACTATTTCACGCAGAGCAGCAGCAGTAGCCGCCTCTCACAGCAACCGTAGAGACCAGCCTCAAACAACAGAGGCATTCGACAACACCGCCGCCCAACGAACACCGCGTATGATTCGACTGCAATCATCCTCCACGTTGACTGAGCCACCACCAATCACCATCAGCGAAGTTGCGCCCCACACAACACAACCCACTCCCCCCAGGCCCACCGAACCACTCCACTCCCGCCGAAATCCGACTCCTCATCGTCACCGGATGTCTCTCCGCAGCCACAGTAACCTCGCTGTGGAGTCGATTCCCCAACTCGCACACCCTCACCTGGACAGCTATCTTCCTTCTGTCCGTCCGATACATAGCACTCGCAGCAGTCGCAGGAGCGATCGGCACTTCAATCCCCTGGTTCTTTCTCGGCAAAAGACCCTCCTTCAACCTGACATTCCTACTCCGCACTCTTGTCACAGCCTGGATCTTCTTCCCATGCATTCTGCTCTTCTACCGACGCCAATCACCATGGATCTACCTCGTAATTGCACTTACCACCACAATTACTGCACTGAATCTCCATCGCCTTTTTCCCCCACGCGCAGAAACCAATCAACTTCCGTACCGCTCCACCAGCGATCTACCAGCCCTTTATGGCCTCCCGATAGCCGCTTTCCGCCCCTTTCGCGCCTTTTCCATCGCAGTCTGCGCACAAACCGCGATCATCTGCGCCATCACCGGACGTCTCCTCCTCGCCAGCGCCCTGACCTCAATCTCCCTCTCTCTACTCGCATGGCGATGGAGCGCCTCGGAAACCAGCGCAGTCACCACCTTCACCGGCAAAAGACCATCCCTCACGCTCTGTGCCTCCGCTGTCTTCTTCACGATGCTCGCGCTTCTTCCCTGGGTTACCACCAGCCCGCATAGTCTCTTTGGCCCAACCGTTCAGTTCCATCACCCACCCCGCCTCGCTCCTCGCCCGGTAGCCACCGACATCCCCAGCACCGAGTACGTCGGCATCATCCTCTGGCCTCCCCCAAAAAAGAAGACAGACATCGTTCCCCCCGCACCGCGCATCCACTCCTTCGCAATTGGCCACGCTGCCAAACCCGTAGTCATTCCATTCGACGGTCCCTACTGGTACTTCAAAGCACCCAGCACCAGACCCAGCCCCCGCGCCTACGTAGCCCACGGAAACTCAACCGATGTCACGATCCGTTCCTCCGACTGGGCGCCTCTACTCATGCAGGCCCACCAAAACATCGGCCTACACATCGACCTCAACTGCTGCAGCGAGATCGATGTCGCCATCACCAACGCCGACATCCGCCCCGGAACCATCGCCCTCGGCCTTCGTCTCACCGATTCCCACTCCCCGGGAAAACCGTCACTGACCCTCACAGACCGAACCATCCTCTCTAGCACCACCGCTCAAATTCCTCTCAATCGGACACCTGTAAAGGAAATCCTGCGGTTCCCCATCACCCGATCCGAGACCATGCACCGATTCAACGAAATCGACGTCCTCTTCCACCCCGCCAAAGAGCGAGCCCGCGGCGGAGTCAAAGCCTCCATCCAAACCTTCACCCTCATCCCAAAATAGAAGTTCGCATCAGGATCCTCACACTTCGCAGTTGCTTCGTCTGTGCTGTTGCTGTTGCCCGTCCTTTGTTTGTCATCCCGTAGGGATCTGACCTTGTTGTTGTTTTGTCCTTGCATTCATTTTTCGCGTTTTCAGCCCAGAAATCGCATGTCAAGCCCCAAAACCATCTAACCCATTGACATCAAACCGGATCGAGTTGGCGTATGAGTTCCACCCAAACCCATATAATTAAAAGAGGAGAAATAAATAATCAGGTTCTAGTTCACCGATGAACCGGCAAACCATTGATAATAAGTATTTTGTGGGCAACCGGCTTGTTGTGAATATTTTGCAGACACATCCTGTCCGCAGCCACCTGATAACAAGTATTTTACCCACAAAATACCCCCTCCAGGGGAGGGGGTACCGGGTACAGAAAAGAAGCAGCAGCTTCAGTGAGGCTACGAAGTTACCTGACTACCGACTGGAAGAGCGGCGACGTCAGAAGGCTGGCAAACTGGCTGTCGCTGGAGGAGTAGTCGACAGTGAGGGTGCCGGAGCTGGAATCGATGGTGGTCTGGTCGAGAGCGGATTTCTCAAGCGCCGAGCCACCGGTCTTGCGCATGATGGAGACGCCCTTCATCAGAGTGGCGGCGGTGGCAGCCGTGAGCGCGTCGGACATGACGACGGCCATATTGAACTTGACGCCGTTGGAAAAGTCCATGGTATAGCGGCTGGACTTCATGCGGTTCTTGACAGTGTCGTAGTCTGCCAGTTGGGCTGCGTCTCCAAGAACACCCTTCATCATGGTCTGGGTACCCTTTGAATCGAGCAGGCTCCAGACAGCCTTGGAGTCGACGACACCCATCTCCCCGACCATGTCGCCGTTGGAGAGAAAGCCGGGGATAAGACCATCACGGGCATCGAGCGATTCGCTGACAGAGGCCTTGTCGCCGAACACCATTGTGGTCTGGTTGAGGAAGACGACGCTCATGCCGTTCGAGCCCATCGGATACACACTGTTGTTGCGGACGACGAAGGGCTTGGTTTTGCTCTTGACGAAGCTGGCGAGGATCTCCCGGGTGTGGAACTGACCCTGCGCGATGCCGACGATGCGGGTTCCGTCACCCTTCTGGTCGCGGAAGGCGGCGAAGGCGAGCACGTCTGCGTCCTGATCGACCTTGAGGCCGGAGCTCTTCAAGGCGCTCTCAAGCCGCTTGAGCTCGGGAGGCAGAACGCGGTCTTTGAGTTCCATGGCGGTGGGGGAGTTCTGCATCGCCCGGTAGTCGACCACGATGAGCTGCTGGATATCCTTAGGGATGGCAGACTTGGCGTCGCCGGAGAGCTGAGCCGCAGAGGCGAATGTGGGGGCCAGAATGGTCGCAAAGGCGACGGCCGCGGTGCAGAGATTCTGCTTGATGGATGTCATAAGTTCGGTTTAACTCCTTGAGCTACTGGCGGTGCAGCGTCACACCGTTATTGTTTCGTGTCTATGAGACTGTTTGCAAGGGCAGATGGGAGGTGTTCTTTATCAGAATGCTACTTTTGTGGTACCCCGATTTGTTCGAATTTTCATGATTCGGGCCACGCGATAGGAGCGTTGAGTCTGCGCTCCAAAACCTTGCCTTCTGGATCGAAACCAGTTATTTGACGCACCCAATCGGAATCCGGCTCATAGGCGGCCTCGGGAATCAGGCCGATGAGCTCGGCATCGTCGATGAGAACTCCGTGGCGCTGAGCGAGATGGTGGATGGTGGCGTGAACGTGCCGCATTGGGGTGAGGGTGAAGTCGGTGACGTTCATGCTGACCTGAGCGCGGCCATTGGCTAAGACTCCAATGGCTTTGACGCCGTGAAGCCCCCCGTTGGCAGCACGGATATCACGGGCAATAGCACGGGCGGCGGAGATGTCGGTTCCCTTGAGGTGGACGTTGTAGGCGATGAGGAAGCTGCGGGCTCCGACGACACTGGCACCGGCGGTTTCGTGCAGGTCGGGACCACCGATGTCGGGGCGGCGGGCAGCATCGCGGCGGGAGGCGTCGCGAAGGCCCTCGAACTGGCCCTTGCGAACGTCCTCGAGCTGGACGCGGTCGGGTCTGGCTGCGGCTGCTCCATAGAAGTAGACGGGAACACCGTAACGACGCCAGATGAGGAGGCCGGCCTGGCGGGCGAGGACAGCGCACTCGGCCAGAGAGGCTCCGCTGACAGGGATGAAGGGGATGACGTCAGCGGCGCCGATACGGGGGTGGACACCGTTTTGTTTAGTGAGGTCGATAAGCTCGGCGGCTTTGCCTGCAGCGCGGGCTGCGGCTTCGACGATACCCTCCGGCGTGCCCGCGATGGTGACGACGGAGCGGTTGTGAGCCTTGTCGAGCGACCAGTCGAGCAGGCGAACGCCTTCAACCTGCATCGCGGCGACGATCTGGCTCACCTTGGCGGCATCAGTGCCTTCCGAGAAGTTGGGGACGCATTCGATGATGGCTTCAGAGTTCATAACGACAATAGTTCGTGATTATTTTACGAGTGTTTTATTTCCACCATGTGTAGCCAAGGGAAAACTGGACGCTGGCGTTGACGCCGGGGTTGCGGTCTCCTAGTGAGGCACTGGAGATGTGGATACCGTTGGCGCTGAAGTCGATGGAGCGGCGAGGATGAATGAAGTAATGCACGCCGACTCCGCCTTGCGGGGTGAAGTTCCAGACGCTGGCGTCGGCGTTGGGCCCGTCGTTCTGCTCGTTGTAGGGCGGCCCACCGAAGGCCGGGTATTTGTGATTGGTCCAGATAAGACCGCCGGCGGCCTGGCCCCAGAAGGAGAAGTGGCGGGTTCCGGCGAGGTTCCACCGGAGGATGATCGGGGTGATGGAGGCTCCGCTGAAGGTGCCGCCTACGGTATAGAACGGAGTGCATTGCTCTGGAGTGCCTGGCGGATTGGTGCAGAAGGGCCGCTCGAACCTGGGAGTGTAGGACTGCCAGAAAGGGAAGGCTTCAACAGCGTACTCAAAGTTGCCGCGGAAGGCGCTGTGGCCGTTGCTGGCGATAAGAACTTTGCCGGCGTGAACACCCGCCATTATGAACTTGAAGCCGTCTCGGTTCTCCGTAAGACCACTGCCGCCCTGTACGAGGACGCCAGCCTCGAAGGGGAGGTGTTTGGAGAGATCCTGGTGGAAGGGTGTGGCATCACTGCTGACGATAGCTTGCGCAGAGGCGAGACGGGCAGCGGAGAGCAGAAGTGCGACGGCGCAGATGAGAGCGGCTCCGGCGCGTTGCGTGTTGTTGGTCAAACGATTCTCCGGTTGGTTGTCTGCAGAAGAAAGCCGCCGATGAACGGCGGCCGGTTGGGGTTGGCGACCGTTGAATTAGTTACTGGCACTAGCCACGGCGGCTTCGTCGAAGTCGAAGTTGGAGTAGACGTTTTGCGTATCGTCGAGGTCTTCGAGAGTTTCAAGAAGACGGATCATGGAGTTGGCCTGAGTGCCTTCAAGTTTGGTGTAGGTGGAAGCGATCTTGGTAACCTCGGCGTGCTCGGGGGCGATCTTTGCGGCCTTGAGGGCTTCAGTAACTGCCTCGAAGTCCTTGGGGTCGGTGAGGACCTCCCAGTTTTCGCCTTCGTCAGAGAGGTCTTCGGCTCCGGCATCGAGAACAATCTCGGTGAGTTTGTTTTCACCGGCCGCGGACTTCGCGATGGTGATGACGCCCTTCTTGGTGAACATCCAGGCGACTGCGCCTTCAGCACCCATGTTACCTCCGTTCTTGGAGAAGGCGTGACGGACTTCGGAGACGGCACGATTCTTGTTGTCGGTAAGCACTTCGACGATGAGAGCTACGCCACCGGGGCCGTAGCCCTCGTAGGTGATCTCCTCGTAGGAGACGCCTTCAAGTTCGCCCGTGCCGCGCTGGATGGCACGCTTGATGTTTTCAGCAGGCATGTTCTCGGCTTTAGCGGCAGCGATAGCTCCGCGAAGGCGGGGGTTGCCGTCGGGATCCCCTCCGCCCTGCTTGGCGGATATGGTGATTTCCTTAATGAGGCGGGTGAAGATCTTGCCGCGTTTGGCGTCAAGCGCGCCTTTTTTGTGCTTGATTGTTGCCCATTTTGAGTGGCCGGACATGAGTTACCTCGGTGCAGATTTTGCGGTGCGCAGCGAGGCGCAACCCTGTGAGTTTAGCATGTTCGACCTGTAATCTGCTTGCGGGGGCGAGCACCCCCCATCCCCGTCAAATGCGTGCAAAGTCTTCGAAACATGTCGGATAGGTTTGGACTTGACGCTGCCCGGAGGAGATTGGTGCCGGCGGGTGTGACGTTGTGTGGGGTTGTTCTGGGGGGTGCCTGTCAAGTTAAAAGCCGCCCGGATTTCTCCACCGCACAACTTGCAGTGTGTGAGTTGCTTGGGTTGAAATGACGATTCTGGGAGCAAAATGCGGGGCCTTCTTCGACTTGCAGCAGCAACGACAACGGCAACAGCAGGTCCTCCCGCTGCGCGGAAGGATGACATGGGTATGGGAGAAGATGTCGAAAAAAAAGGATATGGAGGAAGTGGTCAAAAAGAACGGTGCGACGGATGACTGAGTCGTGCGATCAGGGGAGTTCAGGGGCGAAGAGGTCGCGCATTGTCTCCCGGCGGCGGATAAGCCTCACGGATTTCTCTTCGACGAGGACTTCGGCGGGACGAGGACGGGTGTTGTAGTTCGAGGCCTGCGACATACCGTAGGCACCGGCGTCGAGGAGAACTACGAGTTCTCCCGGCTTGACGGTGGGGAGCTGGCGGTTGCGGGCGA
>JBDTEQ010000194.1:0-40302 GCA_039922475.1 Edaphobacter sp.
GGATGAAGATTACAGGCGGCGTCACCGACGAGCGTGTCTTCGGTCAATACGGCCCCGCAGCCCCGGCCCAGGTTCTCGCTTCTTTATTGGACGGCACCGGAAGCAACATGGTTCTCGTTCATCGAGACCTGGCAGCGCCATCCGAACTCTTCCTTACCCCTCGCCACGGCGGCCCCACCCCACCCAATCCAAACGCAGTCGCCTTTGATGACCGGCCCGACCCACGCGACATGCACCCACCTGCGGCCGTCACTCTCTCGCCGCAGGCAGAGCGGCCATCCCCTGGTACCGCCCCTCCAGTCGCCAATCCGGCGGTATCTGCCGAAACATCTCCCGCCAGTTCAACTCAGCCGGAGTCTCCCAACGGAGTCAAGACGCCGCAGCAGATCTACGAGCAACTCCAGCGTCTGCGTCAGCAGCAACAACAGCAGGCGCATCCTCCGCAGCCGACTCAGCCCCAAGCCCAGCCTGACTAGCAGAATCCGGGCATAAAAAGACGGGGCAGCCGATAGGCATGCCCCTAAAAACCTGAAAACTTTAACTTTTACCCCACCTGGGGCGGTGCCACCACGCGCGAAACCGCATTTCCCGCTGCTACCTGGCGCACGTGCATCCGGAATACCCCAAACATCGCCATACAAACCCCGTAAGCCATCAGTACACCCACTGCCAACGAAGCCAGAACTGCACAAACCAACACAATCGACGTAGCCACGACCGCTCCTTGAATCCAATCTGACCTGCCGCCATCTCCCGGCGGAAATTTCTCTACAAGGCAGTCGCTATTCTTACAAATTTTTCAACGATTACAATAACCCGATTGTGTATCTCTATTGCACCATCAGATACATGTAGAGCCTTCCGCGTTGCCCGCCCCTTCCATCCGCTCACTTTATCCCTTCCCGGCAAATGCCGTATCCTAGAGACTTGGCCGAACATCGCCTGACTTCTCCCATGGGCATCACACACATCACCGTCCGCGGCGCGCGCCAGCACAACCTTCGCAATGTAGACGTAAGCATCCCGCGCAACACCCTCACCGTTGTCACCGGCCTCTCCGGCTCGGGCAAATCCTCTCTCGCCTTCGACACCATCTACGCTGAAGGCCAGCGCCGCTACGTTGAAACCCTCTCTGCCTACGCACGCCAATTCCTCGATCAAATGGAGCGCCCCGACGTCGACGCCATCGACGGTCTCTCTCCCGCCATCTCCATCGAACAAAAAACCACCAGCCGCAGCCCGCGCAGCACAGTCGGCACCATCACCGAGATCTACGACTACCTTCGCCTCCTCTACGCCTCCGTAGGCCAGCCTCACTGCCCCAACTGCCATCGCCCCATCACCCGCCAGTCAGCCGAGCAGATCGTCGAAAATATCGTGGCCCGCATCGCCGCCCTCTTCCCAAGTGAGCGCATCACGGTCTTCGCCCCCATCGTCCGTGGCCGCAAAGGCGAGTTCCGCGAAGAGCTCGAAGCCCTCGACCAGCAGGGCTTCCGCGCCCGCATCGACGGCGAGATGGTCGAGCTCACCGAGGGCATGCGCCTCGAAAAACGCAAAAACCACACCGTCGAAGCCATCGTCGACCGCATCATCCTCAAACCCGGACCGGATGGCAAACCCGACACCCGTCGCCTCGAAACCTCAGTTCTCAAAGCCCTCCAGATGGCCAACGGCCTCGTCCTCATCGCCATCCACGGCATGGACGAGACCCTCTACAGCAGCTCCATGGCCTGCCCCGACTGCGGCATCAACGTCCCCCGCCTCGAACCCCGCAGCTTCTCCTTCAACTCCAACTACGGTGCCTGCCCCAACTGCCACGGCCTCGGCAGCATCTACGACTTCGACCCCGCCAAGACCATCACCGACTGGTCCAAGCCGCTCCTTGATGGAGCAATGGGGCCCGGCAGCGGCTCCGCCTACCTCCTCCGCCTCATCAAGCTCTTCGCAGAAAAATACAAGATCGACATCCGCAAGCCCTTCGAAGACCTCAGCACCGAGCAGCAGAATCTCTTCCTCTACGGTCCCCCGCGCACCGAAGCTGGCCGCACCGGCTTCCACGGCATCTTCAACTACCTCCGCGCCAATCTCGAAGACACCAAATCCGAGGGTTACCGCGAGTACATGATGCAGTACATGTCCGCGACCCTCTGCCCCGTCTGCAAAGGCCGCCGCCTCCGCCCCGAATCCCTCGCCGTCACCATCTCCATCCCTTCAGTTCCCCAGAATAAGGCTGTCATCCTGAGCGGAGCTGCGTCACAGCCTGATCGCAACGCAGCGCAGTCGAAGGAGTCGAAGGCCCCCCAGGCATCCGGTCCCGCCAATACCGCCCGTCCCCTTTCCGCCACGAACGCCCCAGTCCACGACGTCTCCATCGCCGACTTCACCGCCCTCCCGCTCGAACGCGCTCTCACCTCCGCCCGGCAGATGAACTTCACCGGACGCGACCGCCTCATCGCCGACCGTCTTCAGCGCGAGATCATCGAACGCCTCGAATTTCTCAATGCTGTAGGCCTCGGCTACCTCGCTCTCGATCGCTCCGCCGCAACACTCTCCGGCGGCGAAGGCCAGCGCATCCGCCTCGCCACGCAGATCGGCTCCCGCCTCCGCGGCGTCCTCTACGTCCTCGACGAGCCCAGCATCGGCCTCCATCAGCGCGACAACCAGCGCCTCATCAACGCCCTCGAAAACCTCCGCGACCTCGGCAACACGGTCCTCGTCGTCGAGCACGACGAAGACACCATCCGCAAAGCCGACTACGTCCTCGACCTCGGCCCCGGAGCCGGAAAAAACGGCGGCCATCTCATCGCCGACGGGACCCCGCAACAAATCATGGACAACCCCGCGTCCATCACCGGCCAATACCTCGCCGGCAAAATCGAGATCCTCGCCCGCACCAAACCCCGCGACCTCACCAACAACTGGGTCACCGTGGAAAACGCCCACTCCCACAACCTCAAGAACATCACCGCTCACTTCCCCCTTGGCGTCATGACCGTCATCACAGGAGTCAGCGGCAGCGGAAAATCCACCCTTGTCAACGACATCCTCTACCGTTCACTGGCCAAAGAGCTCTACGGCTCCCGCGAAGAGCCCGGCCAGCACGGTCGCGTCGTCGGCATCGATCAGCTCGACAAAGTAATTCAAATCGACCAGTCCCCCATCGGTCGAACCCCGCGCAGCAATCCCGCCACCTACACCGGCGTCTTCACTGCCATGCGCGATCTCTTCTCCATGCTCCCCGAGTCGCGTGAGCGCGGCTACAAGCCCGGCCGTTTCTCCTTCAACGTCCAGGGCGGACGCTGCGAAGCCTGCCAGGGCGAAGGCCAGCGCCGCATCGAGATGAACTTCCTCCCCGATGTCTACGTCCTCTGCGAAGTATGTAACGGCCGTCGTTACAACCAGGAAACCCTATCCGTCAAGTTCAACGGCTACTCCATCGCCGACCTCCTCGACCTCCCCATAGCCGACGCAGTCCCGATCCTCAAAGACATCCCGACGGTCAACATCAAACTCCAAACCCTCGTCGACGTAGGCCTCGGCTACATCCACCTCGGCCAGTCCGCCACCACGCTCTCCGGCGGCGAAGCCCAACGCATGAAGCTGGCGCGTGAACTCAGCAAGCGCCAAACCGGTCGCACCCTATATCTGTTAGACGAGCCCACCACCGGCCTCCACTTCGACGACGTCCGCAAGCTCCTCGAAGTCCTCCACCGCCTCACCGATCTCGGCAACACCGTCATCATCATCGAGCACAACCTCGACATCATCCGCAACGCCGACTACGTCCTCGACATGGGCCCCGAGGGCGGCGAGGGCGGCGGCCGCATCATCGCCCACGGCACGCCGGAACAGGTCTCAACTGTCCACGACTCCCACACCGGCAACTTCCTCGCCCGCTACTACGCCTCACACGCAGCCGCCTTCACCTGCAGCAACGGAACCAGCCACGCAGGCGCCCAACCCACCACCATCGCCGCCGCACCAGACGCAGTCAAAAAGCTAAAAGGCAAATTCATCGTTCCGGAAAAGAAGACTGGCCTCGCCAAAGCAGGTGCCGCAAAACCTGAAGAAAGAACCAAGCTAAAAATAAAAAAGAAGTCCACAATAAGCAAGGCGCCAAACAAAAAATCCTGAACCACCGCTCCAAAGTTGTAACCTCGTTCCGCACAAAAAAGCATGAGCGACCTCACCCCCAACTCGGCCCCCTCCGTCCGTCCATTTTCATCGGAAGAACCCGCCATCACCATACCCGCATTTCGGCAGCCGGTCAGCCCCGAAGACCAGACCCTCTTCTTCCCCCATGCGGAAGGCACCCCGCCGTCCGAACCGCCCGTCCGTATCCCTCACCTCGGCCACGCACTTCTCTTTCTCGCCATCGCGGGCATCTTCCTGCTCCTCGTTCAGTTGGCTTTTCTCGGCATCACCCACACCCCTGTCATAGCCGACAAAGCTGTCTCCGTCTCTCCAAAACTCCTCATCGGCTCCGAGGCTCTCAGCTACATCGCCACCCTCGCCGTCTCATGGTTTCTCTTCCCGCTCCTCTGGAAGCGCTCCTTTGCCGAAGGCATCCAGGCCAATCCCGACGCTGCCAGCCGCAACGTCATCCGCCTCATCCCCATCGGCCTCGTTCTGTCCTTCACTGTTCAGGCCATTTCCTCTCTCGCCACCATGCCCAAAGACATCCCCATGGACGAGTTCTTCCGCACTCCCTCCGACATCTGGCTGATCACCGCCTTCGGCATTCTGCTCGCCCCATTATTTGAAGAAGCGGTCTTCCGCGGCTTCCTCCTGCCAGCCTTCGCCATCGCCTACGACTGGCTCTCTCTTCCGCGCACTCCCGCCGCCTACGAGCAGTGGCACTCCAACAACAAGCTCACCCGCCCCGCTCTGGTCTTCTCCGCCGTCCTCACCAGCATCATCTTCGCCGCAATCCACGGCTTCCAGACAGGCTTCGCATGGCCGGTCCTCTGCCTTCTCTTCTGCGTCTCGCTGGTTCTCTGCTATGTCCGCCTCCGGCTCCGCTCTGTCGTCGCTTCTACTCTCATCCACGCCAGCTACAACGCCACCATCTTCGCCATAGCCTTCATCGCCACCGGCGGCTACCGCCACCTCGACAAACTCGCCCACTAAAATCTGCAGTCGAGAGCTACCGTTGTCGTTGCTGTTGCTCTCCTGTTGTCATCCCCGAAGGGGACCTGCGCTTTTCGAACGCACAGTGCGGAACTCTCAGTCCCGTTTTGGGCGAAGCCGAAAACAATTGTCTCTGCTCTTGTAAAAAACAGCTCTCTCTAAACTTAAACTTGGGCGATATAGAAGCTGAGAGGGCCCCATGTTTTCGAATGGAATAATCTGTCCCGACTGTCACACCGAATCGCTCCATCACTCGCACCACCCCGTCAGAGATTGGCTTCTCGGCATCCTCCGGCTCCGCTCCGTGCGTTGCATCTGCTGCTATCAGCGCTTCTACGCTCCGCGAGCCGCCTATCGTGCCCACATGACCCGCAGTCGTCTAAACTAGAAGGGACATGATTCCCACCCTCGAATGGCTTCCTACCGGCGTTAACTTCCTCGACCAGACCAGACTTCCACTCGAAGAGACCTACGTCCTCGCAACCGACTACAAACAGGTCGCCACCGTCATCCGCGACATGATCGTCCGCGGGGCTCCGGCCATCGGCGTCTCCGCTGCGATGGGTATGGCCATCGGCATCGACCGCAGCACCGCAGCGACATTGCCCGAACTAACTGCCGAAGTTGCCGTCATCGCAAAGACCCTCGCCGAGACCCGCCCAACCGCCGTCAATCTCTTCTGGGGCATCGACGAGGTCCGCAACCTCTACAACACACTCGCCGCAAAAAGCACTCCTATCTCCGACATCAAAGCCGCAGTCGTCGCCAAAGCTCGCCGCATGTACGACGAAGACATCGCCGCCTGCAAACAGATGGGTGCGCACGGCGCATCGCTCCTCCCCAAAGAAGGCACCGTCCTCACGCACTGCAACGCCGGCGCCCTCGCCACCTGCGGCTACGGCTCCGCTCTCGGAGTCATCAGAGCAGCCATCGAGCGCGGCCACAAGATCGACGTCTTCGCCGACGAGACCCGGCCCTTCCTGCAAGGTGCCCGCCTCACCGCATGGGAACTCATGAAGGACAACATCCCCACCACCGTCCTCTGCGACAACATGGCCGCCGCGCTCATGCGTCAAGGTCGCATCCAGGCCGTCATCGTAGGAGCCGACCGCATCGCAGCCAACGGCGACGTCGCCAACAAGATCGGCACCTACGGCGTCTCCATCCTCGCCAAAGAGCACCACATTCCCTTCTACGTCGCCGCCCCCTGGTCCACACTCGACCTCGCCACAGCGAACGGCGACCTCATCCCCATCGAACAGCGCTCCGCCAAAGAAGTTACCCACTCCAACGGCAAGCAGATGACCCCGCACGGCGTAGCCATCGAAAACCCGGCCTTCGACGTAACCCCTGCAAAATACGTCACTGCCATCATCACCGAACGCGGCGTCCTCCAGGCCCCCTACGAACAATCCATCCAGGCCATGGCAAAGCAGGCCGTCACCGAATCCGAGTTCGCAGCAACCTGAACGATTCCGTAGCTCAACAAACAAAAGTAGCTCAGCAAACAAAAAGAGACAGCGCGCAGCAATTGTGTTCGACTAGACCAGTTCCACTGGAGACACCATGCTGCGCTCGTTGAAGTACCTTCCCGGCCTTGCACTCTCTGCCTCTCTCCTCTTCGTTCCGGCCTCCGCACAAACTCCGCAGACCGGACAGAGCAGCGCCACTCCGAAACCCTCGTCATCCAGTCTCCCAACGCTGCACGCCAGCACACAGCTCGTAGTAGTCGACGTCGTCGTCACCGACAAGAATCGGAAGCCCGTCCACGGCCTCAAAGCGTCGGACTTCACCCTCACCGAAGAGAATGCTCCTCAAACCATCAAGCACTTCGAAGAGCACACCGCACTCACCGCGGCCGACGCCACAAAGTTCCCCGCCATGCCAACGATGCCTCCGGGCATCTTCACTAACTTCACCCCCGAGCCCGTCAATGGTGCCGTCAACGTCCTGCTCTTCGATGTTCTGAACACTCCGGTAACAGCTCAGCAATACGTTCGTCAACAGCTTCTCGCCTATCTCAACTCCGCTGCGCCTGGAACCAGAATCGCTATCTTCGGCCTTACAACCCACCTCATCATTCTGCAGGGCTTCACCACGGATCCAGCCGTGTTGAAAGCTATCGCCTCCAAACGGTTCGGCAAGACTTCGCCGCTGCTTCAGGACGCAGTCGGCGGAAGTGGCATTCAGAACAGTCAGGCTGACGACATGGAGGACATGGGATTGCCAGCCGACATCGTCGCCAATGTCCGGCAGTTCGAAACAGAGACGCAGTCCAACCAGGTCCAGCTTCGCGTCAAATACACGCTCGATGCGATGAACCAGCTCGCCCGTTATCTCTCCAGCATTCCCGGACGCAAAAACCTCATCTGGTTCTCCGGCTCCTTCCCGATCAGCATTCTTCCCGATACCTCCATCAAAGACCCATTCGTAGTAGTCGCCAACTCCGAAAGTGAATTTCGCGATACCGTCAATCTGTTCGCACGCAGCCAGGTCGCGGTCTATCCCGTCGATGCACGCGGTCTCGTCACTTCTCCGGTCGACAGTGCCGCCACCACCCGCAACTATGGACGCAACCCCGGCCGCATGACCCAGGATCTCAACAAATTCGCAGGCGATACTGCCGACGAACATAACACGATGGATCAGATGGCTGAAGGCACCGGTGGCCGTGCCTTCTACAACACCAACGGTCTCTCTCAGGCCATCGCCTCCGCTCTCGACGAAGGTTCAAACTTCTATACCCTCACCTACACACCGGCCAATCCAGATCGCGACGGAAAGTTCCGCAAGATCAAAGTCCAGTCGGCCCGCAAGGGTGTTAGCCTCACCTACCGCCGTGGCTACTACGCCGACGACCCCGATAAAGCTCCGTCCCACCTGAAAAGTCAGCCAAAACAATCCACCGTCACCGATGCAGCCGTCACCTCCAGCGCCGCGAACACCCAGCAGAGCATGCGTGCTGCCATGATGCGCGGCTCGCCCACGCCCAGTGACATCGTCATGAAAGTCGGCGTCTACCCGACAGTCAAACCGGCGCAGTCTGAAGATAAACCCGCAGCCGGAAACGTCCTCACAGAAAAGACCCGCGGCCCATTTCGCAGCTACAACATCACCTACGCCATCAACCCGACCGACATCACCTTCCTCCGCACCCCCGACGGAAAAATCCATGCCGACTTTGAACTCGTCATCTTCGTCTACGATCCGGACGGCGTTCTAGTCAACCACCTCGTCACAGAGCTCCACATCGCCTCCTCCCTCGAAGAGATCAGGAAGAACGTGGCCCACGGCATTCAATACAGCCAGCAGATCAGCGCTCCCGCCAAAGGCCAATACTTCCTCCGCATCGCCGTCCACGATCTCAATCGCGACCACTACGGAGTCGTGGAGGTAGCAACCTCCGACGTGAACAATCTGGCACCCCCGCTCCCTCCCCCGATGCCGGCTTCGTCTGTCACTCCCGCAACCACAACTTCTCCGGCACCTCAATAATCGAACGGGCATAGAATGAGTGACAAAGGCGACTGGAATCGCGTGCTCCCCGGTTTTTTCAATCCTCGTTCTCGCTCCCTGATACGCGGCTGCATCCTTGTCCTGCTCAGTCTCACCGCGGCTCTTTCTATCTCCGGTTTCCCCAACAGCCGTGCGACTCCCCTGCTCATCCTCCCCGCTCTGGTCGCCATCGCCGGCACCATCGACACCGCTCGCTGCATGCAACGCCGCTGGAGTTTCTACCACGGCGGCGTCCTCCTCCTCATCTACATGGACCTCATGGCTCTCTGCATGATCTTCTTCCTCCTCTTCTACCCCTACGCCCTCTGGATCGCCTCTTCGCACTAACGGCAACGCACGCCGCGCGAAATCGAACTAAAATCACCTCATCCTCTGGAGACACCAATCGCCATGCACGCTCTCACCACGCCTCGCGCCCTCTGCCTCACCCTCACCGCCTCAACTCTTCTGACAATTGCCGCAACAGCGCAGCCGCAACAGAAACCCGACGCCGCCACCGCCGCATGGTGGGCACAAACCAAGGCTCTCTCCAACGACTCCATGGAAGGCCGTGACACCGGCACCGAGGCCTACCAGCGTGCAGCAAACTACGTCGCAGCCCAGTTCAAAGCCGCAGGCCTCAAACCCGCCGGCGACCTGCTCGACGGAAAAGCAACCTACTTCCAGCGCGTACCCATGCACGAAACCGATCTCGACATGGCCCACTCCTCGGTAGAGATCGTCACACCGAACGGTGGAACTCTCCACTCCGCGCCGCTCAAACTACTCGAAGAGATCACCATCGCGCCCCACCAGCTCATCAAGGACAATGCGAACACGAAGATGGTCTTCCTCGGCTACGGTCTTGAGCTGCCGCAAACGCGAGATGCCAAAGAGTTCCAAGGCGCAACCGCGGTCATCTTCAACAACGTTCCCGCAGGCCTCCAGTCCGCAGATCGCGCCGCCTTCGCTCGACGCCGCTCCGAACTGATCGCCAAAGCCGGCTTCGGCTCTATCCTCTCCATCGACAATCCCGCCGCCATCGAGCCCACCCACTGGCCTGCCGCCTATGCCCGCAGCGTAGTCCTCGCACCCGCTCCTTCGCCCAATCTCCACGCGCTCCTCCAACTCCGTATCAGCGCCGAAGCAGCCGCCAAACTCTTCGCGGCAGACCCCGATCACCCCTTCGCCGGCATCCTGCGTGACGGCGAAAAAGGCCTTCCCCTCCCCAGCTTCCGTTTACACAGCAACCTGAAGATTGAGGCTCAGACCATCGAAAAGGAGATCTCCTCCCCCAACGTCATCGCCATCCTTCCCGGCTCCGACCCCAAACTCGCTCCTGAGTACGTAGCTCTCTCCGCCCATCTCGACGGTTACGGCTACGGCACTCCTGTCCTCGGCGACAACCTCTACAACGGCACGCTCGACGACGCAGCCTACGTCGCTCTCCTCATCGAGGTCGCAAAAGACCTGCAGCACAAAGCTCCCGCCCGCAGCCTTCTCTTCTGCATCTTCACCGGCGAAGAAAAGGGCCTTCTCGGCTCCGCATGGTTCACGCAACACCCAACCGTCCCCAAAGAAAACATCGTCGCCAATCTAAATCTCGACCAGCTCCGCCCCATCTTCCCTCTCAACATCCTCACCATGGAAGGACTCAACGACTCCACTCTCGGCGAAACCGCCCGCACCGTCGCCGCACAATTCAAAATCGAGATCCGCCCCGACCTCGAGCCCGAACGCAACCTCTTCCGCCGCGCCGACAACTACAGCTTCGTCCGCATCGGCGTCCCCATCGCCGCCTTCGTCTTCGGCTACGACAAAGGCTCGCCCGAAGAGGTCGTCTACCGCGACTGGTACGCCCGCCGCTATCACAAACCGCAGGACGACATCAAAACCCCCATCGACTGGGCCGCAGCCGGAAAGTTCAACCGCTTCTACACCGCTCTCGCCCTCAATATCGCCAACTCGCCCACCCGCCCACAGTGGCTCTCGTCAAGCCCTTATTCACCTCATCAAAATAAGGCGCATTAGTTTCTCAACCGTGCGCTATACTCCCCGAACCGGAACAAGCAGCGATCGACCGTTCCATCTACCACTACCTACCTTTCAGGAGATTGACCAATGATCAAGGGATTCCGCGATTTCATTCTGCGTGGCAATGTAATGGATCTGGCCGTCGCCGTCATCATCGGAGTTGCATTCACCGCGATCATCACGGCGCTGACAAACAACATCATCAATCCTCTGCTCGGAGCGATCATCGGCAAACCGAACTTCGACTATCTCGTCACACACGTCAACGGTGGCGTCATTGAATACGGCAAGTTCATCACTGCGATCATTAACTTCCTGCTCCTCGCGGCCGTGGTGTATCTCTTCCTCGTCCTGCCCACCCAATATCTCATGAAGAAGTTTCATCCCGCGGAAGCTCCTCCCGCCACCAAACCCTGTCCCCAGTGCCTTAGCGACATTCCGGTCGCAGCCACCCGCTGCAAGTTCTGCACCCAGGCCGTCTAGCCATAGAGGGTTTTACTTTTCTAATAACGCCCGGTGGCTCATCCCACCGGGCGCGTTTTTAAGCCGTAAAAGCCTTCACCAGCTCCTGCGTGCTCTGTCGAACGATCGTCTCGTTCACCCAGATCATCATCTTCCCATCCACCACCGGCCGAACATGAATGTTTGCCCTGGCCAGCCTCGCCTGCAGGTTCGCAGCCCGCGTCGCCGAGACCTCAACAACCGTAATATTGCTCCCGTCCCGAACACGCTTGATCTCGAACCCACCCGCACCCTGCAATCCCTCAAACAACCGTTCGCCAGCGGCCCGCGACGCAACGAACCGCTGCTGAAATCCCGGCAACGCATCCAGCGCAGGCAGCGCCGCCTGCCATCCGTGATAGATCAGCCCCCCATAAGCATGGCGCAGGTCTCTCACCTTGGCGATCGTCGCCTTGTTCCCCGCCAGCACCGCACCAAACGGCGCACCGAGATATTTGTAGAGCGACACATACACCGTATCGAACAGCGCACTATACCGTTGCACGTCGAACCCTTCAGTCCCGGACAACAGCAGCACCCGCGCTCCATCCAGGTGCATCCCGATTCCCTTCGATCGCGCCAGCGTAGAGATCCTCTCTACCAGCGCATAAGGCACACTCTCTCCACTCGCTCGTCGCACCGGACTCTCCAGCGAGATCGCTCCCACCGCAAGCGGATAAGGCCCATGCTCTGCCGAATCGATCGCCGCCACCACTTCTTCGTAGCTTGGAGCCGCCTTGCCCGGAGCCAGCGGCACAAGATTAATCCCGCTCAGCAGCGATGCCGAATCGGCCTCATCCAGATACAGATGGCTCTCATGCTGCACCAGGGCATGTCGATGATCTCCGCAAAGCACGCGCACCGCAAGATTGTTCGCAAGCGTTCCCGTCGGCAGAAACGCTGCATCCTCCTTGCCCAGCATCGCCGCCATCTTGCGTTCCAGTTCCGCCACCGAGCCATTGGCCAGATACACATCGCCCGGCTTGTCATACTTTCCCATCAGCCGGCCCAGCTCCTGAACCCGTTCAACATCCGTCATCACCACGCCGTCGCCCGTCATATACACCACCCGCGAAGCCGATGCATCCTGCACGACCGGCGTCTCCGCCATCTCCGCTGACAAAAGCCCGGCACCATGTACCAGACCCGTCCCCGCAGCCAATCCTCCAACCAGAAACCCTCGACGACTAACGCTCATCACTCACCTCTCAAGACTTGTTCTGCAATGACATCATATCCACCCGCCGCGACCGCGACAGCTTCAATGGGATATCCTTATACTTCTTCTGGCCACACACTTCTTTCAAGGACTCGACTTGACATCCTCCGCTATCGCATCCCGCACCGCAATCTGCCTTCTCCCTCTCGCTCTCATCGCCTCCGCGCAAGCCCCTGCACCACAGGTCTTCGGATATCGAGACTTCACCCAGCAAGCCAAGTGGGACTCAACCTTCATGGCCATCCCCGACGCCAAACTCGCGGGCGAGCATCTCAAGACCCTCACCTCCGCCCCCCACTGGGCCAGCTCACCCGAGGACTACGCCACCGCTGTCTACGTCGCCGACAAATTCAAAGCCGCCGGACTCGAAACAGAGATCGTCCCCTACAAAGTCCTCCTCAACAAGCCCATCAAAATTCAGATCGAAGCCTTCGACTCCAAGGGCGCACAACTCATGTCCGGCCCCACTCCCGAACACGTCGATCCCAACAAATTCGGCGGCGACCCCTTCCAGAACGATCCCCGCATCCTCCCCGCATTCAACGGCTCCTCTCCCTCCGGCGACGTCACCGCTCCCGTCGTCTATGCCAACTACGGCACCCTCGCCGACTTCCAGCAGCTAGCCAAACTTGGCATCAGCGTCAAAGGCAAGATCGTCATCGTCCGTTACGGCGAAAACTTCCGCGGCATCAAGACCTACATCGCCCAGCAGTACGGAGCCAAAGGCGTCCTCATCTACTCCGACCCCGCCGACGACGGTTACTTCCGCGGCGACGCCTACCCCAAAGGCCCCTGGCGTCCAGCCTCCGCCGTCCAGCGCGGCTCCATCCAGTTCCTTCCCATCTATCCCGGCGACCCCACCACCCCCGGCATCGCCTCCACGCTAGACTTGCCAGACTCCAAACGCATTCCCGCCGACAAGCTTCAATCCGATCAGGCCAGCATCCCCACCAACCCGCTCTCCTGGAAAGATGCCGCTCCCATCCTCAAGGCTCTCTGCGGCGATGAGTCTCCGCGCAGTTGGCAAGGCGCGCTTCCCTTCACCTATCACCTCGGTGCCAGCGCAAAAAATCCCGACGCCCCCCAGGTCACCGTCCACATGAACCTCCAGCAGGACATCGCCCTCCGCACCATCTGGGACGTCATCGGCACCATCCCCGGCGTCAGCCCAGCCCAGAAGGATGACTGGGTCGTAGCCGGCAATCATCGTGACGCCTGGGTCTACGGCGCAGTCGATCCCAACTCCGGCACCGCCGCCATGCTCGAAACCGTTCACGGCCTCGGCGATCTTCTCAAGCATGGCTGGCACCCCCAGCGCACCATCGTCATCGGCAGTTGGGACGCCGAAGAAGAAGGCCTCATCGGCTCCACCGAGTGGGCAGAGCAGCACGACAAGATCCTCGCCCACGCCGTCGCCTACTTCAACACCGACGTCGGCGTCTCCGGCCCAGACTTCAACGCCTCCGCCGTCCCCTCGCTCAAACAGTTCGTCCGCGAAGTCACCAGGGAAGTCCCCAGCCCCAAAGGCGGAACCGTCTACGATCAATGGAAAAAAACGCAGGAAAATGATCGTGCCATGACCTCCGGCAACTCCGGAGCTCCTGCCCATCCGCGAGCCAGCGCCGGTGACGAGGTCCGCATCGGCACCCTCGGCTCCGGCTCCGACTACACTCCCTTCATCCAGCACCTCGGCGTTCCCTCCACTGACATCGGCTCCGATGGCCCCTACGGCGTCTACCACTCCACCTTCGACGACTACGCCTGGTTCACAAAATTCGCCGACCCCACCTTCGTCTACGAGCAGCAGCAGGCCCGTGTCTTCGGTCTCGAAATCCTCCACATGGCCTCCGCCGACGTCCTCCCCTACGACTACCAGCTCTACGGCAAAGAGATCGTCGGTTATCTCGAAGCCGCCCAGCATCGCGCCAACGAACAGAAACTCACCCTCGACTTCACCGCAGCTCTCGCTGCCGCTCATCGCTTCGCCGCCGCCGGCACAGCCATCCGAGCCACCCAGTCCGCGCCACCCGCAGACCCGGCCCCTCTCAACCAATCCCTCCGCGCAGCCGAAGAAGCTCTCCTCAATCCAGCCGGTCTCCCAAAGCGTGCCTGGTTCAAACACACCATCTACGCTCCAGGCGAGTTCACCGGCTACGCTGCCGTCGTCATCCCCGGTGTCAACGAGGGCATCGATGCCGGAGACGCCAACCGCGCCCAGTCCCAGCTCACCCCGTTGGCCGAATCCCTTAACCGCGCCGCCGCCATCCTCGAGAGCGCCGCAAAATAACCGCACCCGCCCCGACCCGCTCCAGCCGGCAATCTACAAGCCGACAACGAACCTGCGCCTATCCATAGACATACAGAAGATCCCCCACATCCCACTTTAGTGTTATCCCGCCACCCTGAAGTGGGATGTCTCCTTTCAGTAACCACGCACATGATTATTCAAAGACGGCTCAAACCGCCAAAAAAGGAGACTCCCCCAATGATCCACGATCTTGTCCTTGCATTGGTATTTCTCGCCATGATCATCACTCCCGCAATCCTCGCCATGCGCTCCGAAAAAGAAGAGAACGACATCCTCTAAGGCAGTTCCAATACAGCAATACCTGCCATAGAAATTGACATGCTCTAAAACAGCTCCAACACAGCAATACCTGCCATAGAAATTGACATGCTCTAAAACAGTTCCAACACAGCAATACCTGCCATAGAAATTGTCATCCTGAGCGAAGGCGGCGCTTTTGCCGCCGTAGTCGAAGGACCTGCGGTTTCCTTTTGATGGGGTACAGCTTCCTTGAATTCGCTCTAGCCTCGATCCCTGCGGACGTCCGGTACTTCTACCCCACTCCCGCAAAAAATACTCGTAGCCTCCACTCCGAGTCAGCAGAAGAATAATCCTCTGCCGAAAAGAAAAATGCCGCATCCGTCCACGGGTGCGGCATTCCTCTTTCTAACCACTATCCACTAATCACGAATCACTGTCTCAAAGCCATCTGCTCCGTAACGATCTGCGTCAGGTCCGGCTTCACCAGCCCATGCTCCCGCGCATTGAACTCGTCCACCTTGCTCGACCAGTTCATGCTGCAGAACTTCGGCCCGCACATGCTGCAGAACGCCGCTTCCTTGTAGTAGTCATCCGGCAGCGTCTCGTCATGCATCCCCCGAGCCGTATCCGGATCGAGCGACAGCGCAAACTGCTTGTCCCAGTCAAACGTGTATCGCGCATGCGAGATCGCATCATCGCGATCACGAGCCCCCGGGCGATGCCGCGCCACATCCGCCGCATGAGCGGCAATCTTGTACGCGATAATCCCGTCCTTCACGTCCTTCTCATTCGGCAGCCCCAGGTGTTCCTTCGGCGTCACATAGCAAAGCATCGCTGCTCCATGCCATCCAATCATCGCCGCACCGATCGCAGACGTGATGTGGTCATACCCCGGAGCGATATCGGTCACCAGCGGCCCCAGCACGTAGAACGGAGCCCCATCGCACAGCTCGACCTCTTTATCCACCTGCAGCTTGATCTGGTCCATCGGAATATGTCCCGGCCCCTCGATCATCACCTGCACATCGCTCTTCCACGCCTGACGCGCCAGCTCGCCCAGCGTCTTCAACTCCGCAAACTGGGCCTCATCGCTGGCATCGGCTAGACAACCCGGCCGCAGTCCATCGCCCAGCGAGTAGCTCACGTCGTACTTCGCCATCACCTTCGTGATGCGGTCAAAATTCTCATAAAGAAAATTCTGTTTATGATTCGCCGTCATCCACTGCGCCAGAATCGCGCCACCCCTGCTCACAATTCCGGTGATTCTCTTCGCCACCATCGGCACATACTGGATCAGCACGCCCGCATGAATCGTAAAGTAGTCCACTCCCTGCTGCGCCTGCTCCTCGATCACCTCGAGGTACATATCGATATTCAAATCCTCAACCCGCTTCACCCGTGAGAGCGCCTCATACAGCGGCACCGTCCCAATCGGCACCGGAGAATGCCGCAGAATCTGCTCCCGGATCATCGGAATATCCCCGCCCGTCGAAAGGTCCATCACCGTATCCGCGCCAAAGTGGACGGCCGTATGCAGCTTCCGCAGCTCCTCATCCACATTCGACACCAGCGCCGAGTTCCCGATATTCGCATTGATCTTGCACAGCGACTCCACTCCAATCGCCATCGGCTCCAGCTCCGGGTGGTTGATGTTCGCCGGGATAATCATCGTCCCCTTGGCCACCTCGCTCCGCACCAGCTCCGCTGAAATCTTCTCCCGCTGAGCGACGTAGGCCATCTCTTCGGTAATCATCCCCTTGCGCGCGAAGTGCATCTGCGACATATTCCCGTCGCCCGTCCGCGCAGCCTCAGCCTTCCGCTTGACGATCCAATCCGCCCGTCCCGTCGGCACCTTGTAGTCATTGCCGTGTGAGCCTGCCCCATTGCCCTTCGAAGCTGCGCCGTTTCCATTTCCGCTCATCATTCACCGCCTTCAATGCGTGCTATCGAGTAAGTATACGATGCAGAAGCGCACCTGTGCCTCTCCCCGCCGCCGCACAAAATCACCACCAAAGAGCCACAAAAATGCACCTAACCACCATCGAAGCACCAGATTATCCACCAGCGGGCATCCCGCACTCATCACCCTGGCAGCAAACGTTATGCAGGAACCTTCGGCGTTTGTGTCTTCAAGATTCTTGTCATGGAAACTCCTATACGGCGTCCTTAGAACCTGCTTAAAACTTGAAAAGAAGCTGTCATCTCGACCGAAGTCGCGCAGTCTCATCGCGCGACGCAGCGGAGAGATCCCCGCATTTCGCTCTTGTCTTTGCTTGTTTTTTCACGTCGCAAAACCACAAACCTCAGAGTTTTTAAACAGGTTCTTACAGTTTTGTTCATTCGCCATATCGACTCATCGCCTCCACGCTCCTACGACACTCCCATTCAGCTTCAGCTAAAATAGAACGCGGAGGACTTGACAAATCACGCCCTCAGAATGAACAGGCACGCCAAAAATCGCGCTGGGCTTGGACACTAATGACGAAAGTCCCAACACCAGGTCCAAGGCTAACCCTAATTTTTGGAAGACTTTGCGCAAGAACTAGTAGGGTGGGCACCCCTTCACGTTCAGTTGGAAGTAAACTAGGAAACGGAGAACCATGGCAACCGAAGCTCGCAAAAGTCCGATCAAGTTCATCGTCGCAGCCGTCATCATCCTGGGCACCATCGCCTACCTCTCCTTCAGCGGAGGCCGCGATAGCAAGGACTACTACGTCACGATCGGCAAGATGCGCAATATGGGCGATGTCGCCTACACCCGCCACCTCCGCGTAGGCGGATTCGTAGTCCCCGGCAGCATCCAGCGCAGTGGCCCCCACGCCATCTTTCAGCTTACCGAGCAGGCCGCAGGCAACACCTTTCCCGAGTGCAAAAACGGCGGCCCCGACTGTGTCATCACCATCAACTACACAGGCGAAGAGCCACCGCCCGACACCTTCAAGGACAACGCCCAGGCCCTCGCAGTAGGAACCTACGGCCGCGATGGCGTCTTCCACGCCAACGAACTCCAGGCCAAATGCGCCTCCAAGTACGCTCCTGTCGCACCCGCCGCAACCCCCACCACCACCGCAACCGCTCTCCCAGTTGCCCCCTGAACCACACGCACGAAAAAATAGAATGCAGACGGAAGCAACAACTCGCGGCAGTGCATCTCAAACCGCTGCAGAGTTGAACTCTGTCTGCCTGCAATCAATATCCAAAATCTACGGCAGCTTCGCAGCGCTCCGCAACGTCTCCACAACCTTCGCCGCCGGCTCCTGTACTGTCATCCTCGGCGAAAACGGAGCCGGCAAGTCCACGCTCCTGCGCGTCGTAGCCGGACTTATCACACCAACCCACGGCAACGTATCCATCTTCGCGCAATCCCCCCATCAACAGCGCCGCCGCATTGCCTACATGAGCCACTCGCCCATGCTCTACGACGAGCTTACCGCCATGGAAAACCTCACCTACTTCGCCAGCCTCCATCGCGACGGCGGTTGCGCCTGCGTCGGCAGCCCCGAGATGGCCCTCCGCGCGGTCGGCCTCGACCCTAAGCTCAACCGGCCAGTCGGCCAATACTCTCAGGGCATGCGCCAGCGCACCTCGCTCGCCCGCGTCCTCCAGAGCGACCCCGAACTCCTCCTCCTCGACGAGCCCTTCTCCAACCTCGACGCCGCTTCCACCCAGCACATGGTCGAACTCCTCGCCGACTTCCGCACCTGGCCCGTCCAGGCCAGGGGAGGGAGCAGTGGCAGCCGCACCATTCTCCTCACCACCCACCAGGCCGCCCTCGCCAAACCTCTCGCCGACAACACCCTCACCATGCGCAACGGCCAGATAGTCGAGCCCGAGGCCGCCGGGTGAAGATCACGCCACCAGCCAAGACCAACGCCGCCCGCCTCCTCGACTCCCTCGGCGTCGTCTACGAACTCCGCCCCTACGAGGTCGACCCGGACGATCTGACCGCCATCTCCGTCGCCCGCAAGATAGGCCTACCCCCCGAACAAGTCTTCAAAACCCTCCTCACCCACACCAACACGGGGGAGCACCTCTTTGCAGTCATCCCTGGAGACGCCGAACTCGACCTGAAAAAGCTCGCTCACGCTGCGAACGCAAAAAAGATCGAGCTTGCTTCGCTGAAAGATGTCGAACCGCTCACCGGGTACATTCGCGGTGGCGTCACCGTAATGGGCGCAAAGAAGCCCTTCCCCGCCTATGCCGACGAGACCATCGAACTCTTCGACATCATCTCCGTCTCCGCCGGTCAACGCGGCCTCCAACTCCTCCTCGCACCGGCCGGTTACCTGCGCGCGGCGAACGCGCTCCTTGCAGACCTCACTAAAGGTCAGGCATGAACTATCTCCGCCACGTCCTCGACCATCTCCGCAAAGACCTTCGCCTGGAGTGGCGCTCCCGCGACTCCATCAACGGTATGCTCTTCTTCGCGCTCCTGGTCGTCGTCGTCTTCGGTCTCGCCTTCGACCCCACCAGCTATCCCACGACCACCCGCCAGATCTCCGGCGGCATTCTCTGGGTCGCCCTGCTCTTCGCCTCCATCACCGCCCTCAACCAGTCCTGGGCCCGCGAACTGCGCAACCAGGTCCTTGAAGCCCAGCGTATGGCCCCCTCCCCCGCCTCCGCGCTCTTCCTCGGCAAAGCCATCGCCAATATGCTCTTCGTTCTCGTCGTGGAAGCAGTCCTGGCCCCTATCTTCATCGTCTTCTTCAACCTCCATGCCCTCGGGAATCTCTGGCTGCTCACCCTGATTCTTCCTTTGGGTACCTGGGCCCTGGTCGTCAACGGAACATTCTTCGCCGCACTCGGCCTACGCGCCCGCAACCGCGAACTCCTGCTTCCGCTGCTGCTCCTCCCCATCTCGCTGCCGGCGCTTCTGGCAATGGTCCAGGCCACTACCGGTGTGCTCACAGCAGACCTCGATTCCATCCAGATCGGCATATGGATCAAACAATTGGCTGGCTACGACATCATCTTCACCACAATCTGTATCCTGCTCTTCGAGACCGTGCTCAACGCCGAATGACCGTATTCGCGCTAAACTAACACTATGGAGCAGCACACTCCCACACCCCGCAACATCGCCTGGCTCTGGTTTGGAATCGCCATCGCCGTGCTCGCTGTTGGCTTTCGCGAGGCTATCTTCCTCACCCCTGCGGACGCAGCACAGGGTGACGTGGGGAGGATCTTTTACTACCACGTTCCCATTGCAATGCTGTGCCTGCTCTTTCCCTATCTGAACTTCGCCGCCTCGCTGGCTTACCTCTTCTGGAGACGCCGCGATCCACTCAAAGCTCTGACCGCCGATGCCTTCGCGCTTGCCTCTGCGGAGGTCGCTGTCGTCTACACCAGCATCACGCTGCTGAGCGGCATGATCTGGGGGCGCGCTGCCTGGGGCATCTGGTGGGCATGGGATCCCCGGCTAACCAGCGTTCTTCTCCTCTGGCTCCTCTATGTAAGCTATCTCATGCTGCGCCGCTTCTCCTCTACTGGACAAAGCCAAACGCTAGCAGCAGTCCTCTCTGTCTTCGCTGCCGTCGATGTTCCTATCGTTTACATGTCGATTCGCTGGTGGCGTACCCAGCACCCTGCCCCCGTCTTCTTCGGGGGACCCGGCGCCGGCATGGACAAATCCATGCTTCCCGCTTTCTTTTGGAACCTGGCTGGCTGGGGCATCTGGGGCATCTTCGTCCTGCTCTTCCGCTTCGCTCTCGAACGCCGGCGTCAACTCGCCGAACAGGAACATGCACTTCAGACAATCGAAGCCTCATTGGAGATTCCGCAATGACGTGGCACTCATTTTTCAACACAAGCACGCTGGAACACAGGCATCTTCTGGCTGCATATCTCCTGGTTCTGGGGATTCAGGGAGGCTACTTCTGCTGGATCGCCTGGAACTGGTCCCGTACTAAAGGCTCGCGTCATTAAAAAAATCAACGAA
Organism: Edaphobacter sp.; assembly: GCA_039922475.1. Lineage (GTDB taxonomy): Bacteria > Acidobacteriota > Terriglobia > Terriglobales > Acidobacteriaceae > Edaphobacter. The sequence continues at coordinate 20,866 of JBDTEQ010000194.1, forward strand.
GCCACTAAAATCGCGGCTTCGTTGTCCGAGAATGAATAGCAATTGACGCGGCCTGATCGAAGATTGCGCTCCGCGTCAGTCACCTGGACACATTGGCAAGCCAAAAGTTTCGCGAGAAATTCGAAACTCTTACTTTTAGCTCCACGCTTGCTGCCCCGAAGAGGGATCGATAGACTCCGAACAGTGCCAACATCCGTCTCATCGTCTTTCGTGCGATCAACTATCGCCATCGCCTGCATATCTCTCCTCGTTCTCTCAGGATGTCGACGGAATGGCTTTCCCGATGTTCCAGACGGCTATCGGGAGTTCGCTTACATCAGCAACGGTGGCTCTAATACGGTCACTGTGCTCGACCTTGTCTATCTTCGCCAGGACCGAACTTTGCAGGTTGGCGCGAAACCCACCTATCTAGCTGCGAATCCGGTTCGCAATGAGATCTACGTCGTCAATTCAGAGGCTGGAACAATCTCTGTGATCGATGCAGAGAACAACCGTATTGCTGCTACGATTTCGGTCCACCGTTTGCCGTCCTTCATCGCTGTCGATCCTACTGGTCACCGCGCTTATGTCACCAATGCGGGCTCCAATACGGTGAGCGTGCTGGATCTTGACCGGCGTCGTGAGATTGCAGTGGCTGGCGCTGGCGAACAGCCTGGCGTCGATCGCATTTCGCCCGATGGCAGGAGTCTGGTCGTATCCAATCGTCGTAGCGGAAGTGTCTCAATCTTCGATGTTTCTCCTTATGACGAGGCCGCAAAGATTGAACTGCCTCCTCACCTGAGAGCTGCTTTTTCGGGTTGTCCTGGAGCCGCAGATGCGTTGATTCTGCCGGACTCGTCGAAGGCTTTTGTTGCTTGTTCCGGGGGGCATCAGGTGATGGCGATTGGTCTTGCTGCGGCTCCAGATTCAGGGGAAGCCAAGCAGAATCCTATACTTGCGCACGACCGTCTGCTTTCGCTTCTGGATGTGGGTAAGACGCCGGTCAATCTTGCAATGAAGCCGGATAGCGGAGAGATCTTCGTTTCGAATTTCGATTCGGATAGTGTGTCGGAGATTGCTACGCCTACGAATGAAGTTGGTGGGACGTATATTGTTGGTAATAAGCCGGTTTGGGGAGTGGTGGGGCGGGACAACTCGACGCTTTGGGTGGCGAACTTCGGGGCGGATTCGATTGCGCTTTATAGCATCGATGATGGGCATCTTGAGCCCCACGGCGTGCGTACGGGCTCGGCCCCGGTGGCGCTGGCTTTCTCTGAGGATGAGCACCTGCTGCTTGCTGCGGACGCTCATTCCGGGGATGTTGCGGTGATTCGGACGGAGGGCAAGGAGGGTCCTGCGCTCTTTACCATTCTTCCGGCTGGGAGTTCTCCGAATGCGATTGCGGTGAAGGCTATTCGGAAAAAGGCCAAGTTTGTAAAATAAATTTTCCCGGCTGGTGGAGGAGTGATTTTCTACGGTTTTGCTGGGCTTTTTGCAGGGGGGTTCTCAAAGAAGCTGGTGCAAAACGTGGTTTTTGGATGGTGATTGTGTGGTGGAATATGTCGTTTGCGTGGTTCTTCGCACCATGTTTTTCGACAGCTAAAAACACGCCAACTTTTTCAACTTTATTTTTCCACAGGGCTAGGGGCCGACCGCGGATGACACGGATTCAGAAATAGACAGACGCAAGGACAACAGCAGATCCCTTCGGGATGACAACAAAGTTTTCAGGACTGGCGGGCGAGGACCAGGGTGATGTCGTCGGGCTGTTCTTCGGCACCGATCCAGGCATCGAGGGCGGCCATGACCTGGGTTGAGATCACATGTAACGGTTGGTCGCGGTAGCGGCTCACAACCTCCATCAGACGTTCTTCGCCGAATTCGCCGAAGTCGTTCTCCGGCTCGGTGACGCCATCGGAGTATGCGACGAGGATGTCGCCGGGCTGCATGTGGAAGCTGTCTTCTTCGTACCGCATGCCGTCCATGAGTCCTACGACGGTTCCGCCTCTGTCCAGCCTTCGGATGCTGCCATCCTGGCTGAGGACCAATGGAGGAAGTTGTCCGGCGTTGGAGTACGTCAGCCGCGACGAGTCGGCGTCGTAATGCGCGAGGAAGAGTGTTGCATATTTTTCCGGCTGCGTGCTGCGGTAGAGGTGTCGATTCAACAGCGAGAGGATACGACCCGGCGACTGAAAGAGCTTGTCGTGATCTCCGGCGCGCTCTTCCCTGCTGGCCAGAAGTCCGGCCACGGCAGATTCGCTGTAGACGAGCTCCTCGCTGGCGAAGCGGTAGGCGCGCACGGCTGAGTGCAGCGACGCCATCAGCAGGGCTGCCGAGATGCCCTTGCCGCTGATGTCGCCGATGGCGATGCCGATGCCGATCTCCTTGCGGCTGGCCATTCCATCGTGCGCTTCCTTGTGGAAGACGAGGAAGTCGTAGTAGTCGCCGCTGACGGAACGCGCAGGGCGGGAGACTCCGTGCAGATCGAGCTTTCCAATTCCGGGGGCCTGCGCGGGAAAGAGGTTGGCCTGAACTTCCTGTGCGATGGAGATCTCGCTCTGTAGGCGTTCCTTCTCTTTCTGCTCGACGAGCAGGCGCTGCAGCGAGCCTGTCATGGTGTTGAAGGAGCGGCTGAGTTCGGCGAGCTGGTCATTGCGGGTGACACCGATGCGGTAGTTGAGGTCGCCACGGTCGATGTGCTGGGTCGCCTTGTAGAGGTCGGCTACGGATGTTGTGATGGTTCGGCTGAGTCGTATCGCCATCCACAGGGCCACCAGCTCGATGATGGCGAAGAGCAGACAGAGAATGACGATTGCGATTCGCAGGACACTGGTGATGATCCCGCTTATGGAGGCGCCGAAGAGCTGGTTGTAGAGTAGCGAGGGTCGTGACTCGACTGCAATCAGGATGTTGTCGTTCTCTCCTGTACCCCAGTCCACGACGGGTTCGGTGGAGGTGAAGCGCACGGGAAGATCGGCTACGTTGACCGGCGGAGGCTCCGTGCCACCGCCAATCCAGGATGTCCCATTGACTGCACCTGGACCGATGACGAGGAACTCGTCCCTGGACGATTTGGGCCTAGAACCACGGGAGGCTGCGCGGGCTGAACTGTTGCCCGTTGCGGACGAGCTGGGCTGAGCATGAGATTGGAGCGTGGCTTGCGATGAAGGCTGAGTCCGCCGATTTCCGGGACCGGGGGGCAGCGTCTTCGAATCGTTCGAGGTGCTGCCAGTGCGCTCTGGATTGAGGCTGGCGTGGCCGAGGCCTTCGGCGACCATCGTGAGGACGGTGCTGTCGACGGGCGTGCTGGTGACCAGAGTGAAGATGCGTCCGTCGTTCCATCGTTGCTGATGAACGGCGACGAGATAGAGATCGTTTCCATCGAGGACCAGGCCGGCGAAGTGTCCGCCGGGCAGTTCCGTGACCCATGGAGGCATGCCGAAAGGAGTCTTTGCGTGTGAACCGGAGGGCGAGGCAGCCTGCTTGAAGACGACAGGCACTCCATTGAGAAATGCACGCACTTCGCGGTGAAGTTTTGTACGCGACAGATCCAGAGTACCGGAGCGGTCGGAGTCCGCCGGGGTACTGGACGCGACGTCGGGCATCTCCAGCGAGGCGGGAAGCTTTTGCTGAAGCATCTGGGCAACGACATCGGCGCGACGCTCGTTCTCGCCGCTCATCTGGCTGAGCTCGGTGAGAAAGCGAGTGTCGACGAGGTGGATGGCGAACTGTCCGGCGGCGATGTAGGCCATGATCGACACGAGGGTGACGAAGAGCACTACGGGTGCGAGACCGATCAACAGATAGGTAAGGACGAGCTTGTTGCGCAGGCTCCAGAGCATGTGCTTCCGAACTGCACGCCAAAGCAAGGGGAGCGCGACGAAGACCAGAGCGATCCCTACGAAGAATTGCAGGATACCGAGAAAGGCGCCGAAGCCTCCGTGAACCCAATGGCCGAGGAAGAGAACGCAAAACCAGAGGCCTAGCCAGAAGACCGCTCCGGGGAGACCTGTGGGCAGGCGGGCGCGCAGTCCGGATGGCGATCCTGAGGGGGAGGGCAGAGCGGGCTTATTGTTCTGACTTTGCAACGCTTGCCTTCTCCTCCATTCCTGCCTCGCGGGCCAATCTGAGGGTATAGCGTGTGGCTGAAAAATGCGCCCCTGCGAGCAACAATAGTCCAGAGAGAAATGCCCACATCATTAACCCTACCGAAATATAGAATGGCCCGTATATGGACTGGAAGTCCAACCAAGGCAAGGCCCTGATATAGAGGACTTTCGCCAGTTGCCAGAGTAACCCGATGACGATGGCAGTGGGCAGCACAGCGCGTGCGGGAATCTTTCTGTAGGGGAGCACCCAGTAGATGAGGAAGAAGAGCAGAATGCTGGCCAGACCGGCGCAGAGCCTGAGAAAGCCATAGGAGATGAATTGAAAGACGAAGTTGCCAGTGTGATTGAGGAAGATCCAGGAGAGGATGGTCCGCTGGCTGGCGGTGGAGGCGACCGAAGCTATGGCCAGCACGCCGACCGCGAGGGCTAGACCAAGCGAGACGGCCTGATTGTGAAGATAGCTGCGGTTGCGGCGGACGCCCCAGACACCGTTGAGCGCAACTTCAAGCGGAAGGAACACGCCGGTGGACGTGATGAGCAGCATGACGACGGAGAAGAACTGCGTGCCCTTGTGAGGATGGGCGAGGAGCTGCATGTTACGCATGACGAAGTCCTGGCCGACGGGCAAGAGGCTCTTCATCATGTCACCGACGATCTGCTCCATGGAGCGCGAGTGGAAGACGTTGCGGCTGACGGTGAGGAGCAGGACGATGAAGGGAAAGAGAGACAGGATGACGTTGGCGGCGACGCTGAAGGCGTAGGTGTGGACTTCAGTGCGCATCATATAGCGGGCGAGCGCAACGATCTCCGCCCCCAGACCGTCGCTGGCGACGACGGGCTTGACGTCCCCGATCGGCTGGGGCGGCAGCTCGGGCTGGGTCGGCCGATCGGGCTTTGTCGTTTCGGTTTGCTCAGGGACGGAAGAGGACATAGAGGAGATGGCAAGGACTCCGCTGCTTACTCCGATGCTAGCAGAGGGTGCGCGGTTTATTGCGGCTGAACGGGTTGTTCGTGCCGGTGGCTGACTTCGTTGCGAATCTTCTGAATTGCCCATGTTGCGGCGTCGGCTAGTACCGGGTCGGGTTCGGTGGCCCATGTCTCCAACTGCGTGAGGAAATTAAGTTCACCACTATTTCCCATGGCGATGGCAACGTTGCGCAACAACCGTTTGCGGCGAGTGCGTTCGATCGGGGAGCCTTTGAACCAACGCTTGAACTCCACTGCATCCATGTTGGCGAGCCAGTCGAGCGCGGGATTGATGAGCTGCGTTCGCGCGATCATGCCGGAGTTGGTTGCGACTGGAGCGCGGCGATTCCAGGGGCAGACGTCCTGGCAGATGTCGCAGCCGAAGACCTGACGGCCGATGGGCTCGCGGAGGTCTTCGGCGATGATGCCTTTTTTTTCGATGGTGAGATAGGCGATGCAGCGCGAGGCGTCCATCTGATGCGGGGCGACGAGAGCATCGGTGGGGCAGGCGTCGATGCAGCGGGTGCAACTTCCGCAGCGGTCGGCGGCGATGGGAGATTCGGCCTGCGGCGCGATTGGGAGCGAGGTGACGATGACTCCGAGCAGGAGCCACGAACCTAATTGCTGATTGATGACGCAGGTGTTTTTGCCGATCCAGCCGACGCCTGCGCTGGCGGCCATGGTGCGCTCGACGAGTGGGCCGGTATCGACGTAACAACGGGTCTCGCAGGGGAGACGGGCGAGGAGTGCGGCTTCGACGCAGCGCAGACGGGTGAGGAGCTGATCGTGATAGTCGGTGGGGAGGAGTTCTGCGGTTTGTTGTTCGTGCGGGTTTGGGGCTTCGTCTGCGGGCTCGTTTGAGGTTTGCCCACTCCATGCGTAGCGGGCGATCCAGCCGGTGTTTGGCAGCGCGGAGGCTATGGAGAGCGGAGCCTGGGCGTTGTAGTTCAGCGCGCAGACGATGACGGATCGCGCCCACGGCATCGCGGTTTGCACGTTGCTCCGGAGAAGAACGCCCTGGTCGTCGCGGCGCTTGAGATACTCCATCTCGCCTGCACGGCCGGCGGCGACCCAGGCGGCGAATCGCTCGGCATCGACGTGGTGCGACTCTGGTGTATCGACTGAGGCGACTCCTGCGGTGTCGAAGCCGGCGTTTGTGGCCTGCTCGCGAAGCCAGAGTTGAAGCTCGGTGGTCCATTCGCCAGTCGCGTCCATCGCCAAAGTAATTCGCTCCGCAGCCTGTTGTGTGCATCAGACTCCTTTCAGGATAAATCTGCGGAGGCGCTGAGCAGTGGAACCGTAAGTCGATGTCCTGAGATAAAATAGAGGGACGGAGAGTTGGCAGAGCCCGGTTGAATGCACCTGACTCGAAATCAGACATAGGCGCAAGTCTATCGGGGGTTCGAATCCCTCACTCTCCGCCACTTCTTTTCCGGCAACATCCCAAGATATCCAATAGATCAAGCTGAACCCTAGCAAAAAATAGGGTTTTCTTCTTTTAGCGTCCAGAACGATTCGGGGACAGCCGCGTTTGGTGATGGTATGTCTGGTGGTATTTTGATTTGGAGTTGATGGTGCATTCGCTTTGAAGGCGTTTGGATATACCCAATATGGCACTGACCGATACTGAAATCAAACGGGCGAAACCGGCTGATGAACCCTACAGAATGGTTGGGATGGGTGTTTGGACGGGGCAACCGTCCAGTTCGGCGGATTTCAAGCGCAGCTCTGAGTTCGGCCAGACGTTTGCGGTGGAGATAGAGATTGACCAAGGCGAAGCAGGCGCAGAGCCGGTGGCGATTCTTTGCGATTCCCCGATAACGCAGCTTCTTTCTTGGCAACTCGGCTACGCCGCAACTTGGGAGCTGCGCACCTTTGCGCCCTTTGGGATGTATCCCGATTGACCGAGCAAGAGAGAAACGCCATGTATGAGCGCCGATGCAAAACCAGGCCACAGGGTTCGTTCGAGAGCCGGGTCCGCTCAGGATCGCCATTTCCATGACCGTAAGCACGACAAAGCCCGGCGACACTCTCGCCGGGCATTGTCACTCCGTTGCTCGGTTGATGGTTTACTGCACCGTGATGGTGTACACCTGCGTGTGACTTGTCGTGCCTGCGGTTGCCGTTACAGTCACCGGGTACGCCCCCTTCGGCGTAATCTTCTGCGAACCGGCTGCGTTTGAAGCACAACCCGTGGGCGCCAGCATCAACAGCCCGGCAAGAATCGCCATCATCAGACGCGGTAGCTTCCGCTTGCGTAGCGCCACCATTGGCAGCAGCAGGAGCCCGGCCATCAATGGAGCCAGCGGAAGCCTGTTGGCAAAGGGCAGCACAGGCATCGTCAGGTTGGCCGTCGCCACGTTGGTCGCAATCGTCAGAGTGGTCGTTACCGGAGTCGTGCTGGTCGGTGTGAGCGAACTCGGACTGAACGTGCAGGTCGCGAATGTCGGCAATCCGCTGCAGGCGAATGTCGTTGGCGCGGCGAACCCGTTCACGGGCGTCTCCGTAATCGTGATCGTCGCGGAACTACCCGCCGTAATCGTTCCCGTGGGCGAGTTGAACGCGATCGAGAAGTCCGGTGGCGACAATGTGATCGTCACCACCGTCGCAGTTGATACCGACGCAACATCGTTGCTGTCGCCGCCGTAGCTCGCCGTAATGGAGTGCGATCCCGCAGCCAGAGTCGTGGTTGCGTAGGTCGCTTTCGCTCCGGACAGAGTTCCCGTTCCGAGAACGGTCGTTCCATCTTTGAAGGTGACCGTGCCAGTGGGTATGATGGTGCCGTTGGCCGGTGCCACGGTGGCCGTGAAGGTGATGCTGGTCCCCGTCAGTGCGGTCGTGGCGGAGGCGGCGAGCGCTGTCGTCGTCACGTTGGTGGTTACGGTCAACGCCTGTCCGGTGGTTGCCGAGCTGGCATTGAAGGTGGTATCGCCCGCATACCGCGCGGTGACCGAGTAGGTCCCCACGGCGAGGGTCGAAGTCGTAAAGACCGCGGTGCCGGCGGTGCCGAGCGTCCCCGTTCCCAGCGTGGCGGTACCGTTGAGGAAGGTGACCGTACCGGTCGGTACAGACGTCGTTCCGACGCCGGCAACTGTGGCCGTGAAGGTCACCGGCGCACCCGCGGTCGCGGTGGCAGAGGAGAGCGCGACAGCGGTCGTAGAGATCAGCTGCGGCGCAATCTTGACCACATAGGCGTCATAAGCGCCGCCGCCGTATGTCTGCTGGAATGCTCCGGGCGTGATCGGCGTAGTGGGAGTGGCAGCGTCGACCTTGCCCGTGAGGTACATGTTGCCGGACGGGTCAACCGCCACTGCGGCGCCAGAGTCCGCGCTGCCGTAGCCGCTGAGCGGGCTGGCGAAGATGAGTTTGCTTCCGGTCGGGTCGACCTCCGCGACGAACGCTCCACCGTTGACCACTGTCGCGATGGGATTGACGAATGGGAGGGCGTTTCCGCCGCCGCCTACGGAAAACGTTCCGGTTACGTAGATGTTGCCAGTGGCTCCCTGCGCCACGCCGTTGATTTTTGTGTTGCCTTGATTGCCGGTCACCGCAGGGTTGGTGCCGTAAAGCGTCGACCAGATGAGGCCTGTGCCAGTGGGGTTCAGCTTGGTGATGAATCCGTCCTGGCAGTAGGGCGAGCTGCCAGTTGTCGGCTCGTACGCACCGGTTGTAGTCGGAAAGCCGCACTCGCTGACATAGCCAACCACGATCGCGTCGCCGCTGGCATCCACCGCAATACCGGTTGCCGTGTCATTCCAGTTGGAAGCAAGCGCCGACTGCGCCGCGGAGCCAAGGAAGGTTGCATAGACGAGCGAAGCCGAACCCGACAAGGTCGGATTGAACTTCGCGACAAACGCCGGCTGCGGAGGAAGGACGCTCGACGTGTTGGCTGGTGGATTGTAGAAGGATCCAGCAGTTGTAGGTGCGCCTGCGCCGCCTGCGTTACCGGCGATGTAGGCATTGCCGGAGGAATCGATAGCCACTGCATATGAGTGCAAATAGGCCTGGCCGCCGGAGGGGGTCGTGTTGGGCAGCGAGCCGTACAGCGTGGAGTATAGAAGGGTCGAGCCATCAGCGGAGAACTTGGTGAGGAAGGCAAACTGGGTAGTGCCGCCTCCGCCTGCAACCAGCGTTCCGTCCTGGAAGGCGCCGCTTGTCACCGGGAAGCACTGGTACGAACTATAGCTGCTGCCGGTGGGATAGTACGGGGGCTTGCCGCAGTAAGCCTGCGTGTTCCCCGTGACGTACGCCTCACCGGCTGCGTCAACGGCAACACCGTAGGGAAAGCTCTCATCGCCGAGAAACGTTGAGAACACAATCGTACCGGTGGAGGTGAGCTTGGTGAGTACGGCGGAGATGTCGTCGCTAATGCCACAACCGGCCTGCCGGATTCCCTGGCCGTTACGCGATGCGCCGCACAGCGTCTGAAACGCACCGCTCGTCACCGGATAGTCGTTGGCGTTGGTATATCCAACAACGTAGACGTTGTTCGAGGGATCCAGCGCAATGCCTCCCGCATGTGAGTCGGCGATACCGCCAAGATAGGTTGAAAAAACGATCGCCGTTCCGGCCGGATTCAACTTGGTCACGAAGAGGTTCCACCCATTGCCCACGGCAGTGTTGGTGCCCTTGGCGGCGTTTGCCACCGGGAAATTATAGGATGCCGTGTCGCCCACAATGTAACTATTGCCCGAGGAGTCTGCCGCGATGCTAACGCCGATATCGTTCAGGTTGCCGCCCAGGAACGTCGCATAGGTCAGCACAGGATCGATCACCAGCGGCTTCGTCCGGTCGTACGCTCCCACGTTGAAGCTGACCTGCTGCCCGTCGAGCTTGTACGAACTCATAACAGGCACCCGCGCATCGCCCTTCATCTGGTAGACGACCGGCTTCCGGAAGCTGGTATGCGCGTCGCCGTCCGTCAGCAAGAGGTCGCCCCGCTGATCCAGAATGGCCTTTGCACCGCTGAACTTCAGCGCGATCTTCGACGGGTCGGCGCCCGCCGCAACCACAAAGTCATACTCCAACTGGCGCTGATTTCCGTAGTAGACCAGGTCGATCCCCGGATACACCGCGCCGTAGCTCACGCGGCCGAAAGTCTTCGCCGCGGTCGTCCACTTCGCAGGATCGTTCCCCACGTAGTAGTTGACGGCGTCGGCCAGCGGCTCCAACCCATTCGCGACCGCACGCTGATTCGCTCCTTCAAGCGTCATGCGCAGCGTGGCGCTCTTCGCGTCCTTGGCCGCTCCGCCATGCTCCAGCTCCAACACTGCCTCGCCCTCAGTCAGAAACAACCCATAGCCCTGCCCGCGCGCCATAAACTGAACATTTGCCGCGGCCTGTCCGTGGTTTTGCTCGAAGCTGAGGGGAATCTTCCCATAGTTGGCGGCAGCTTTCACTGCTCCCCCCTGCGCAAAGACCACCGTGCTACTCAACGCCAGCAGTGCGAAGAGAAAACCGCATAGGGCGCAAGATCCAACGTTAAAACGAGTCCTGGCAGATCGAAATATTTTGTGAATCATGGTGATACCCCTTGGGTACTGAAGTTTTTGGACGTTCATAAAAGACAGCGCAGACCGCGAGAAAATTGCCTCACGCGTTTCGCAGCTTTCTGCGGCAGCACGCCACACGGAAGGAAAGCCGTGCCTCCAACCCGCTCGGGATGTTAGTTTTAAGAGCATTGACGGGGGCCAGCTTGAACGCACAGCAAGGCGAGATCACGCTGCTATTGGACCGCTGGAAAGAGGGCGAGATGACCGCCTTCGACCAACTGGTGCCGCTCGTCTATCCGCATCTGCGTGAGGTCGCCGCGGCCTACATCCGGCGGGAGCGCAACCCCGGCGTCATGCAGGCCACCTCGCTCGTCCACGAACTCTACCTGCGCCTGCTCATGCAGAAAAAGGCCGACTGGGGCGACCGCTCCCACTTCTACACCTTCTCGGCCAAGATCATGCGTATGATCCTCATCGACCACGCCCGCGCCACGCAGGCGCAGTGCCGCGGCAGCCAGGCCGAGCATGTCCCCCTCAGCGACGCCATCCCCTGGATCGGCCTCGACAGCATCGAGATGATCGAGCTCGACCGAGCCCTCGAAGAGTTCGCCCTGCTCGACCCCGTCAAAGTGCAACTCATCGAACTCCGCTTCTTCCTCGGCTGCACCGCCGAAGAAACTGCCGACCTGATGAATATCTCGAAGGCGACCGTCGACCGTGACATCAAGTTCGCCCGTACCTGGCTCTTCCGGCGCATACATCCCGAGGCCAGCTCGCCCGCACCGGAATGACGCGAGGCATTTTCTCTCCGCTTCGCGCAGTCTCAGGTAGAGTTTCATCGCCCAGGAGTTCCTGCTCTGCCATCGCCCAACGAAAATCCGGATGGATTAGCCCGCACCGAGAGCATTTTCCACGATACGCTCGCCGCGGCCCCCGAGGAACGTGAGTCCCTGCTGCTCGCGCGCTGCGGCAGCGACACAGCGCTGATGGTGGAGCTGCGTTCGCTCCTGGCCGCCTGTGAAGCTGAGGAACTGCTGGCCGCGCAGGCCACGCTCTCCGCATCCGCCGCTTCCTCGACCTCCAGCCGTCACCTCGGGCCCTACGAGATCGACTCCCTGCTGGGTCGCGGAGGCATGGGAGCCGTCTACCTCGCGCACCGCGTCGACGGGCAGTTCCGCCAACAAGCCGCGATCAAGGTCATCGACCTTCCCCTGGCAACCGATCTCTTCCGCGAGCGCTTCCGCCAGGAGCGGCAGATTCTTGCGTCGCTTAACCACCCTTACATCGCCCGCCTCCTCGACGGAGGCGTTTCCGACTCCGGCGAGCTCTACCTCGTCATGGAGTTCGTCGACGGCGTCTCCATCTCCGACTTCTGTGAGACCAGAAAGCTCTCCATCGCGGCCAGACTGCAACTGATGCAGCGTGTCTGCGATGCCGTTCAATTCGCGCATCGCAACCTCATCGTCCATCGCGATCTCAAACCCGACAACATCCTGGTTTGCGATGACGGAAGCCCACGTCTCCTCGATTTCGGCACCGCCAAGCTGCTTACGCCGCTGCCCTCCGACATGCTCGCCGGGCTGACCCAGAACGGCCTGCAATCCTTCACCCCGCAGTACGCAAGCCCCGAGCAGGTTCTGGGCGAACCCATCACCACTGCCTCCGATATCTACTCCCTCGGCGTCATCCTCTATCTTCTGCTGGCCGACGTTCTGCCCTATCATCTCAAAGATTTCTCCACCTCCGAGATGCTGCGCGTCATCTGCAACGAGCAGCCGCCCAAACCCAGCACCCACGCTCCGCAGCTTGGCGCCGATCTCGATGCCATCGTTCTCAAGGCGCTCCGCAAAGAGCCACACGAGCGCTACGGCACGGTCAAGGAACTCAGCGACGATCTTGGCGCATACCTCGCAGGACGCCCCGTCGCAGCTCGGCAGGGCAACTTCCAATACCAGGCCGCCAAGTTCATCCGTCGCAATCTACTCGCCGCAGTTGTCACCTCATTACTTTGCCTCAGCGTCCTGCTTGGCATCGCCGGAGTCCTCTGGCAATCGCACACCGCCAACCTCCAGCGCCGTCGCGCCGAGGCTCGCTCCGCAGACCTGCGCGAGCTCTCCAACTCCCTGCTCTCCGAGCTCGACCGCACCCTCAAAGACATCCCGGGCTCAGCCGGCGCACAGAAGCTGCTCATCACCCGCGTCATCGAGCACCTGGATCACATGGCTCTCGACGCTCAAGGCGACCGCCAGACAGAGCTGGATCTCATCGCCGCCTACACGCGTCTCGGAGACGTTCAGGGCAACGTCTACGAACAAAACGAAGCGGATCCAGTCAGCTCGCTCACCAGCTATAACAGAGCGCTCGCGCTCGCCCTGCCATTAGCGGATCGCTACCCCGGGGACATGGACGCCTTAGGCGCTCTAGCCACCGTCCTCGAGACTCGTGGTGAATCCCTCTCGGCCTGGGCTCCGCCGCAGCAAGCGGCCGACTCTCTCAAGTCAGCAGTCGACATCTTCGACCGCATGCTCGCCCTGCCCGGCGCCACGCCCAGGATGTTTCAAGAGGCCTCCGCCGCAAACCAGACCCTTGGCGACGTACAGTGCGAGGACGAAGGACTGGCAGATATTGCTGCCGGGATCGCCAGTTACAAAAAATCGCTCGGCCTCGACGAGAGTGCACTGCGCATCGATCCCAGCTACCTGCCCGCCCGCCGCGGTCTTGCCTACATGCATCTTGATCTCGGCAACGTGCAATTGGAAGACAACCCAAGCGTCGCGCTTGCCGAGTTCACCACGGCTCGCAGTCTGCTCGATGCGCTGCCCGCCGTCGAAAAAGCCAAACTACCCCTGGTCCGCCTGCACTCCCTGCTGCTGCGCAAGCAGGCTGTCGCTCTCTCGAACCTTGGCGACTATGCCGGTGCCACCGCACACTTTGATCAAAGCCGGCCCGTTTTCCAACGCCTCGCCGACGCGGACCCCACGGACGTAAGACCTCTCGGCGACCTCAAGCGACAACTCGCCGACGAGGCCGCTTCCCTTCAGTATGCCGCCAATCCCACACTGGCCAATGTCCCCACCGATCGTCAGCGTAATCTGATGAAAGCCGCACAGCTCCTTCAACTGGAGGCCGACCTCCTCCGCAGACTGGTAGTCCTCGACCCCACCAACCGCGAGTGGAAGCCCGAGCTCGCCGGTGTCGAGGTCAGCCTCGGCTCCAGCCGCTATGCCCTGCATCCCACCGAGGAAGATGCCGCGCTCATCCGCGAAAACCTCACCACCTTGAAAAACTTCGCAAAGAGCAAAGACGCCACTCTGTTGAGGCTCGAACTCACCATCGACGCTCTCCTCGCCGCCAATCCTCCATCGCTCCGCGACCCCTCCCTGACCGTCGATCTGGCCGAGCGAGCAGTCACCCTGACTCATCGAAGAAGCGTACCCGCGCTGGAACAACTAGCCCAGGCCTACCACGCCAATGGCCAACGAGTGCAGGCAATCGCCGCAGCCAACGAGGGTCTCGCCCTTCTTCCGCCAGCAACCACGGGTCACCCCGAGTCTCGATTGAAAGAATTGCTCACATCTGAAAGCCAGCCCTAAGCATCGGCGGTTCGAGCCCCGTGCGGACCATTCTCGGCCAGGTACTTCCAGGCTTCCGCTATGATTCTCTCTGTTATGAACTCGCGGGGGCTGGAGCGGTGCTGGCAACCGGCACCCTGGATAGTGCGGCGCTGGCAGTGGTCTATCCGGCCAGCGGGCATAGTCTCGCGCCCTGCGTGGCTGCTCATGTCCTACTTACCGCGCTGGTGGAACCAGGTCTGGTGTTGGCCGCCGTGGCCGGTGAGATGGGCAGACTTACTGCCCCTCTCTCGTCAGCGAACTCTTGAACCCACGCCGTTTAGTGTGCGCTTGCCGACGCCGGTCTTGTAGGCACCAACTTGCGACCAAACCTCTATATACAGGGCTGCTCATGTGGCTCGAATCTCAGTTTGCGACAACAGGCCAAGGCACGTTTCCAGCCTGATTGCGTCTGCAGTCGATACTCGGCGATTTGCGCGGATTGAGAATTGTCCGGAGGGGAAGGACACCCGCCCGGAAAAGCAAGGGCTCGGCTGAAACGTGGATTCGTTCCTCCCACCCTCTCCGATGAAACTCGAAAGAGTGGGGCAACCTCGATTTCTCTGGATTCTGGAGAGAACAAAGTAACTACAAAGGCTGAACAGGCTACCAGTCCACGCCTTTCATTAATTGCTGGTTGGGGACGTATTCGAAGGCGTTGGGGTTGCCTTCGACCAGGGTCGCCGCTGTTGGGTAGTTGGTGTGGATGTGCCACTCGTCGTCGGTGGTGCGGACGGTGGTTCGGTCCAGGGTGTAGTTCTGGAAGATTTTGCTTTGCCAGTCCTGCTCGTCGCGCTGGTTGTCTAGGCCGTGGTTGTAGTTGTCGTTGGCTTTGGAGCGGTCGTCGATGGCTTTGTTCTGGGCTTCGTGCTGCTGCGAGACTGCGTTGGCGAGGGCTGTGTTGGCATCGTTCTGAGCCTTCATCTGGCTGAGTTCCGATACGAGTTCGCCGTGTATGACATGGCCGTTTGCGCGGAAGCTGGCCCAGGCGGCGCGGAGCGTAGGCCACTCCTGCTGGGCGAGTTGGACGGGAGCCTGGATGGAGCTGAAGTACATGGTCCAGCCTTCACCCTGGATCTCGCGCGTCTGGCCCAGCTCGGCGTAGGCGTGCATGGGGCCGTTGCCGTCGTGGTTGTCGATGGTGAATGCGAGCTGCACGGCCTGGGCCATGGAGCCATCAGTCCGCATGCGGACACTCCGGATGTCAGAGAGCGTGGGCTCGGGCTTGCGCTGCCTCCGGCTGGATTGCGCCAGGAGGCACTGATAGGCGACGACGAGGTTGGATGGCGAGCAGGTGAAGAACGGTGTTGAACCTCTGCTGAGGTACTGGAGCATGCCTCGGGATTGTGGGTTGTTGGGGTCGTAGATGTTCTGGAGGTGCACGGCCAGGTTGACGCCATCGCCCTTGGGACCTTTGGCCTGGATGCTGCCCGCGCCGCCGCCAATGACTTGCCAGCCTGCGGGGAGGCTGACGGTGGCGGAGTTATCGGGGCTCGATGCGGTGTGCAGCGGCTGGACGGGGTAATTGCGGGCGGTGTTGGAAGGCTGAGCCTGTTGTGCCTGAGTCGATGTGCTGTGAGGTCGCGACTGCTGTGGGTGGCTGTCAGTGTTGGAGACCTGGGTGACGGGGTGGCCCTTTTGCCAGGCTTCGTTGAGCTTTTGAAGCAGGATAGGCTGGGTTTTGGCGAAGCCGTCGGCCCGGTCGTACAGGACTGCCGCGCCGCCGGATCTGCCGTCCGGCGCGACGACGATGGCCATGCCGGCTACCTTTTCGCCTGAGCCCTTTTTGTCGGTGACGGTGAAGAAGGTTGCGAGGGAGCTGCCGTCTTTAGACTGGACGAGTTTGCCTATCTCCGGGCGATCGCCGAAATGTCCGTGGACGTTGCGGAGCATGGCTCCCATGGCGGCGGGCATGGTGGTGATGTTGGTCATGGGTCCGTAGACGACCTGGCCGCCGGAGGGATTGTCGATGGTCGTGAGGCCGTTGGATTGGGCCAAGGCAGCTACGGGGCCAGCAACGGTCGCAACGGAGACGATGATTCCGGCGAAGAGCGGCTTGCGGAAGTTCTTGCCGATTTGCTGGGTTATGGAGCGCAGGGTTGGCATTTGATGGGCCTCGATTTTCGGATTTTAGCTTACATGCTTTTAATCGCGAGAGGGAAGGAATGGCTCAAAGTAATCGTTTCGCGATGAGAGGGCGGCTATGATGTGCGTCACCGAGTCCGCGGCGGTTATGCCTTTGATTCCGTGAGGCGAGATTGATGGCGGATTTGGCCAGAAGGTCTTCGTAGCGCTTGCCGCGCTCATGGGGAGAAAGTCTCATCGAGGATCACCATCGACGTGAACCGGGCGGCACGGAAGCTTCGAAAATCGGTTCGCAGTTCAAGCTTAAGGAAAATCAATATCCAATTTATCCTTTGGCTGAAATGCCCAAACTCGAAGAAGTTCGCCCGTCTTGTGTAGGAAATTCGTCCGTCGCGTATAGATTGCGGTTGAACCTTCGCCTTCAGGCTGCGAGGGCGTGTTGTCGAGCGTTGGCTTGCCGCTCGAACTGAGCTGGGCTGAGATAGCCGAGAGTGGAGTGCAACCTCGATCCGTTGTACCAGAGCAGCCACTCGACGACTGCATCCCTTGATGCGGGTCTTTATGTCAATCTGGAGCCTGACCTTTCGCCAAACAGGCGGAAGTAATTCGGCTGCAAGCCTCACGGGACAATGCGCAGGCCACGCTGAGAACTTTACTGGGTCTGCCGTTCTAAGTCCCATAGTCCAAAGGAGCAATGTGAAGCAAAAACTCGCAATTCTTTTCGTTCTTATGTTCTTTGTCGTAGCCGCGGCGGTCAACCCATCCTTCGCACAAACGCCGATCAATCTCTCGCTCCCCGACGCGCCTCTTCCGCTTCAAGGGAGAATCGGTCGCAGCAGCCTTCGCACACAGATGCTGCAAAATCCAACACCGCCTCATAGCAAGAAAAAAAACAGCTCTTCGGCAGCCAGCGATTCGCCGGGCCACATCTTCTGGGTCATACCCGCATACAAAGTGAACTACAGCGGAAAGTTCCAGCCTTTGACTGCGAAGGAGAAGTTTCAGGAATGGGCCCAGGGCACATACGATCCGCTCGGGTTCGGTATAACTGCATTTGAAGCGGGAACACTGGAACATTCGTCCCAGGACGGCTTTTGCGGCTACGGTCATGGCTGGGGAGGGTACGGGCAGTGTTACGGCTCACTGAAACTGGATTCCACCGTTTCCAGTTTCATCGGTGACTACGCTCTGCCCGCGCTTCTGCACCAGGACCCGCGCTACTTTCGCTTGGGGAAAGGTTCTTTCGGCAAACGGCTCTTTTACGTGGTCTCTCGTGTCTTCGTGACCAACAACGACTCCGGCCACACAGTTTTTAATTCCTCGGCGCTATCCGGGACCGTCATTGCGGGCACTCTTTCCAACCTTTACTATCCCCCACAAGATGTCGGTGTCAGTCCCACCGTACACCGCATCGCGCTTGACCTCGGGAACACAGCCATATACAACGGAGCGGCGGAATTCTGGCCGGACATCCATCGTGGTATCCAACGCCTCTTCTGACAGCTGCGAGGCGGGATAACCCGATTTCGCACTTCAATCTCTAGTCCCGCACGAGAAAGTCTGTACCGATGAGCGTGCATTTGATCAACCTGAGCGACAATACCTTTGGAACTGTGTCATCACGCCACGCTGGCTTTATGTCCTCGCGGCCGCTACCCCGCGATCTCTCGGCGACCCTGTCATCGTGGACGAAATGCTTGAGCAACTCGTTTCCGAGACCATTCAACCCGGCGATGTCGTTGGCATTGGTATCCACACCGGCATCGCATTGCGCGGGTACGAAGTGGGCTGCATCGCACGCGAGCGAGGTGCGTGGGTCGTTTACGGCGGCATTCACGCCACTCTTTATCCGGAAGCGGCTATAGCATCACAACTCAACCCCATCGACTCGGAATGTTCTGAACATGAAATGGTCTAAGCAAGCACATCTCCGAGAACTTCTGTTCCACGTCAGCGTGTTGCTGAAGGGGCTGGATGGAGTTTTGGAGGTCGCTGGCGGCGTTGCGCTATGGGCGGTCAGCCCAGGACTGATCGTTCGTGTGGTCGGGCTGCTCACGCAAGACGAGATCGCCGAAGATCCACATGATTTCGTTGCCAATCATCTTCGCCATGCTGCAAGCCATTTCTCGCTTGCCAGCGAACATTTCATGGCTATATACCTGCTCGGACATGGCATTGTCAAAATATTCATTGTCGTTGCACTGCTCAGAAACAAACTGTGGGCGTATCCAGTTGCCATGATCGTCTTCGGTGGATTTGTCGTGTATCAGGTCTACCGCTTTACCCTGGCTGGCAGCGTCGGCCTGGTTGTACTCACCGTTTTTGATCTAATTGTGATGTGGTTGATATGGCTGGAATATCGGGCGGCGACGTCGCTCGCAAGAACACAAGTCGAACCCGCTTGAACCCAAGATATCTTTATCCTTGTCTCTTTCTTCGATAGCAAACGATTTGAGTGCGAGGAACGGCAGCAGATTAGCGATTATTTCGCCAAAGCGGAAACTGGGTTGAGAGAGAAGGGCATCGTACAGATTTTTTAAAACTTTCAGGGACGGCGTGGATCGATGCCGAAGCTGCTGGACAGGCTGAGATTTTTCACCGGCGTCAGATGTCACGATTGAGAACATCTGTCGGGTGAAAATGGATAAAATCGGATATGCCACTGCCTGAGATCAAAACGACCACCGTCATCCACCTTCTGCCCAACTGAAAGCATGAAACGATTGATTCCCCTGGCACCCGTCCTCACCGTGATGAGGTCTACAGGTTGCTCGTCGAAGTGCTTGCAATGGAGACGAGACGTTCTTCAATGAGCGGCACTCGCTCGCAATCAAGAACGAATCCCGGCAAAACTTCCATGAAGCGACGTTCCGCAAGCAGCATTCTTGCGGCCTCCGCAAGATACTCGCGTAGGTCCAAGGGCGACGCCACGATCTCTTCCACTGCTTCGCTTCTCCCCTCGATCACTGCGATTAGACTAGCTGTATGGTTCCAGAGTTAGATGGTGCATACTTTTCTGATCATCAGAAGGAGGCACTATGGGACAAGTTCTTCATGGGAGCGCCCGGACGACAGAGGCAGTCCGTCGAGCGATACAACATAGTCAAGAGAGCCTGAGGACCTTGGCCCGTCGTCATGGGGTCAACCCCAAGACCATCGCCAAGTGGAGGAAGCGGACCTCGGTGGCGGACCGGC
>JBDTEQ010000195.1:0-17220 GCA_039922475.1 Edaphobacter sp.
TGATCGCGCGGACGGTGCATCCGGAGTATCGCGAGGTGATTGCGACGTATGCGCAGCACCAGGAGATTCCGACGGTTGAGGTTGGATATGGGGCGAATGGGCGCGTGGATATGGCTGCGCTCGATGCAGCGATTACGAGCGAGACGGCTTGCGTGCTGATTCAGTCGCCAAATTTCTTTGGGACGATTGAGGATGTGACGGCGATCGCGGAGATGGCGCATAAGAAGGGCGCGCTGCTGATTGTTTCGATTGCGGAGGCTATTTCGTTAGGAATTGTGAAGGCTCCGGTGGAGGCGGATATCGTCTCGCTGGAGGCACAGTCGTATGGCGTGGCTGTTGGGTACGGCGGACCTTATTGCGGCGTGATTGCCTGCAAGGAGAAGTTTCTGCGGCAGATGCCGGGGCGGCTGATCGGCGAGACGAAGGATAAGGATGGCAAGCGCGGATTTGTGCTAACGCTGTCGACGCGCGAGCAGCATATTCGGCGGGAAAAGGCTACTTCGAATATCTGTACGAATCAGGCGCTGGTTGCGATGATGACGACGATCTTTCTGACTGTGTATGGCAAGCAGGGGATGAAGGAGCTGGCGGAACAGAATCTGGCTAAGGCTGCTTATTTGAAGAGCGTGCTTGGTGCTTCTGCTGGGGCGAAGGTATTGTTCGATGGTGCGCCGCGATTCCATGAGTTTGTATTGGAGCTGCCGAAGAGTGCTGAGTCGACAAATGCCGCACTGCTTGGCGAGAAGATTATTGGCGGGTTGCCGCTGGCGAAGTGGTACCCGGAACTTGGGGCGAATGCTTCTCTTTGGTGTGCGACGGAGCTGACTACGCGGAAGCAGATGGATGCTGTGGCCGCGGGGCTTGCAGGTAAGAAGGCTTAGGGATGGATGTGTCGGCGGTGATCGGTGAGGAGTTGAAGGCGGTTGAATTCGTTGAAGATTTTCTGCAGCTTCGGTTCGATGCTCCTCTGCTGACGCTGTATGCGTGGCCGCATGTTTTGTTTCCGGAGTTTTCGCTGGCGTATGGCGAACCGGAGTATCGGAATGCGTTGTGCGCGCAGATCGGCGAGAAGGTTGTGCAAGCTTCGCTTGAGGAAGGCGATGCGCTGACGATTGAGTTTGAGAACGGCACGGTGATTGGACTTTCGTTGCGGGAAGAAGATGTGGATGGGCCGGAGTCGGGGAGTTATTCGGAGACCGGCGATGGAAGTGATGCGCAGGAGTTTTGATTTGAGTGCACTCTGACGAATACACACCCCAGGGGCTAAAGCCCATAGGGAGTGGCGGCAGAGAGACCCAAGGCTAAAGCCTTGGGATACCTAGAAGCCAGAAGTCGGGGCACCTAGAACTGAGAAGTTGTGAGGGCTGGAATGGCAGATTCGAAATTTGCAGGGACGCCGAAGAAGGCGACGACGCATGTTAATCAGAATGAAGATTTGATCTTTGAGAAGTCTTCGCCTGGAAAGAAGGCTTATCGACTGGCGGAGCTGGATGTGCCGGCGGTAGATGCTGTTTCCCTGCTTGGGGCTTCGGTGCGTAACGATCTCGGTGTGATGCCGGAGTTGAGTGAGATTGAGATTATTCGTCACTTCACGCGGCTTTCGACGTGGAACTATGCGATCGATCTGGGCATGTATCCGCTGGGTAGTTGCACGATGAAGTACAACCCGCGGGTGAATGAGGCGGTGGCGCGGCTGGAGGGGATTGCCGAGGCGCATCCTTATCAGCCGGAGGCGCTGTCGCAGGGCTGTCTGCAGATTATGAAGACGCTGTCTGAGGCGCTGATCGAGATTACCGGCATGGATGCGATTACGCTGCAGCCGGCGGCAGGAGCGCATGGGGAGTTCACGGGGATACTGCTTGTGCGTGCGTACCACGAGAGCAAAGGGAATCCGCGGAAGAAGATTTTGATTCCGGATTCGGCGCATGGAACGAACCCGGCTACGGCTGCGGTTTGCGGGTATGAGGTTGCGAATCTGAAGAGCAATGCGCAGGGCATGGTGGATGTGGCGGAGTTGGAGCGGATGGTGGATGAAGATACCGCTGCGCTGATGCTGACGAATCCTTCGACGATTGGCGTGTTTGAGAGCGATATCCATAAGATCGCAGACATTCTGCATGCGAAGGGCGCGCTGCTCTATATGGATGGCGCGAATATGAATGCGCTGGTGGGCAAGACGCGGCCGGGTGATTTCGGTGTCGACGTGATGCATTTGAATCTGCACAAGACGTTTTCTACTCCGCATGGTGGTGGTGGACCGGGATCGGGGCCAGTGGCTTGCAAGAAGATTCTGGAGCCGTTTCTGCCTACGCCTGTGCTGGTTACGAAGACGGATGGTTTGCTTGGGTTGGAGTTCAATCGTCCGCAGACGGTTGGTCGCGTGCGGATGTTCTATGGGAACTTTGGGATGTTTGTGCGGGCGCTGGCTTACATTCTGGCGAATGGGCCGGATGGGCTGCGGCAGACGACTGAGGATGCCGTGCTGAATGCGAACTATATTCGCGCGAAGCTGGAGGGCACGTTTGAGCTACCGTATAAGACGCGGTCGCTGCATGAGGTTGTGTTCTCCGATAAGCTGCAGGCGAAGAATGGTGTGAAGACCGGGGACATGGGCAAACGGCTGATCGACTATGGCTTCCATGCGTATACGGTTTCGTTTCCGCTGGTGGTGCAGGGCGCAATGATGATTGAGCCGACGGAGAGCGAGAGCCGCGAGGAGTTGGACCTGCTGATCGATGCGCTGCAACAGATTGCGCGTGAGGCGGAGGAGAATCCGGAGCTGGTACAGACGGCTCCGCATACGACGCGGGTGCAGCGACTGGACGAGACGACAGCGGCGAGGAAGCCTGTGCTGCGCTGGAAGGGGCTTGCTGCGGCGACCTCGGTCGCAGTGGATTCTGCAGCTAAGGAGTGGTGAGCCGTGTCTGTCTTTTATGACCGCCGGGATGAGCTCGATAGGTATGAGTTCATGATGGGTGAGGCGCGTGGTCGGCTGGCGGTGACGCTGGATGTGTTGACCGATGCGCTGATTCTGGTGGGGCAGCATGGCGTGTACTGCACGAGCGCACGGAACCCGAAGGTCCCGGCGCTCGATGTGCAGGCTGTGGTGGAGGGTATCACCGGAGCGAAGGAGCTGGTGGCTTCGGTGATGGAGAAGCTGCGGCTGGAGAAGGAAGCCGCAGAGTAGCTTACTGGGCTTTGACGTTTACGTACTGGTCTGTCGTGCCCCATTTGACGTGGAGTTGCGTGCTGCTGCCGTGAGTGTTTTCGAAGGAGATGGACATGTCTTCCTGCGAGGCGGTGACTGGCTTGCTGGTCATGGGTGTGCGACCGAGGTCGTTGCCTTCGGGATAGGGAATACCCCACTCACCGGTTTTTTTGCTGACGATGAAAAGCCACTGGTCCTTGTTGGGCAGGGTGAAGAGGGTGTAGGTGCCGGCAGGGACATCGAGGGTGCCGATCTTGAGATTGACTGGAGTGATGAGGGTTGTGGCAGGGTTGGCTCCGGTGCGCCAGGGCTCGCCGTAGGGAACGATGGTGGTGCCGATGGTGCGACCCTTGAGGCGTGGGGAGTTGTAGCTGATGGTGATGGTTTTGCCGTCGAGGGTGACGCTGGTCTTGGCAGCGGGGCTGAGCAAAGGTTTGGCAGCGGGCTTGGTCATCTTCATGCCGCCCATCTGGCCGGCTGGCTGAGCGAAGGTTGCGGTGGCGAGGAGAGTACAACAGGCGGCGGTTGCCAGGGAGCGGAGGAACATAAGGGAGTCTCACTTTCTCGGTGCAAGTTGCTTGCTTATTTGGTTCGATTCGACTTTTGAGGGACGAGCCATGATGCTGAATTGGATGTCCGTCATGATGCTCAACCGAGCGGACATGGACTGTCAACCTGTGACGATCATGCTAGGCTTAAAGAACGCGCCCGTAGCTCAGCTGGATAGAGCGGCAGCCTCCGAAGCTGTAGGTCAGAAGTTCGAATCTTCTCGGGCGCACCATTCTTCCGATTCGCTGGGTTCAATGATTCCGCTGCCATCTACAGGGGATGGTGGAGCATGACCTCCGCACGGTTTCGAATCCAGATATAAGAAGCGGCTCCGTGATGCGGAGCCGCTTCTTGTTGGAGGAAGGATGCTATCGGGTTAGAAGAATAGCTTTGCGGCGAACTGCATCTGTCGTGCGCCGTAGAGGCTATTGTTGGTTCCCGACGTAGCGCGGAAGGCTGAGAGGCCCGTTCCACTGAAGGGAGAGATGCATCCCTGGAATGTGGCACCGGGTGCGGGTGCGGTGGCGGGGCACTTCAGTTGGGTTGCACCTGATCCCGAGGTAGCACCGCTTGCGAGGTACTGGGAGTAGGTTCCGTTTACCCCGGTAATGATGGTGTGGTTGAGCAGGTTGAAGGCGTCTGCGGAGAACTGCATGTAGATGGTGTCGTGAATGGGAATGTTGCGGGACAAGCGGAAGTCCAGATCGTAGTAACCCGGAGCGTAGCTGCTGCCGCGGCCGATCTGCGGAGGACGACCGGTGGTGGGAGCGCCGGAACTGGAGCTCATGGCACCTCCGTAGATGTTGCCGTCAGCTCCGTAGCTGGTTCCTGTGCCGGAGTAGACAGTGCCGCTCATGCCCATGAAGATGGGCTGGCCACCGGAGGCGATGAAGCCGCCGGAGAAGAGGAAGTCATCCAGGACATGTTTGACGATCTTGTTGCCCTCGAAGATCTTCGGCTGGTAGACAAAGCTCAAGGCGAAACGGTTGCGGACGTCGGTATCGGACGGCCCGTTATCGCGACGTACATTGTTGGGATCGAGTGGGGTGTCACCACCGTAGAATGTTCCGTTGGCGCCTCCAACCTGACCGGTGTCAGTTGCACGCGCCCAGGTGTAGTTGGCGAGTACTTCGAGACCGTTGGCGAAGGGACGGCGGACAGTCATGGCCAGCGAGTTATACCAGGTATTGGCTATGCTGAAACCGGTATTGATGGAGGTGATGGCTGAGCTGCGGCGATCCGACTGCAGGTAGACCGGTACGGTGATCTGCCTGGTGATGTTGTTGCTGGCATCCTGCACATTGTAGGTGGCAATGCCGTGCGGAGTCTGGCCGATGAGGTTGGCATCGAGGAAGACGGGCAGGCGCAGAGCGCGGGTGCCAACGTATCCAACCGAGAAGGAGATTTTTCCGGGCAGAGCCTGCTCGATGCCGAGTTCTGCTTCGTGCGCCAGAGGCGGAACGAAGTTGGGATCGAGGCCATGGAAGCTCTGGCTTCCGAGATTCGCGGGACCGTTGACTGCAGGAGCGGTGCCGCCCGCGGGAATGAGGGCTCCTGAGAGAGGTGGACCGGTGATAGGGAACGGGACGAAGGGGTACCGGAGACTGTTCGCGGCGCTGGGAACAGTCGGGCAGCGGGCTTTGGGGACGCTTCCGATGGAGGACTGGCAGCCGGTGTAGTTGTAGTTGACCTGAACGATTCCGTTTTCCACGCGCATGGCGTAGTAGGTCGAACCCTGATTGAGGGCCGAGAACATGCCGTAGCCGCCACGAACGACGGTGCCAGCATAAGGAGACCAACTGAACGCGATACGAGGCTGGACGCGATCGGTTACGTTTTTGATGGTCTGGCTGTACTGGGTGGAGATGGGTGGGAAGTTGTTGTTGACGCTGCCGGGCGCGGGGGTTAGCTGGATGTCGTAACGAACGCCGACAGTCAGGGTCAGGTTTGGCTTGATCTTCCAGGAGTCCTCGGCGAAGGCGTCGTACATCTTCATCCAGAAGTCGTCCTTGCCTTCGGTGGCCGGGGTGGTGTTGACCTTGTCGACAGTCTGGACGAAGGTGTTGTAGTGATAGCCGGCGTAGGGATCGGTGTTACCAGGCTGGCCGGCGAAGGCGTCCTGAATCCAGTCCTGGAAGTTGAGCAGGGTGGTCGAGTCGCCATAGCCGTAGATGCCGCCGCCCTGGAAGAGATTGATCATGATCTCGTGGACGATGTTGACGTCGCCGCCAAACTTGAACGTGTGACGTCCCTTGGTGGTGGAGAAGACATCAGTGAACTGAATGCGGTGCTCGTCCGGTTCGGCGACACGAGGCAGAGCGTTGGGCATGCCGAAGGTGACGACACCGGTGGCGACGCTGGGACCTGAAGCGTTGGCGCCCGCAGTCTCAAGGTCACGACCGTACTGGAAGTGAATCTGGTTGACGGAAGCCTTGGCGATCTGGGTGGTGAGGCCGGCGACCAGGAAACGCTCGTGGTAGCTGGTGGGACCGTTGGTCGAGGGCGAGCTGTTGGTGAAGGTGTTGGCCGGGCTGTAGCCGTAAGTTGAGTCGTAGTCGGCGAAGTTGTAGTCGATGAAGGCATCATTGCGGCTGTTGATGTGGAAGTCCAGGCGCGGGAAGAACAGGTTCTGCTTCTGAAAGCGGGCCGGCGGCACTGATCCTGCGGTGACGTTGCCTACGCCAAGCAGAAACTGAATGCCAGCCGTGCATTGCGCGGAGGTAATAGTGGTGGGGCACTGCGTCGGAGTGACCGTGGTGGTGCTGGAGGTTGGTCCCGAGGGCGTCAGCGAGATGATATTGGTGTTCGCGTAGAGAACGCGGCCTACTTTGCGGAAGCCATCGTAGGTGAAGAAGAAGAAGACGCGATCCTTGATGATGGGTCCGCCGATCGAGCCGCCAAACTGGTGCTGCTGATGGACGGGCTGAGTGAGCAGGAAGGCATTTCCGTTGTTGTGGAGCGCCTGGAATTTGTTGTAAGGGTCGAGCGCGTTGAGATCGGGATAGCGCAGATAGTAGAACGCATCGCCGTGGAACTGGTTGGTGCCGCTCTTGGTGATCGCGTTGACCTGACCACCGGCTGCCTGACCGAACTCTACCGAGTAGTTGGAAGTCTGGGCCTGGAACTCCTTGATGGAGTCGATGGAGTAGACGTAAGGAGCACCGGAGGCGCGGCCACGAGCTTCGGAGAAGAGCATCTGGTTGTTGTTCGAGCCGTCGACGTAGTTCTGGTTGTAGAGGCCGCTGATGCCATGGAAGCTGACGAGGCCCGAGCCACCATCAGGGGTGACGTTCGGCGTGTTGAGAACGAAGGCGCTCCAGTTGCGAGAGGCAACGGGCAGGTTGGAGATGAGGGACTGGCCGATGGTCTGAGCCACCTCGGTCTTGTCGGTGTCGATCAGGGGAGACTCACTGGTGACGACAACCTCGGACGAAACGGAGGCGGGGGGGAGTGCCGCATCGACGGTGAGGATCTGGCCAACGGTGAGGACGAGATTTTTACGGTCGATCTTGCCAAAGCCTCCTCCCCCGAGGATGACCTCGTAGTGGCCGGGCTGAAGAAAACTGGCGGTGTAGGAGCCCTCGGAGTTGGTGGTGATGGTGCGGGAGACACCGGTGTCGATATTGCGCACGATAACGGTTGAGTTGGCCACGGCAGCGCCAGTGGAGTCAGTGACTGTTCCGTTGATATTGCCGAGGCCGGAGGTCTGGGCTGAGAGCGGAGAGGCAGCGAAGACGAAGAGAGCTGCCACGGCAAACGCGAACAAATAGCGATATGCTGTAGAGATTTTCATAAGGTACTGCCTCCTAAAAGACACCAACGAAAAGAACGGTGTGTGAACGGAATGCTTTCCTCATAAATTCGGCCTGAGCTATCTGACCAAAAAGACATTCGCGAAACGAACCAAAATCTGAATTGTCGTAATGATTAACGGTCAGGCTTTGAGGTACGGGATGTCAAGGATTTTTGTGGGAGATCGTCAGTAAACACGCGGATTTCATCGAAATTTGACACGATCAAAAGAATATTTTCGACGATGCAATCTGCGGGCGGACGTAGCACGCCTGGGGATTAGTGGAGTTGACTGGGAATAACGGCGTACTGGATGAGGAGTTCAAAGGGGACGATCTTGAGGGTATTTTCGTGGGTGGCTTCGAGGACGATAGGGCAGGCAGCGCCGGCTTGCTGGACCTGGAGCCAGCGAGCAGCACAGACGCACCAGCGGTCTCCGGGTTTGAGGCCGGCAAAGCCAAACTGCGGCATGGGAGTACTGAGATCGTTGCCGAGAGCCCTGGAGGCTTCGAGGAAGGGGGTGTCGACGATGCAGCAGATGGTGTGGACACCGTAGTCGTCGGGGCCGGTTTCGCAACAGCCGGTGCGGTAGAAACCGGTCATCGGCTCGCAACCGCAGATGTCGAGGGGCTGCCCGAGGACGTTTTTGCCGCGGTTCTTGATGGGTTCTACGGTAGGCATCAGGTTCCTCTTCTCTTCCAGTATTTCACCTGCAGGCAAGGTATTGCGACTTCGCCGGTGAAAGATCTGCTCTGACTTTCGAGAGGGGCGCTTGAAGTAAAGCATTCTTCAAGTTTCAGGCCGGAGTGGACTGCGTCGTTACTGGAGGGGAAGCTGGGATGATCTTCTCCAGGGCGGGGTTTGGCGGTGTGGAACCGGGAACTGAAGGCCGGCGGCCTCTTCCCATCTGCAGGAATCTTTCCTCGTAAAAAGTTCGGGAGAGCCATGCAATGAGAATGGAGAGACCGCCAGCGATGACGAAGCGGACAACCCATTCCTGCAGGATGTGCCGCAGTGCCAGGTTTGAGATATGCGGCACATTGTCGTCGTAGCGAACGAAGATGAGGACGTGGATGAGATAAAGTCCGTAGCTGATGTTTCCGAAAAAACGCAGGGGAGCTGTCCAGACGCTGGAGGCAAAGGGGCTGCGCAGTCCGAGGGAGAGTAGCAGCGCGCCGGTAAAGGTAAGGTTCCATGGGACGATCTGGAAGGCGGCACCGAAAGCACTGGTGCGATGCAGGATGCCAAAGGGATAGCCGACTGCGAGAACGACGAGTCCTGACAGCCCGAGAGCCACGCCAAGCTTGATTCCGTTGCGAAGCGTGCCGTAGGTGGAGCGAGCGAAGATTGCAGCCAGAGCCCCCAGGGCCAGGTTGTCGGCTATCAGATAAGTCAGCGTGTGAGCATTGCCCAGAGGAAGATGACCGGAAGCACTCAGCCAGCGGAGGAGCGGCTCGAGCATGCATAACGCAGTCGAGATGATGAGCAAAGTTCGCGTGCTGACTCGACCGACGATGGTTGGCCAGAGGAGATAAAACTGCTCTTCCACGGAGAGCGACCAGAGGGGGCCGTAGCCGCCAAAACGCAAAAAGTAATCATAATTTGCAAGGAATAGAAGTGCGACCATGGCTGACCGAAACTGCAGCCAGCCAACGAGGATGAGAATCGTAATGAGTGCGAGATAGGCCGGCAGGATGCGGAGCGCACGACGCAGGTAGAAGTTCCGATAGAAGGACGGCCGTCCTTTTGCGTCCATTAGAACCCCGGTGATCAGAAAGCCGGAGAGCACGAAAAAGAGATTTACGCCAAGCCAGCCGACAACCGTCGACTTGATGAAGAGGTGGGCTAAGTGATTCGACGAAGTCGCGCCTGACCAATAAAGACCGTGGTAGAAGAAGACGGCCAGGACTGCACATCCGCGCAAGATATCCAGCTCCGGCATGTGCTTCTGGAGAATCGGCAGATCGGCAGATCGAGCCATGCAAGCTCTTTTCAGACACAATGATACGAGAAACTAAAACCTGGTGACTTGTGTATCTGACGATTGCGCCGTCCGGATATTACTTTGAAGCGATGGCGAGCTGTTGTTGGTACTCCTCGTAGGGACCCTTGTGATCGGTGATGTGGAAGTCGGTGGGGCCGCCTTCGAAGTGCCAGACGCGGGTACCGGCCTCTTCGATGAGGTCCTCGTCGTGGGTGACGAGAAAGACGGTTCCTTCATACTTCTGGATCGCCTGGTTGAGGGCGTTGATGGCTTCGAGATCAAGGTGGTTCGTTGGTTCATCGAAGACGAGCACGTTGGGCTTCTGCAACATGATCTTGCAGAAGAGGAGACGAGCGGCTTCGCCTCCGGAGAGCGCGTCGGTTTTTTTGAGGCCCTCTTCGCCACGGAAAAGCATCTGGCCGAGAATGCCGCGGATGTCTTCTTTGGTAGCCTCGGGATCGAAGGTATGAAGCCACTCAGCGACGGTGGTGCCTTTGGTGATGGAGCCAGTGTGATCCTGAGCGAAGTAGCCGATGGAGACTTCGTGGCCCCACTTGACCTGACCGGAGTCGATGGAGACGTCTTTTTCTTCGATGCCGGGGCCGTTAGCGAGGAGCGCTTTCAACAGCGTGGTCTTGCCTTGCCCGTTGCGGCCGATGAGGACGACTTTGTCTCCTCGAAGAACGGAGGCGGAGAAGTTGTTAATGACGTGCTCGACCTTGCCGTCTTTCTGAGTGTAGGACTTGTTGACGTTCTCGAACTCAAGGACATGCTTGCCGGAGGGACGATCCATCTTGAAGCTGATGAAGGGACGCGCGATGTTGGAGCGGGCGAGTTCACTGGTGGCGAGGCGCTCAACTTCTTTTTTGCGGGAGTTGACCTGCGAGCTGCGGGTACCGGCGGAGAAGCGGGCGATGAAGTCGTTGAGCTGGGCAATCTTCTTCTCGCGCTGCTCGTTCTGGCTCTCGATGCGGGTGCGAATGCTGGTCTTCTGCAGGACCATGTCATCGTAGCCGCCGGTGTAGATGATGATGGTCTCGTAGTCGATGTCGGCGATGTGGGTGCAGACGTTGTTAAGGAAGTGGCGGTCGTGCGAGATGACGATGACCGTACCGTTGTATCGGCCGAGGAAATCTTCAAGCCAATGGATGGACTCGAGGTCGAGGTAGTTGGTGGGCTCGTCGAGGAGGAGGGCCTGGGGATTGCCGAAGAGAGCCTGTGCGAGGAGAACGCGGACCTTCTGGCCTCCCTGGAGCTCGGACATCTTGCGCTCGTGAAGCTCGTCGGGGATGTCGAGGCCTTGCAGCAAAACGGCGGCGTTGGATTCGGCTTCGTAGCCGTCCTCGTCTCCGACGATGCCTTCGAGTTCGCCGAGACGAGAGCCGTCTTCATCGGTCATCTCGGGCTTGGCGTAGATGACCTCGCGTTCTTCGAGAGCGGCCCAGAGGGCTTTGTTGCCCATGATGACGGTGTCGATGACGCGGTAGGCGTCGAACTCGTACTGGTCCTGTTTGAGAACGCCGACCTTTTTCGGCCGGACGACGTTGCCCTTCTGGGCATCGATCTCGCCGGTGAGGACCTTCATGAAGGTGGATTTTCCGGCACCATTGGGACCGGTAAGGCCATAGCGGCGACCTGTGGTGAAGGTGACGGAGACATCCTCGAAGAGAAGCTTCGAGCCATAGCGCATGGTGACATTCGAGACAGAGATCATGAGATTCTTCCTAGTTTATAGGCCTGCATGTTGCGGCGCGGTGAATGGCGCGGCTTAGCTGCGGGTAAATGTGTTTTGCAAGATGCACGGTGAAAACTTCGTTTCTATTTGAACGATCAAACGCGCTTGCTCCGCTCTGTGACTGGTTGGCCGACAGGGCGGAGCGCGTTTCGAGTCAGTTATTTGCCGCGACGTGCCGAGCCGGAGCGGCTGCTGCCGGGGCGACTATGGGGACGGCTGTTGCCGCCGGGTCCACGGCCGCCAGAGTTGCGTCCTCCGCCACTGCCGCTACGACTGCGACCGCCATTCTTATTGCCGCCATAGTTGGCGCTCGGCGTCGACATTGGCGAGACAGGATCGTTGCCCTTCCACGAGCGAGTTTCCAACTGCAAGAGATCCATCCCCGGAGCTGTTATGTCCACGGGCTGGTTGCGAACTTCCTTCTCAAGGTTCTTATCGGCTTCGCGCCATTCGAACTTTATCTTCAGTTCGCGCTCAAGCTTGCGGGCGTCGTGTTTTTCCTGCGGCATGACGAAGGTGGTGGCGACTCCCTTCGCCCCTGCGCGGCCAGTACGGCCGATGCGGTGGACAAAGTCGTCGGATGCGTTGGGGAGGTCGTAGTTAACGACGTGGGCGATGTCCTGGACGTCGATGCCGCGAGCGGCTACATCCGTGGCAACCAGGATGCGGTGCTTGCCGTTCTGAAAGCCCTTGAGCGCAGCCGTGCGCTGCGACTGGCTGCGGTCGCCATGGATGACGTCGGCATCGTGGCCGAGGCGCTCGAGTTTCTTGCTGATGCGGTCGGCGCCGTGCTTGGTGCGCGAGAAGACGAGGAAGGTTCCCTCTTCCTGACGCAGCATCTGGTCGAGCAGGCCGAGCTTCTGGTCCTGCATGACGGTGTAGACGCGAAGCTCCACCTGGTCCGAAGGCTTCGAGGTCTGGCCGATCTCGACGCGGACCGGCTTATTGACGTAGTCGCGGACGATCTCACGGATGTTAGCGTCGAGCGTTGCGGAGTAGCACATGGTCTGGCGGGTCTTCGGCACCGCGCCGACGATGCGGCGGATGGCGGGAAGAAAGCCCATGTCGAGCATGCGATCGACTTCATCGAGGACCAGCATCTCGACTGCGCCGATGTTGACGGCGCGGCGGCGGAGGAAGTCCTCGAGGCGGCCAGGTGTGGCGACGACGAGACGGGGACCGCGATCGAGTTGGTCGAGCTGATTGTTTTCCGAGAGGCCGCCGCATACGAGCACTGCATCGTTCTTCGAACCGGGGACGAGCTTCCAGTAGGCTTCGAGAACCTGCATGGCGAGTTCGCGCGTCGGCAGCAGAATGAGTGCGCGAATAGGACCGCGTTTGCCCTTGGTGCTGGGGGCCGAGGTGGTATCCATGCGCTGGATCATCGGGATGAGAAAGCTGAGCGTCTTGCCGGTGCCTGTGGAGGCAGTGGCGAGAATGTCGCTGCCTTCGAGGGCGGGTGGGATTGCCTTGGCCTGGACCGGAGTCGGCGTAGTAAAGCCGGCGTTGTTGAGACGGCTCTTGAGCGAGTCCGAGATGTTGAAGTCGGCGAAACGGCTGTCATCAACGAGAGCGAGGCCAACCGGCTTCACGGTCGCAGACTTGGGTTGGGGAGGGTTGGCAGCTGTTGCGTAGTTGTGGCGATTCTGTATTTGTGTTTCGTTCTGTTCCAAGGTTGCAGAGTTCAAAATTTGTCCTGTAAAGATCGGTTATCCATCGGCATAGGGGTGCAGCGATACCGTAACGGCATCATGGATTCAATTAGTCAGCATTGCTATCGGTTATCGAAGCGCTGCTGCTGCGCGGCGAGACTCGTCCGTTGACGTGTCTTCCAGCCAGAGCAACCAGCGCGGCTTCCAATCGTATGGGAAGGGATGCGGTGGGAGAGGCGAATCGCAGTCTCTGGCCAAACTCCGAATTCCATGAAGAGTTTTTGCCTGCGATGCCTGTACTCCTTTTTTCCAGAGTACAGAGCTAGTGTAACACAACCGAGGTTCGATCCGCGATGGAACACTAACAAGGGTATTCCCATGATGGTGGAGCGTCCGCAAGCGGACAGGGCGTTTCATAGATGAACAGTGCGGATGAAGATGCGAGCTAGTCTCTCTTTTGTTTGCAGAGACTTGGCTCCTCTGAGCGTTGGCGAATAAAGTGCAGACGTATATTGCCAGGCCTCCAGGGGAATAACAACGATGCACACACCAATGCAGGACCTTCGCTTCTCCCTTCGCCAGATCCGGCGTTCGCCCGGGTTCATGATGACCGCAGTGTTGACGCTTGCACTGGGCATTGGCGCGAACACGGCGATCTTCTCGCTACTGGACCAGGCGCTGCTGCGTTCGCTGCCGGTGCGGGATCCGGGGCAACTGGTAGTTCTTAGTGCCACAGGCAAGGCGTGGGAGGGACACTCCGGCGACAACGGTGCGGGTGTCGAGAAGTCGTTCTCATATCCGATGTATCGGGACCTCCGCGATCGCAGCAAGGCGTTCGATGGCTTGATCGGGACGTCTCCAGCGCAGGTTAGTATTGCGCGGAACGGCGCGTCGGAGTTGGCAGATGCGGAGATCGTCACCGGAAACTACTTCAACGTGCTGGGAGTGTCGGCTGCAAAGGGGCGATTGCTTACGCCAACTGACGATACGGTACCGGGCAGCAATCCAGTGGCGGTGTTGAGCTTCAACTACTGGAAGACACATCTGGGAGCGGACGCGAACGCTGTTGGGCAGACGCTTTCGATCAACGGCCAACCGTTCCAGATCATCGGCGTCTCCGCACCGGAGTTCCATAGTGCGGTGTGGGGGCAAGTTCCCGATGTCTTTGTGCCGATGTCGATGCTGGAGCAGGCGAGACCAGGTAACGGCAGCCGCCTGCAAAACCATAAAGACCGCTGGATGAATATTGTGGGACGCCTGAGGGCTGGTGAGACGCCGGAACACGCCCAGGTGGCGTTGGCACCGTTGTGGCATGCGTTGCGTGCAGACGAGTTGAAAGCGCTGGGGGCAAAAGCAGGATCGAAGCGGTTCGTCGATGAGTTTCTAACCCACAGCGAACTTCAGGTATTGCCTGGAGCGCGCGGACTCTCATATGAACGAGGCGATTTGGAGAAGCCGCTGTACGCCGTGATGGCGATGGCATTTCTTGTGCTTCTCATCGCGGCCGTGAATGTCGCGAGTCTGCTGCTGGTCCGTTCGGCGGGAAGGATACGCGAGTTCTCTCTGCGGTATGCGCTGGGAGCGAATGCGCGGCGTGTGGTGCAACAGCTTCTGCTGGAAGGAGTGCTGATTGGCATTGCGGGTGGAGTGGCGGGCTTGCTGATCGCACCGGTGTGCATTCGGGTACTGGTGCATCATCTGGATGCGGACACTTCGATGGCATTTCAGACTACGCTGGATGGTCGTCTGCTGGCCTTCAACTTCGCGATTGCCTTGGCGGTCAGCGTGTTCTTCAGCCTGGCACCGGCGATTCAACTGCTGAGGCCGGATATTGTGAATTCGCTGAAGCAGCAGACCTCAACCGCGACTGGCGGCACACTGAGCTTTCGGCGTGTCATTGTTTCGCTTCAGGTTGGACTCAGCATTCTCCTCCTGGTCGGTGCGGGTCTGTTTGTGCGCACGATGCAAAACCTGCGGCGCGTCGATACCGGCTTCAATACGTCGCACCTCGTCACCTTCCACATCAATCCTCAACTCTCCGGATATGAGAACGAAAAGATTCCTGAATTACATCGACAGGCTCTTGAGAGTATGGCTGCACTCCCCGGTGTGCAGGCGGTTGCAGCAACTGACGATGCAGAGTTGGCCAATACCGACCACGGCATCAACGTGACTGTGGAGGGGTACACGCCGCCTCCCGAAGAGGACTTTGACGTGGAGGCACCGTCGATCAATGCAGGTTATTTTCATGCGATGCAGGTGCCGTTGTTAGCCGGGCGCACCTTCACAGAGGACGATGACGCGACCCATCCGCCAGTTGTGATTGTGAATGAGAGCTTCGTAAAACACTACTTCCGTAGTCCGGCGTTGGCAGTCGGCAGGCGTGTGGCGCGCGGCGGAGGCGACCATCTTGAATATATGACGATCGTCGGTGTTACACGGGACGCGAAGCACATGAACCTGAGTTCGCCTGCGAAAGCAACGCTTTACACACCTCTGCGACAGCAAAAGAGTTTAGGCCAACTCTACTTTTATCTCCGAACGGCTACACCACCCGAACAGACCTTCGCGATGGTGCGGCAGGCGATGAAGCAGATCGATCCCGGGCTTGCAGTCGATGCCATGCGGACGATGGATGACCAGATCGAGACGACACTTTCGAATGAGCGCATGATCGAACTGCTGGCGATCTCATTCGGATTGCTGGCGACGATACTGGCGGGGGTCGGTCTTTATGGAGTGCTTACCTACTCGACTGCACAGCGCACACGTGAGATCGGAATTCGCATCGCGTTGGGTTCTTCGCGGCTTGAGATATCGCGTTTGGTTCTGATGGATGTGTTGCGACTTGCAGGGGTTGGCGTCGTGGTGGCAATCCCTTGCGCGGTATTGCTGGGCAAGCTGGTAAGGAGTCAGCTCTTTGGCGTCTCGACTGCAGATCCCGTCATTTTGGGGGGCGTTGTGCTGCTGATTGCGGCGGTTGCACTGGTAGCGGCGATCCTGCCTGCGCGACGCGCTACGACGGTGGACCCAACTACTGCGCTTCGTGCTGAGTAAAGCAAATACCGCGGATTAACCGGGTGAGAAGCAGCTCTCTTATTGCATCCGTGCAATCCGCGGTCGCATGCTTTTGACTGCGCTAGATATGGCAACTCACCATGCCGCGTTTTTCCAGATATCTCTGGTGATACTCTTCCGCCTTCCAGAATGTGCTGGCTGGAACGATCTGGGTGGCGATGGGTTTGCGATAGGAGCCGGCTGCGTTGAGCTCGGCGATCTTTGCGCGGGCCTGGGCGAACTGTTCGTCGTTGTGCGTGAAGATGACGCTGCGATACTGCGTGCCCCAATCCGGCCCCTGACGATTCACCTGGGTGGGATCGTGCAACGCGAAGAATGTGTCTAACAGCGTTTCGTAAGGGAGACGGGATGGATCGAAGGTGACTTCGACGACTTCCGCATGGCCGGTGCGGTCGGTACAAACTTCTTTATAGGTTGGGTGTTCGAGAGTGCCGCCTTCGTATCCTACGGCTGTATCGATAACACCTGAGATCTCACCAAATCGGGTTTCAACTCCCCAAAAACATCCTGCTCCAAATGTTGCTTTTTCCATTGCCACTCTGTTGCTCCTTCGCTGCTTCTGTTCCGCCTCTAGTTGGATGCTCTCCGCTTGTGATTGTCATCACTCGCAAGATTAATAGCGGGAGTATTCTGGGCGCGCGAAGGGAGATGTGTCAATGGGGAGCAACAGAACTTTTGTGTGAGTGTAAAAGAGCTGTAACATTTCGGCGAAACGTCTGAAAAACAGGCATTTGGCAGAGACGAATCCAGTTGGTAACGAACTGGCCGGCAATCAGCCGGGACGATGACCGGAGTTGGACTTCGAAGCGAAGGAGCGACGCGCGCCTGTGGATTTTTTCTTCGCGGGAGATTTAAGCTGCGCAAACTCCGGCGTCTTCTTTTTGGGGACGACCTTTTTACCTTTGGCTGCACGATCAAGCGCCATGACTTCGCCGGGTGTGAGTTCGCGAAATTCTCCCGGTGGCACATCGAGGCGAAGCGCGCCGTAGCCGATGCGGCGAATTTTTTCGACATGATGGCCAATCTCTTCGAACATTTTTCTGATCTGACGGTTGCGACCTTCCGTGAGGGTGAGCTCGTACCAGGGATTGTCGCCGCTGCGCGCGAGCTCGATCTTTGCGGGAGCGGTGATGATGCGGTCGCGACGTCCGCTGCGCACCTCGTCGAGCCGACCGCGATCGATCATGATGCCGCGGCGAATCTGTTCGATGCCGGATGCGGG
>JBDTEQ010000196.1:0-4018 GCA_039922475.1 Edaphobacter sp.
ATCTGCATCTCGTCCTTCATGCTCATGGTGGCGTGGTGATGGCAGTGGCCGTGGACGATGATCTTTTTGTCGATTTGTGGCGGCCGGTAGTCAGGTGCGTGTTTGACCAGAAATTCGCTGAGGAGGAGGGTCTGGTCGCGGAGCTTTGTGGCGCGGGGATCGTTGGGGAGCAGGTTCGTTAGCTCGTCGCGGAAGACGGAGGCACAGCTTGGTTCGAGGACGACGATAGGTGTTCCAGCGTCTAGTTGTGGGGCGAGGACATCGAGGATTTTGAGAAGATATTCCTTAGCGGTTTCCAACATGCCGAAGTCGTAGAGCGGGCGTCCGCAGCAGAGATGTTGATTAGGCAGGCCTACGCGGAAGCCTGCGTCGGTGAGGACAGAGTAGGCGGAGCGCATGGTGGAAGGGTGGAAGTAGTTGTTGAAGGTGTCGGCCCAGAGGAAGACCTCGGGTACTGCAGGGAGTAGTGAGTCGGGAGTCGGGAGGAGAGGACTCTGTGCGGCGGCAGGGTTGGCTCGGCGGTCCTTGCGACGCTGCGGGTCCCTGGCGAGACGGCGGTCGGGAGTGAAGGGTTTTGCGAAACTGGGAAAGGTACGGTTGGGGTGGATGTGGAGGATTTTTTTGATGAGAGAGCTGAGGATGGGTGCGTTGTTGATGGCGTTTACGAGATTCGGTGCGAAGGATGCGAGGCGAGCGAAGACGTCGATGCGTCCGAAGGCGTAGTGGGCGAGCGGGCGGGACTCGCCTTCGTAGTGATGAGCGAGGAATTCGGCTTTGTAGGTGGCCATGTCTACGGAGACGGGACACTCGGATTTGCAGGCTTTGCAGGCGAGACAGAGATCGAGGGATTCCTTGACCTGTTTATTTTTCCATTGGTTGGGGAGGATTTCGCCTTGCATTAATTCCCAGAGCAAGTGGGCGCGGCCCCGGGTGGAGTGGAGTTCTTCGCCGGTGGCCATGAAGCTGGGACACATGGTTCCGGCGTCGGTTTTGCGGCAGGCTCCTACTCCTACACAGCGCAGGTTTGCTGAAGCGAAGCTGCCGTTGTCCTCGGCGAAGGCGAAGTGGGTTTTGGGCTGCCACGGGTTGTAGTCGGCACCGAGGCGGAGATCTTCGTGGGGCTGGTGGGCG
The DNA here is from genome assembly GCA_039922475.1 of Edaphobacter sp. Lineage (GTDB taxonomy): Bacteria > Acidobacteriota > Terriglobia > Terriglobales > Acidobacteriaceae > Edaphobacter. The sequence continues at coordinate 1,132 of JBDTEQ010000196.1, forward strand.
TCGATGAGCTTGCCGGGGTTCATGCAGTTGGTGGGATCGAAGATGCGCTTGAAGATGCGGAAGGCTTCCATTAACTCTTCGCCGAACATCTTGGGGAGGAGCGCGCCGCGGGCCTGGCCGTCGCCGTGCTCGCCGGAGAGAGAACCGCCGTGAGCGAGGGCAATGTCTGCGGCGCGGTCCATGAACTCGCGGAACTTCAGGATGCCGGTGGGAGTTTCAAGATCGAAGTTGAGGCGCATGTGGACACAACCCTGACCGAAGTGGCCGTACATCGCGCTCGAATAGTTGTACTCGTTCATGAGAGCGTGGATGGCTCGGAGATAGCTGCCGAGCTGGGTGGGATCTACGGCAGCATCCTCCCACCCCTCCCAACCGGTGCCGACACCGGGAACGAAGGCGGTAGCTCCGAGACCCGACTCGCGGATATGCCAGATGCGCTTTGCTTCGTCGGAGGTGTAGATGCGGGAGGTGGGTCGCGCGGGGAGGGAGTTCATGGAAGCGACGAAGGCACGAGCTTTGGCGTTGGCGTCGGGTTGATTGGCTGCGCCAAACTCTACGATGAGAAAGCCGTTGCCGGGCGGGAGGAGTTCGAGGTCTGAAAGGGATTTCTGTTTGCGGCGCAGAGCATCGAGAAGAGTGCCGTCGACACCTTCGAGGCCGATGGGTTTGTGCTCGAGGATCTGAGTGACGTGATCGGCGGCGAGGAAGATGTCGGGGAAGCCGACGCCTACGAGGGTGCGGCAGGGAGGACTTTCGACGAGTTGCAGCGTTGCGCCGAGGATGACGGCGCAGGTGCCTTCGCTGCCGACCAGGGCACGGGCGAGGTTGAAGTTGTTTTCGGGCAGGAGCTCGTCGAGATTGAAGCCGGAGACGCGTCGGGGAATGCGGGGGAAGCGGGCGCGGACCTGGTCGGCGTAGGTGTCGCTGATTTGTTTGAGCGCGGCGTAGATCTCGCCGATGCGGCCGCCGGTTTTGATGTGGGTGGCGAGTTCGGCTTCGGTGGTGGAGCCTACGGTGAGGCGGGTGCCGTCGTAGAGGAGGAGGTCGAGGGAGAGGATGTTGTCCACAGTCTTGCCGCCCATGAGGGCGTGGACTCCGCAGGAGTTGTTGCCGATCATTCCACCGATAGTGCAGCGACTGTGCGTGGCGGGATCGGGCGCAAAGGTGAGGCTGAATTTTTCGGCTGCATCACGGACACGGTCGAGGACGATGCCGGGCTGGACGTGGACGGTCTTTGTCTTTGGATCGATGGCGTTCATGCCATTCATGTATTTGGAGAAGTCGAGGATGACGGCGGCGTTGCATCCCTGGCCGGCGAGCGAAGTGCCTGCTCCGCGCGAGAGGAGGGGCGCGTTGACGGCCCGGCAGATCGCTACAGTGGCGATGACGTCGGCTTCGTCGCGCGGAATGACGACGCCGATGGGGATGTGGCGGTAATTGGAACCATCGGTAGCGTAGAGGGCTTTGGAGGAGGCATCGAAGCGAACCTCGCCGCGGATCTTTGCGCGGAGTTGCTGCTCAAGGTGCTCTGCTTCGGGGAAGGTATCGTGAGCGCGGGCGTGAGAGCTTGGCAGAACGGTGAAGGGGGAGGTGGACATAGAGAGGCACTGCTCTCCAGGCAGTAGGGCTATTCTAGTCAGCCGTTACGTCGTTGGGTGGCAGTTTAAGGAAATACCTACGAAGTGAGAGTGGAGGCGAAGGCGAGTAGAGCCGCATCCTGCATGGGAGCTGCGAGGAGCTGAACGCCTGTGCCGAGCGGAGCGCCGATGGCCTCGCCGGGCAGTGTGACCGCCGGCAGACCGGAGAGACTGGCTGGTGTGGTGTAGCGCAGCAGCGCTTTGCGGGAGACGGTGTGGTCCTGGCCGACGCGGAGCTTGCTGATGGGCGCGCAGGGGGCGATGAGAAAGTCGAATTGGTGGAAGAGAGGCGACATCTTCAGGCGAAACGCTTCGAGACGCTGGCGGAGATCCTGGAGTTCGGCGCTGGGGATGGAGGCTCCGTAGGTGAGGCGTTCGGCGATGACGGGTTCGAAGTGCTGGAAGTTGCCGTGGTGGACGGCTGCAGCTTCGCTGGCGACGATGGGTGAGTAGATGGCAGGGCTGTCGTCCCAGAAGGCTGGGTCGAAGGAGGTGAGCGTTGCGCCTTGCTGTGCGAGACGTTGCTTCCATGCCTCGTAAGCAGTGAGGACTTCGGGTTCGCAGTCGTGCAGGAATGTGTTGCCGACGTAGCCAATTCGTGGCGCGGAGGAGGCGGGAACGAGGGCGATGTCGAAGATAGCCTGGGCAAGAGCGGCGGTGTCGCGGAGATCGCGGAAGAGGATGCCGATGGTATCGAAGGTTTTGGCGAGATGATATCCGCCTGCCCAGAGGGTTTCGCCACGGGCGACGCCGTGAGAGGTACGGTAACCTGCGAGGCCGCAAAGTGCGGATGGGACGCGGACGGAGCCGCCGGTGTCCGTGCCGATGGCGACGAGAGCTGAGCCTTCCTGCACGCTGGCAGCGGCGCCGCTGGAGGATCCGCCGGTGAACAGAGAAGCGTCGCGGGGTTGGAGGCAATCGCTGTAGTCTGCGCTTTCGCCGGTGATTCCGTAGGCGAGTTGGTGGAGGTGGGTTTTGCCGGTGAGGATGGCTCCTTTGTCGAGGAGGCGCTGTGCAACCCAGGAGTTTTTTGCCGTGGGTGCATTGTGTTGGGCGTAGAAGCGGGAGCCGCAGGTGGTGATGCTGCCGGATACGTCGAAACAATCTTTGATGGAGATGGGAACGCCGTAGAGGGAGGGACGGCTTTGCGCGTCGGGGAAGAGACTATCGAGCTGCTCTGCACGATGCGCCGATTCACTGGTGTAGAGAGTGAGGTAGGTATTGTGCGAGGGGCTGCGGTTTGCGTTGCG
>JBDTEQ010000197.1:0-5158 GCA_039922475.1 Edaphobacter sp.
AGCGGATCGTCTGGTGATGGTTCATCCGCAGCGGATGAAGGCGATTGCCAGCGCGCGGCTGAAGAACGACAGGGTGGATTCGGAGACGCTGGCGCAGTTGTCGCGGGCCGATCTTTTGCCGGAGGCATGGATGGCGAACCAGCGCACGCAGCAGACTCGGCTGTTGACCAGGCTGCGGATCACGCTGGGCCGGCAGAGGGCGAAGGCCAAGAATCAGTTGCAGGCGGTGCTGCATCAGGAAGGCTTTTTGAGGCCGGTGGCGGATGTGTTCGGCAAGAAGGGACGAGGGTGGCTGGCGGGGCTGGCGTTGAGTCCGGCGGCGCGGGTGGTGGTCGAGGTGTGGCTGAAGGTGGTTGAGTGTACTGAGGAGATGCTTTACAGATCAGACCGGAGACATGGTTTACACCTTGTCGGATATCAAGTGGCTTTCCCAGTTTTGGCTTTACGCGTGATGATGCGTTTATGCCTTGGAAAGAGATACGCACCGTAGATCAGCGCCTGCAGTTTTTGTCGAGCTATCAGAAGGAAGAGATGTCCGTCACCGACCTGTGTCACGAGTACGGCATCTCTCGTCCGACGGCTTATAAATGGATCAAGCGTTACGACGAAGTCGGGCCAGAAGGCCTGCTCGATCTGACGCGCAAGCCGCATGGATGCTCTCATGCAACACCAGCCGAGATCGAGAACGAAGTCCTCGCGCTCCGGAACCGGTTTCCATCATGGGGAGCAAGGAAGCTCAAGGCACGACTTGAACGGATCAACCCGAACGTGCTGTGGCCCGCCGCGAGCACGATGGGGCAGATACTCAGACGTGCCGGCCTCACGAACCCCAAGCGCAAGAAGCGCCGGACGACGCCCTACTCCCAGCCGTTCTCGATGGTCACTGCACCGAACCAGCTCTGGTGCATGGACTTCAAGGGCTACTTCATGACGGGCGACGGCTATCGTTGCGATCCGCTCACCATCACCGATTCCCACAGTCGCTTCCTGATCCGCTGTCAGGCCGTTGGCCGCATGGATCTGGCCCAGGTCAGCGCTGTCTGCGATGCGGCGATGCGTGAGTACGGTGTGCCGGAACGTATCAGAACGGACAACGGCGCACCGTTCGCTGGCACGGGCCTGCTGGGTCTCTCGAAGCTGTCGCTCAACTGGACCAAGCTCGGCATCCTGCATGAGCGCATTCAGCCAGGTAAGCCACAACAGAACGGTCGGCACGAACGGATGCACCGCACGCTGAAGGAAGATACGACGAAGCCGCCAACTCGAACATTGACGGCGCAGCAGAAGAAGTTCGACAGCTTCCGCGCAACCTTCAACCATGAGCGTCCGCACGAAGCCCTGGGCAACGAGACACCTGGGAGCATTTACGTCCCCAGCACGCGGATGATGCCAAGCCGCGTGGTGCCGTTCGTCTACCCGAAGACCTTCGAGACGCGCAGAGTCAACAACAGCGGCGACGTGAGCTGGCATAAGGGCAGAGTCTTCATCAGCGAGGTGTTTCGCAATGAAGACATCGCGTTCGAGCAGATAGACGAAGACCTCTATCGAGTCGTCTTCTACAACACCGAGTTAGGCGAGTTCAACAGTTCGGAGATGCGCTTTCGTCCAGCGCTCCGAGCATGAACAGAACGCGGCCAAAACAAGCCATGGAAATGACGGGGTGTGGAAAGCATGGAAAGCCATAAAGCCGGCTTCCCACCCTTCCCACATCCCTTGGAAATCCCTTCGGGATTCCCACATTCCCACGGCTTCGGCGACGACCGATATATCTCTTAAGACCGGCTACCCCAGCCGCAAACCCTCCACCAGAGCCACTTTCACCGCAAGGGGGTTGTAAACCATGTGCCCGGTCCAGAATGTAAACCATGTTCCGGTACACTCATGGTCGACCAGATGAGCGTGGCGATTGCGGAACAGGAGACGGTGCTCAAGCGGATGGCCGACGACGATATGCGCGCGAAGTGGCTGCAGACGGTGCCGGGAATCGGGGCTTATTCGGCGATGGTGATCCTGGGCGAGGTGGGCGAGATCGAACGCTTTCAGAGTAAGCGGGCGCTGGCCAGCTATGCGGGTCTGACCCCGAGCGTGCGCGAGTCGGCGGGCAAGCGGAAGCGCGGCGGAATAGGACATCATGGGTCGGGAACGCTGCGCTGGATCATGCTGCAGGTGGCCCAGGTGGCGGCGCGGCACTTGCCCGCGGCAAGGGCATGGCTGGCGAGGCTGAAGCGAAGGAAGCCGCCGCAAGTGGCGTTGATCGCGCTCGCACGCAAGCTGCTGACAGCCGTCTGGGCGCTGCTGCGACATGGGGTATGCTTCGACGAAAACGTGTTCGCACCACAAGGTTGAAACATAGGGCAAAAAACCCTGTGAAATGAAAACGGTTTTACCCAAGGTGTTTGCGACGGTTGCAAGGTAGCCCGGCCAGCTCGTTCATCCTCTGTACCAGGAGAGATTTCTCCCGAGTTGACCTCTACAGCGTCCAGAACGCACTTGCCGTAGCGTCGCGCCTTAACAAAAAGGCGGCAGTCTGGAGCGCGGTTGCAGCATTGCTCGGAGCTGTCACGTCTATTCTCGACGTTCTATAGGAAAATCTCGAAATGACTTCCCAGGATGGTGTTTTAGGGTTGATTCCGAGACAATTGTCCGGGTGCCGCGTCGTTGGATGCCCGTGGCGCATTGTCGCTAGAGGCTGTACGACAATGCAGTATTATGTAATAATTATTCATTATGAGCCTTTCCAGATCGCGCACATCCCGCGTATTCACCATTAGCTTCCCGGAAGACTTGGCTTCGCAGGTCGAAGAGGTCGCCAGGCAGGAGAGCCGCAACATCAGCGAGCTGTTTCGAGAGGCGTTTCGCACCTACCGTTTGGAGCGGATGCAGCGAAAGCTCACGGCGACTCGCGTTGCTGTAGCCGATCGCACTGGACAGGGCTATACGGAAAGCGATGTGGAAGAGTTGGTGGACGAGATTCGCGCGGAACTGTCCTCGGGTAGGAAGCGTAAAGCGTGATTGTTGTTCTCGACTCCGGTATCTGGATATCAGCGTTCCAGTTCGGTGGCACCCCGCAGGCGGCTCTCGATTCCGTCTTCAGCGACCATACCGTCGCGATTTGCGATCAGATCGTCGCGGAAGTTCGCGCCACGCTGGTACGGAAGTTCTCCTGGAAGGACGAGGATGTGCTCGCGATCCTCACGGAATATACCAGTGACGGAATGCGCGTCGAGGTAACAGGAGCCGTGCAGGGGGTGTGCCGCGATCCGAAGGATGACATGGTGTTTGAGTGCGCTGTGCAGGCGGACGCCGAGATCATCCTGTCTGGCGACAACGATCTTCTCAGCGTGAAAACCTACCACGGTATCCAGGTTCTCACGGCCCGTCAGTACCTCGACCGGTTTACCTCGCCGCCAGCATAACCGTGCTTACTCTTCTTGTGGCTCATGCAATCCGGTCCACCGTCGCAGAGCTTGTCGGGCCTCCTCGATAGCTTCCTGTTCTTCATACATGACAATCCGCCATTCGTCTTTGTGCCTGACAAAGACAAGCCCGCACTGGCTCATCAAGTCGCAAATCAGATCGTAGATGGGCGCAAATACCTCAATGGACGGCCACACAAATTCATGCAACCAAAGTTCATGCAGGATGCGTTCGAGCTTGGTCATGAGAGTTTCTATGGCCGGATTCTTCTGGCACACTGCGCTTAGGCGCAGTGTGCGATCTTTCAGATTCGATTCGAGCCCGTGAACGTGCCCAAGCAGATAGCCGGCACAGATGAACACGTCTCCAAAGATCTGCTGAACCTCCTGAAAGACCTCGCCTGCACTTCGTTCCTCGCGGTGCGCCCTGATCTGCTCTGCCGCAGCAAAGCTACCTTCGATGGCGCGGCAGAGAATGCCATCGAACCTTGGCCTCTCGTCCCGGCTCCGTGGCTTCGTCTGGAGGTTCTGATCTATCTGAAGATACCCCTCTCCCCATGTTGACTGCCAGCTCAGAAATGAGGAATCTCCAGCGTCATTTGGTGCTTGCGGTGTGCATTTGCGCAGGAAGGCGCGTGCAAACTCATTCACCATGCGGGAAGGCTCGTCGACGAAGCCGACGCACTGGCTCAGTCCAGAGAAGCGGCGCAAATGCATCACGAAGACCTGGACGGTGTGACAGTCGCGCTCCAGAGGCAGCCCCGACTCAGACAGGTTCGCCCGGTAGGTGTGCCGGAAAGCGTGACAGCCGATCTCCGGGTCGGCTGCGACCCGATTCAGGTGCTGCTGCCGCATGGTGTCGGCGTGGTAAGGCATTCCGGTGTCGATGTTGCCGAACAGCCAGCCTTCGACCGGCGGTTCGCATTGATCCTAAACGACTGCCGGCTGAAAGCCGGTAGGTTGGAGTTGCGACTGAAAGTCGCCTGTTTGCGGCTGAAGCCGCCTGCAAGGTGCCCGGCATAGAGCCGGCTTCAAGGCTCGGTGGGCGCGGTGATCTTGAAGTTCTCCCCAGGATCGTCCCACTGCTGGTTTTCGATGTACCGCCGGATGGTGTCCTCGTCCACCGCGCCCACGCTCGCGCAGAAGTACCCACGCGCCCACAGATGCTGGCCCCAGTAGCGCTTCTTCAACTGCGGAAACTCGTCCTGCAACAACCGGCTCGAACGCCCTTCAGGTACTGCACCAGCTTCGCCGGAGCCAACTGCGGGGGCACGCTCACCAGCATATGAATGTGGTCCGGAGACACCGCGCCCTGCACGATCACAACGTCTCGGCCCTGACATATCTGCCGCAACAGATCGCGCGTTCGAGTCGCCACCTCGCCCCGCAGCACCTTGTACCGATACTTCGTCAATCGCAGGCCATGTTGCAGAAACTCCATCAGCGCGGAACAGTCTCCAAGGCTTTGCGCCGCTGTGTCGATGCGGGGCTGCTTTATATCGTGGATGGAGAGAAGAGGGTCAATCCTTCTGTCCAAGAGTCTGGCTGAAAGCCTTGCCATCTCGCCGTCAGAACATCCTGAATCACGAGTTTGAGAAGAAGTGCGATATCTTGCTCCGGGATCGTGGCCTGCAGGGCATAAAGACAGTCGTCGAGCGGCAGGAGCGTATGCCGGCGAAAAGCAACGACAACGGCTTCCTGTTGAAGGGAAAGAACGGTGGACTTCGGCACCGGCCCGGTTC